>CAYQNR010000070.1:0-15696 GCA_964418945.1 uncultured Desulfobacteraceae bacterium
CGGAATCAGCCAGACAATTGGGAGTATCAACTCCTGCGATTTCAAAAATAATGACCAGAAAAGAATAGGGTGGAATGAATTAGTTAAGCTAGTCAACAACGTCCCGCCAAGATGCTTTCTGTCACTCCGCAAAATCCATATCAAACTGGGGGAATTGCCCTGATTTGGCAGCATCCGGTCTTGGGGTGTGTTCTTTGGGCTCCGTACCTTCCTTAAAGCTCTGAAATACCGTCTCCTCTGAATAAGGGCTGGCCAGTAGGCCCTTTTCCGCGTCTATATTGGCAAAAACAACGCTTTCAGGGGCTATAAAGTCTTCCACCGGGCGGTCCTTAAGGGCTTCTGACATAAAATAAACCCATATGGGACTGGCCGCCCTCGAACCGGTTTCTCCTTTACCCATAGGTCTTCGATCATCATAGCCTACCCATACGCCGGTTAACAGATCGGTAGTATATCCTACAAACCATGCGTCTCTCAGGTCATTGGTAGTGCCTGTCTTTCCCGCCGCCGGCCTATTTAACGCCCTCGCCCTCCAGCCTGTCCCTTCGTTAATGACCCCTTTCAGCAGGTCGGTCATTACATATGCGGTATCTTCAGGAATGGCTTCTTTAAAGGACGGCTGATTCTCCTCCAGTATCATATCCCTCCGGTCCTCTATCCTCTCTATGAAGAAAGGCTTGACCAATAGACCTCCATTGGCAAAAACCGAGTAGGCCGTGATTATCTCTTGCAAAGAAAGTCCGGATGAGCCAAGGGCCAGAGAAAGATCTGGACTAAGATCAGATTCTATTCCCATCCTCCTGGCATAATTGATCACATTGTTTACACCTATAGTCTGTAAGATCTTTACCGTTATCACGTTCCTTGACAGGATCAGTCCGGTGCGGAAAAGGGTGGGGCCATAGAAGGTATCGGAATAGTTCCTAGGTCTCCACACCTCCTCCTCCGGATCCATGCCGGATACATAGGGAGCATCAAGGATCACTGTAGCAGGAGTCATCCCGCTGTCAAGAGCGGCGGAGTAAATGACAGGTTTGAAAGCGGAGCCTGGCTGGCGCTTGGCCTGGATCGCCCTATTGAACTGACTCACGGAAAAATCCCTGCCCCCGACCATGGCCTTAACCCTGCCGGTCCCCACTTCCATTGCAAAAACAGCACCCTGGGCCACAGGCTCCTGCTCCAGGGAAAGCATCCAGCTATATGGGGGTTCAGCCTTCTCCATTACCCGGCATAGAATAATATCTCCCCGTTTTAGGACCTTTCCTACACGTTTGACAGTGGCTTCATAATAGGCTTCCTCTGGATCAGGTTTCCTAGCCCATTCCATATCCGACAAGGGGAGCAGTCCCGATTCTCTGCCAATAGTTATAGTAGCCTGATTATTTTGATCATCCACCTCCTCCACAACTCCCTGAACAATCCAGCCAATCTCAGGGGGATCAAGGCGCGATTCCTCCTCTGCCTCCTCATTAAATGCTTCTATCTCTTCAGGTGAAAGGGACCTGATTGGTCCCCTGTATCCCTCCCTCTTATCCAGTTCAAGAAGGCCTTTTTCCAATGCCTCGCGGGCTTTTTCCTGCATGCCCAGGTTCATTGTTGTATATACCTTTAGCCCTCCCCCGTATAAGAGATCTCTTCCATATTCCCGCTCAAGGTATCTGCGAATATGCTCCGAAAAATAAGGGCTTTTCTGAAAGGTATTTTCTTCTTCCGCACCTATAACGAGGGAAGTCTCCAATGCTTCAACCTTTTGGGCTTCACTAATAAAGCCCTCTTCCACCATCTGATTCAACGCGTATCTCTGCCGCATCTTGGCCGCGTTAAAATCATTGATAGGCGAGTATCTGCTGGGGGCCGCATACACACCCGCTAACATGGCCGATTCCGCGAGGTTTAGCTCCGAGGCACTTTTATCAAAGTAGGTCCGTGCCGCCACTTCAACACCATAGGCGCCACTTCCCAGGTATATCTCATTAAGATACAGGAATAGGATCCTTTCCTTTGAGAAGTTCTTTTCAATCTGTATGGAGAGAAGAGCCTCTCTTGCCTTTCTCTTATAGATCTTTTCCATACTTTTTAAGAGCATTAACCTGGCAACCTGCTGGGTGATAGTGCTAGCGCCCTGTCTTCTCTCTCCGGCCAACTGGTTTTTAATAAAGGCCCTGCAAATACCAAGAAAATCAACCCCTTCATGCTCGAAAAATCCGCCATCTTCCGCTGCCACAAAGGCGTTTATCAAGTGCTTTGATACCTGGTCAAGCGATACGACAATCCTTTTCTGGTTCCAGAACCTGCCTATAACCTGCCCATCATCACTGAATACCTCCGTAATAATAGGGGGATTGTATTCCCTTAATGAACCTATATAGGGTAGATTGCTGGACCAGAAATACCACAACATTGCCCCAATAGCGACTAACACGATGGATCCGGCCGCTAAAACCCATAATATAATTCGCGTAATCCTGCTCAACTAAACAATCCTCTATCTTTACATGGTTGTTTCAGCCAATATACAAATCCTGGTCCTCCGGGCCGGGTAGGAGCTATTAAGCCCCGCATTTCAATAACGAAACCGGTAAATTTTAAATATATTACACAGAATCTCCTATGTAAAGCCCCCTTAAAGTTATAAAATTCACTATCAAATTGCGCCATTATCTATAAGGACAAGGCGCCTTTTTCTGTCCTTGCCCGGACAGGGATCATGCCTTGATGGTGAAGCAGGGAAGGCTGAATTGCCTTGACGACAAGAATAAGTTCAGTTATCTTGATTTGCCGGTATAAAAGAAGGTCTAAGGGTGTTGGGTTATCACCGATAAGGGGTTAGACAATATGGCAATGACATCGATCGTTCCCATAATCTCCACTACAGTATCTGTTTCCGCTGACATGGCCTTTGGAAATAATATTATTCAGATGTTTTTCAATGCCAGCCTGGTTGTCAAGATAGTACTCTTGATTCTGATAATCTTTTCCATTGTTTCCTGGGCCATTATATTCGCAAAGTGGAGGTTTTTCCGAAACGCTCAACATGAGACGGCATATTTTCTCGATCTCTTCTGGGGCAACTCGGACTTAAGGGAAGTCTATAAGGAATGTGATGAGCTGATATTCAGCCCGCTGGTGCAGCTTTTCAAGCAAGGTTATTCAGAGGTAATCCGTTTAGGAAAGATCAAGGCCGACGGTACTTCTTTTGACCAGGAACAGACCAGGAACGAGATTACCGATTCCGTTGAAAGGACCCTGAAAAGGACGACTATTCAACAGGGCAGCAGGCTGGACAAGGCACTATCCTTCCTGGCCACAACAGGGAACACCGCTCCCTTTATAGGACTTTTCGGGACGGTGTGGGGGATAATGGAAGCTTTCAGGGGAATAGGGCTAAGGGCCTCCGCGAGCTTGGCGGTAGTGGCTCCCGGGATCTCCGAGGCCCTCATCGCAACGGCCGCAGGTCTTGCGGCTGCCATTCCGGCTGTGGTTGCCTTCAACCATTTCAATAACAAGGCATCTCAACTAAGATCTGAAATGGATACGTTTGCTGCGGACTTCTTATCTCTGGTAGTAAGGCAAACCATAAGAAGAGGCATTAAAACCGGAAAGGATTGATTGTAATTAGTAAAACGTCGGTATCCTGATTATGAACGGCAACGAAAAAAGATTCATGTCCGACATAAATGTCACCCCTTTTGTGGATGTGATGCTTGTGCTGTTGATAATCTTTATGGTGACAGCCCCGTTGATGATTCAAGGCGTGGAAGTAACTCTGCCCCAGACCACCACAAAAGAGTTAAAGACTCCTGAAGATCCTCTCATACTGACAGTGAACAAAAAGGGCGAGATCTCCCTTGAGAGACATATTATCGAGCTAGAGGACCTAGAGGCAAAGCTAAAGACCATCTCCGAATACAGAACAGATAAAGAGGTTCTTCTCAGGGCCGATAAAGACCTGTCATATGGATTTGTATTAAAGGTTGTGGCGGCCGCCAAAAGGGCAGGCATCGAAAAATTGGGCATGATTACCGAACCGACCGATTAGATGTAGAAGACCCTCTAACACACTGAAAACAAACTGATAATCTGTGAAAAAATGCTGTATATCCCCGCATTCGGGGATATATAATAATACTTGGATCATCTGCAAATTAGTCCACCCTCCGCAGTGCTACGGAGGACGGGGGGAGAAGAACCTAATCTTTAAGTGCGTTTAGGGTTGTCAGGTTTTATGTCCTATTAACCACAGCAACTTTATAGAGTTATGACAGCGACAATGGTTGCGGGAAATCCGGATAATCTGCCGGAGATTAGATGGCCTCCGATGGTCACCCTATCGATATGCGTGCATATTATCTTCTTTTGCATCATACTGTTCGTGCCTGAATATCCGACCTCTTGGCACCAAGTAGAGGGGGCGACGGTATATGAGGTTAATCTTGTTGATATGCCCTCCTCCATGGGAGCTGAAAGCAAGGGGGAAGTCACAACGGTTGCTGATGAAAAACAGGAAATGCCCTCTACGGATAGAGGCAGCCAGGCCAGGCGAATCAGTGCACCTGAGGAGAAAGAACCGCCCCTTGTAGTGGCTAAAAAAACCGTTAACAGGACAAAGAGTCAACCGGAAAAACCAAAGGTTTCTTCTTCTCAATTTATTGATAATGCCATATCAAAAATAGAAAAGGAGGTAAGTACTGAGGATAGCGACCATGTTGAAAAGGCCCTCTCCGAACTGAGGAGAACATCTGAAGTCCATAGCGGGCGGCAGGCCGGCACAGGAGACGGAGTCCCTACAGGCATAGCCATCAGGATATACCAGATGGAGGTTGAAGGCCGGATATACGGCAACTGGTCATATCCTGTGGCGATTCAGGACGCTAAAAAGGTACAGGCCATAGTGCTTTTGAAGGTAAGAGATGACGGCACTATAATGGAATGCCAATTTAAACAGCGCTCCGGAGACACCATCTTCGATCAATCAGTATTGAAGGCAATCGAAAAATCGGATCCCTTGCCTCCCCTTCCCGAAGGATACCCAAAGAGCCATGAAGAGATCGAAATCAACTTTAATCTTGAAGACTTGGAATAGGAATCATTTTAATCTTCTATCCACGATCCTATTAGTATTCACCTTGTTTCTGCCTGGTGAAGGATCCGCGAGGATATTTATAGATATAAATGCACCCTCCATCCAGAAGATCAAGATCGCCATTCCTGATTTTAAAAATTTTTCGGATTCAGGAGAGAATCCAGAATTGACTTCAGCCCTAACCAAGGTGATTTCTTATGATCTTGATCTCAGCGGTTATTTTATTCCCATGGATAAAAAGGCCTTCATAGATGAGGACGGCCCCCTTTTAACCTCCGACAATATACATTTCAAGAACTGGTCAATTATCGGCGCGGAACTCCTGTTGAAGGGCGGATACACCTGTATCGGCGGGTACCTGGAAATAACCGTAAGGTTATACGACGCTTACTATGGGACTCAGATTATGGCCAAGAGGTACCTGGGCAAGACAGATGATTACAGGAGGCTTATGCACAGGATCGGAAATGAGATTGTCTTCGCCATTACAGGATACGATGGATTGTTTCTTACGGGGTTCGCCTTTGTAAATGCTTTCACAGGACACAAGGAGATCTATTTATGCGATTTTGACGGTGGTAATGTCCAACAGGTTACTCACGACGACAGCATCGCCATGCTGCCCAGATGGTCTCCCACCGGAGAGCAGATCGTATTTAACTCATATAAAGACGGCAGCCCCATGCTCTATTTATATGATATGTCATCCAGCAAGGTCAGGAGGGTATCGGAAAGGACCGGCCTGAACATCGGGGCGTGCTGGTCATCCGACGGTAAGAAACTTGCCTTAACCCTCAGCCACCAGGGAAGCCCCGATGTATACTCCATTGACCTGAGCGGAAAGATTATACAACGCTACACAAACCACTGGGCGATCGATGTTTCGCCTTCCTTCTCACCCGATGGCACCAAAATGGCCTTTGTTTCCAACAGATCCGGAAACCCCCAGGTCTACGTAAAAGACCTTGATACCGGAAGCGAAGAGAGGTTGACTTTTGATCTGAAATATTGTACGTCTCCACAGTGGTCAAAGTCAAACAAGATAGCCTTTACGGGTATGAATGACGGTCATTTTGATATATACACCATTAATCCGGACGGCAGCAATCTGACAAGACTAACCTATAACAACAGGGATAACGAGGATCCCTGCTGGTCTCCCGACGGCAGGTATATCGCTTTTACTTCAAACAGGGACGGCGGATACCACCTGTATATCATGAATTCAAACGGACAAAACCAGAATAGAATAACCTTCTTAAAGGGTGAGCATACATCTCCGTCATGGTCCCCTTTCTGATTCTTTATAACACTTTATCCTCTCAAATACTATCACGGCACTCGGCAATCTCTTAATGTGCGAAGATAGGTTAAAAGACGAAGCCTTTGATGCACTAAGTTATTTTCAGATATTTGAATATAACCGACATCCCAGGTCAAGCTGACAGGCAAAAAATAGAACGGCTGTTTTGAAAATAAGATATCAGGCAGGATTAAAAATTGCCAAAGGCGTGCAATTTTCTTGTTTTTTTTGGGCGCCGACAGTAAAATACATAGTGTATAAAGCGGGCAAACTCAATTAAGTCTTTATCCCGGGAAGAGCCACAGGGACCATTTTTAAGCAGGCAGGAGGTTTTCCGTAGGAGGCTGTTTCTATATTTACTGTTTTTCAAATTCTATGATCAGGAGGTAAAAAACTATGAAAAGATCTATGACCGTTTTATTAATACTAGGATTTATTTTATCGTCATTCTTGTTCACTGCATCATGCGCTAAAAAACAGGTAAGGGAGGAGGCACCACCGCCCTCTGCCATTGAAAGGGAAGCCGAGGAAAAGGCCAGGGCCGAGGCGGAGGAAAAGGCCAGGGCCGAGGCGGAGGAAAGGGCAAGATTAGAGGCAGCCGAGCGAGAAAGGGCCGAGGCAGAGGCAAAGGCCAGGGCCGAGGCAGAGGCAAAGGCCAGGGAGATGCGCAACTTTGAATCCGAGCTTATATGCTTTGATTTCGACAAATCGGAATTAAAACCATCGGCTCAGGAAACCCTAACCAAAAAGGCCTCTTGGCTTAAAGCCAACCTCGATTATAGTGTTAGGATTGCAGGTCATTGTGATGAAAGGGGCACCAATGAGTATAACCTGGCACTCGGCGAAAGAAGGGCCAATTCCGCTGCTAAATATCTAATCGCCCTCGGTGTGGGGGAAGACAGGATCTCTACGGTGAGTTATGGTGAAGAAAGGCCTGCTGATCCCGGACACAACGAAGAGGCGTGGGCAAAAAACAGGCGTGACGAATTTAGTTTGATGGAAAGATAATATCTTATTAATGTAGCGTGAACCGGCCCAATCCAGGACAGAGAACATCTTTGTCCTGTATTGGGCCCTCTCCGCCTGCCCTTACAGGGCAGGCCATGGGGGAAAAGGCGATGAACAGCGCAAGGGATAAAATACACCTCTTTTTGATAGGATGGACAATTATCTCTATGGCCCCTTTCCTCTCTTCTTGCCTTCATGACACAGAATTCGCCTATATCAATGATCAGATAACCAAACTTAACAGGAACACCGCATCTCTTCAGAAGGCTGTGGACGAAGACCTGAACTCCGTCAACTCAAATCAGGCCGAAATAATGGTGGAGATCGATCAACTGAAGGAGGATATCAGGGATCTTTCAGGCCGCGTTGAAGATAACGAGTATATTATAAAAAATATAGTAGAAGGAGACCTTAGCGCACAGGATGAAATCCGGGCGTCGCTTGAAAGAGTGGCCGCCCTGGAGAGGGCGCTAAAACAACAACAAGAGTACCTCGGCCTGGAGCCTTTTGATCTGGAGGAAAAGCGCCCTGAGTATCAGGAAGACGAAGAATCCGCCCAGGAGGCTACAGGAAAAACCATAGGGGAGGATGATCAAGAATCAAAAGCGGTAGAGATGTATAATAAATCACTCTCCCTTTTCAAGGAGGAGAGATACGAGCAGGCGATGGAGGGTTTTGAAGCATTCTTGGATGAATTCCCTGAATCAGAGCTGGCGGACAACGCCCAATTCTGGACCGCGGAATGCCTTATGGCCCTTGAACGATACAAGCAGGCCATTCTGGCCTACCAGGATGTGATAAAAGAGTATCCAAAGGGGAATAAGGTCCCCAATGCCATGTTTCGTCAGGCCATAGCCTTCCTGGAAATCGACGACCAGCCCAGCGCGGAGATCGTTCTGCAGAAGGTGGTCAAACAGTTTCCCGACTCCGCCGAGGCCGAGACAGCCCGGACCAAGCTCAAAACCCTTGAATAGAGAGCAATCTCTTGTTCATAACCTCAAGACCCAGGATTTAAAGCCGAGGATTAGATCATTAGATACTGGAAAAACGATCTGAGGCGCCTCACCCCTAGCCGGTAAATCACCGGCTCTTCCCGGAGATTATTCTCCTTGCGCCACATAAAATACATAAGTGCCTTAATGGCCCATGGGGCTCTCTTTTAAGGGGCAAAAACATTAACAGCATGCCAACTACGTAAGGTGCCACCCAGGCGGGCGGAATACTTATGAGCTAATACAAAATTCTCGAGTCCGGCCAAGTCTGGAAAAGGCTATCCGCCCGCCTCGTCTTGTTTTGTGCAGGGTCATTGCACATAAACCAGTTCGCCGCTTAAAAGAGAACCCCATGGGCCATATAGCACAAAATAGCATGACCTGAGGTCACGGCTATTCTTGGAAAGACGACATCTCAAAAAGAATTCCACCCCAGGCCTGCAGTGGTCTTATTTTCAAGGGTTGCTCCGCCAGAACCCCTGGCAGAATTTCCCGTTGCCACCAGGAAAAGGCCTGCCAAACCCTTGAAAATAAGACCACATCCACTGAATACTATAGATGTCGTCTTGAAAAGAATGGCCGTGACCGGATATAAGGGATGCCTTTATCCAGTCATGATATTCTTTGTTTCATCCCATTTGTATCCTTAATTTGCCAGAATAAAGCATGTAAAAATGAAATCCAAATTAAATCTATAAACATAGGATAATTTTATCTTTTATTTGCTATTTTTTATTGACTTTAAACCCTTCACGTATTATATATAATAACAAGTTTATAGAATACTGAAGTATTATTTAACAATTTTCGAGGATTATATTATGCCACAGATAATGACAACAAAAGAATTAGCAAAATACCTAAAACTACATGAGATTACTATCTGTAAATACGCCGCTGAAGGTAAGATTCCAGCTATCAGGATTGGTCGGGTATGGAGGTTTGATAAAGAGGCAATCGATAAATGGATAAGCGGCGGCTCAAAAAAATAAGACTATGCAGAAATGAACCAAAAAAAAGATATTAATCTGGCACTGCATGACACCACTGGTGCGTTATTAATGCTGGATAAGAAAGAACGGAAGCTTTTGAAAGAGCTTCTTGACATGACTCTGAAGTCTAAGAACGCAAGGGAATGGATTGTTAGAAAACTGGGCGACGAATATATTGAAATAGGCGAAAATTTATTGAGGCTAATGGGTAAAAAATAGGAATTTGTCCATAGGCATTAATACAGGAGAAAATCCCTGCGCCACTCCATGAAGTTTCCATGCTTCAAAAGCCATCTCTCTTGCATATCCATTAGGTCTCCCCCGGATTCCAATTCCTTTCTCAAATCGCGATCTCCCAATATAATATCGATAGGCATCCTTGAAAATTCATATTCATAGGGCGGCTCTTTCCACCGGAAGTCCTTTTTATGCGTCTCTATAACTGCCTTCAACAATGCGACAGATGTGAAATAAGGACGGAACCTCCCATAGTCAAGCACATGGATCATAAATCCCCTGCAGAGTTCTCCCTCCCACTTATTAGAAGTAGGACGAAATGTCATATCCTGCAGACAACATCCTTCCATAGCTTCCTTTAGAAGCCTTTGCCGGATCATATTTGTGTCCAAAAACGGTGCGCCGAATATCTCAAAGGGATGACATGTACCCCTGCCTTCAGACACGTTGGTCCCTTCCCATATTACCTGCCCCGGGTATACACAGGCCGTTTCGAAACCAGGCATGTTAGGAGAAGGCATAATCCATTTTAGACCAGTATCATGCCACATCATGTCACGGGTCCAGCCCCGCATCGATACGATATCTAAATCTGAATCGATCCTGAAAACCCGATCAAAGATCATAGCCAGCTCGCCTATGGTCAACCCATGACGCATGGGAAGGCTGTATGCCCCCACAAAGGAATAGAGTTCAGGTCTTAAGAGGTTGCCCTCAACTATTTCTCCCCCCAGGGGATTGGGTCTATCAAGAATAATCACCTTTTTACCTGCTTTTTTTGAGGCCTTCAGGCAATTAAGCACGGTCGAGGCGAATGTATAGACTCTTGTTCCCACGTCCTGAAGATCGATTATAAGGATATCCAGGAGATCAAGCATTTCCATCAAGGGTTCCCTGTGTCTGCCATATAGACTGTAAATGGGAATCTTCAATTGCCTGTCAACTGAATCCTCCGTCTCAGTCATGTTATCTTGGTCTTCACCTGCATACCCATGTTGCGGACCGAAAAGCACCCTTAACTGCCGCGGCAACATACACGAGATTATGTCTTTGGCGTGTATTAACTTGCTGTCAAGGGATGCCTGGTTACACAGCAGACCCAGTTTTAATCCCTTTAGTTTTTCCCAATGCTCTTCCCTGAAACGATCAAGGCCGGTAGCGACTTTACCCATCGAAAGATATTTATCTCCTTAAGGAAAATGAATTGGTCTCTGGCCGAAATGATCGAGGTCCTTCAAATCTGGCCTTTGGTATAGGGCGGGGGGCACCATGGTGTCAATCAGCCAGCACCTGTACGATTTGACCCGGAAAAATGGTGCTTTGAGCGGTTAGGTTATTAAGTCTTAAAAACTCATAGAGATCCATGTGGTTCCTTTTTGCTATCAAATAAGGCGAATCTCCTTTCTTTACCATGTATTCCCTGGTGTTGGCCGCGGTGGAAGGGGCGACGGATGCGGATATCCTTAAAACCTGCCCGATCTGGAGAGTTGTGCTCTGCAGGTTGTTAAGGGAGGTTAAGGCGTTAACCGTTGTATTATAACGTCTAGCTATCTTCCAAAGAGAATCACCTTTTTTTACGACATAGTCGGTTTGCCCACCCTGTCCTGTTGCATAGTAAGCGGATACCTTTCCCGTCGGTATCTTTAATTTCCAGCCCACTCTCAGATAGTCTCTATTTCTAAGCCCGTTCATTTCCATAATAGACCTCACTGATGTCCTATATCTCTCCGCGATTACCGACAGTGATTCACCGGATCTGACTCTGTGTTCAACATAGGTTGCCACGGGAGGGGTATATGCGGGGAGATCCTTAATCTTTGCCATCAGAACCTTTCCCTTCCCAACAGGGACCTTTAGCTCATATGTTGTTTTAGGGGTCAGATCCTGCCGGAGCTCAGGATTCAAATCCTCCAGTTGCCCGGAGTCCAAATCAAGGACCTCAGCGATGGTCTTTATCTGGAGCTGTTTGTTTATTGTTACTTTTTCATATTCCAACTCTCTTTCCAGGGGAGGAAGTTCAAAACCGTGCTTCTCAGGGTTATTCAGTATATGTAATACCGCAAGGAATTGAGGAACATAAAAGGCCGTTTCCTTGGGGAGCTTTCTATAAAGGTCCCAGAAGTTGTCCAGATAATCAATCTTCTGGGTGCTGATATATTTCAATACCCTGCCTTCCCCGCAATTATACGCGGCCAAAGCGGTGGTCCAATCACCAAATATACGATGTAATTCAGTCAGATACGCGATGGCCGCCCTGGTTGATTTTTCCGGATCCATTCTTTCATCAATCCAGTTATCCCTTTTAAGGCCGAACTTATACCCGGTTGAGGCGATAAACTGCCACATCCCCAGCGCCCTGGACCTGGAAAGGGCCCTGATCTTAAAACCGCTCTCAATAAGAGGCAACCAGGAAAGTTCTTCAGGCAAACCTGCTTCCTTAAGCTCCCTGACAATCATGGGCCGGTATCTGCCTGAACGCGCGTAGGACTCCAGGAAAAACTTCCTTTGATCACCCTTGAACGAGGCAATAGCCTTTTTTACATACTCGTTCATATCGAGAGGGATCTCTGTATGAGATCCGTTTGCCACAGTGAATCTGGAGGAATAGACCTCGATAATCCGTCTTGAGATAGTAATACGCAAATCTTCTTTACTCTGCAAGGTCTCCGGATTATCCCCATCTATTTCTAATGTGTTGGAATATGCCTTATCAAGGGCGCCAATGGCATGATCCAGTTCCCCCTGTTCCCAAAAATTATTTGCGGCTTGATAATATTCCAGGGCAGTGTCTATCAATTCCTGGTCTGTGGGATGGTAAGTACTATCCGACGATGGTATGGACTCATCAATATCCTCCTCGAATCCATATGGAGGGGCATCTTCTGTAGCAAGGGATCCCTTACTGCTCACGATCTCATCACTTGGACTCGATACAGCCTCCATACTCCTGTTCCTAGTATCTGAATCCTCTGGGACCGCCTGTTCAATCTCCCTTTTTTCAGCAGGGCCGCCGGCCTTCCTTATTAACGGTGATTCTAAAACACCGCATCCTGAACACAAAAACACGCAAAACAGGAGAAACACCCGATTACCATGACTCCACTTCATAGCCTGTCCCTTTTTATCCGATTCAACACAACACCTGCTGTAGATACCTTCCAATATAGCCAGAACATCACGGGTTACTTATATTCTTGTTTAAAAGAGATAACCGCTAACGGTTTTTACAGATGTTAATTTTAGCGGGAGTATAAATAAACCGGACAGAATGGTCAATGGTATATTTAAAATATTAGGTTCATCCGGTTAATGAGTACACTAGTTAATGATATCCAAATATTTTGAGCTATATGGGCCATGGGGCAACTTAGCTCATAGCTGATAGCTCATAGGGCAAAAGAGTACAGAGGATCAGAAGGTAAGAGGTTATAGGTTAAATAGTCGATTCGTTGAATGGTTAAATGGTTAAAAGCAAATAGGGATTAAGGGTTAGGGATTATGGATTAAGTAGCTCATTGCTGATAGCTGATAGCTCATAGCTCAAAAGGCCTTTCTTGACTCGGCACACCTAATATGTTAATAGCCAGTCTGGCTCATCCCTGTTAATCTCTTATGGATAAACATACCGCAATATCGAAAAAAGAAAACCTGATTCGCATGCTTAAAGATCTGCGTTCAGTACTTATCGCCTTTTCTGGTGGTGTGGATAGTGCCTTTCTTCTTGCCCTGGCCCATCAATACCTCGGAGATAAAGTGATAGCCGCGACCGGCAATTCCCCGATTTTCCCTTCGCGTGAACAGGATAGTGCCGCTGAATTTGCCAGGCAGAGGGGCATCAAGCATATTATCTTCCAAACCACTGAAACAGGGCTGCCCGAGTTTATATCAAACCCGCCGGACAGGTGTTATCATTGCAAGAAAGCCCTTGCCCGGAGCCTTATTGAAATAGCCAAACAGAGGGACATACCGCATATAGCCCACGCCGCCAACCTGGATGACCTTTCCGATTATCGCCCGGGTATGAGAGCCGTGCAGGAGATGGGATTCCTTTCACCACTCCTGGACAGCAATCTATGTAAGGATGAGATACGTTTCCTTTCCCGGGAAATGGGCCTCCCCACATGGGATAAGCCGTCCATGCCGTGTCTGGCATCCAGGATTCCCTATTGGAGTATCATTACGAAACAGAAGCTGACTATGATCGAAGAGGCGGAGAATTTTCTTTGGGATAACGGTTTCAGACAATTCAGGGTGAGACATCATGGCCCGGTTGCCAGACTGGAAATGGACCAAAAGGGGATAAACAGATTTTCAAAAGAGGATTTAAGAAATAAGGTAGTGAAAAAACTCAGAGAAATAGGCTTCTCATATGTATCCCTCGACCTGGAAGGTTACGTGTCAGGGAGCATGAACAGATATCTGGAGGACCAGGGGTAGATCTATGAGCCATAGAATAGTGCTGAAAGACGCATATAAGGGCTATACTCACGATCAAGACAAGCTTTTTCCTCCGGAAGAGACTATAAGGAGATTCAAGGAAAAACTTCAAAAGATTGATCTGAACATCCTGGAAAGCGCGGTTAGGATAGATAACGGACGGCTAAATATACCCGTCTTTTTGAGTATGTGCGGCAAAGACGCGGCCGGTATTATCGGTACGAAAAAACAGATGGGGAAAGGAGGGACTCCTCAGCAGGCCGAGGCAAGCGCCGTTATGGAGCTTGCCGAGAGATTCAGCTTTTTCAGCTTCCTGAAAAACATGGGTAATTTTTTTATTGACGAATATCGAAATCTGAAGGAAAAGGCCCTCCCCTTTGAAGCAATAGCCCAGTCCGTGCACGACAATTCCGGTGACCTGGATATGGCCAAGGATATCTTTTCAATGACCCCGCTCAAATGGACCTGGGCATACAACCTCACCCGGCAGGAAGAGGTACTTGTTCCCTTTGACTGGTTTTTTACTATTAACCAGTTTAACGGCTCCTCCGCTGGAAACTGTTCGGAAGAGGCCCTTATCCAGGGCATTTGCGAAGTCATAGAAAGGCATGTATCGGACATAATAGGCCGAAACAGACTGGAAACCGATTCCATAGATACAGACTCTTTAAACGATCCCCTATCCCTGGAGATGATCAAAAAATACGGGAAAGAGGGGATAAAATTGTTTATGAAGGATTTCTCCCTTGACACGGGCATACCCACAGCAGGGGCCCTTGCCTATGATCCTTCCACATTTCCCGCAAGGAGTGAGATAGTCTGGACAGCGGGAACCGCTCCAGATCCCCAAAAGGCCTTAAATCGGGCTCTTGCCGAAGTCGCCCAGCTTGCAGGCGACTTTAACTCAGGCTCCAATTATGTTGCCAGCGGACTACCTAAGTTCAGATCCCTTGATGAGGCCGCATTTGTCACCAAGCCTGGCCGAACCGTGGATATTAACCATATGCCCGATCTGTCAAATGACAATATAAAGGTTGAGATTGTAAACTGTGTTTCATGCTTATCCGAAAAAGGCATGGAGATTATTACAGTGAATATATCTCACCCTATTCTCGAAATCCCGGCTTTTTATACCATTATTCCGGGGGCCCGGTTCAGGCAAAGGGCAACGGCGGCCTGCGTGGGAATGTACCTGGCAAAACTGATATCAAATAACCCTGATCCTGAGTGGTCTATCCATAGATTGAAAGTGATGGATCAGATCATCCCTGGTAAATATTACGTCAAGTTTTTTCTGGGTATATGTCATCTCTCAATGAATAAACCTGCCCAGGCATTAAGGTATCTGGAAGAGGCCTTACGGCTTGACCCTGAAGAGGAAGATATTCCCAGCGTCTATTCATACATGGGGCAATGTTTAAAGGAGATCCAAAGATATAATGACGCCATCACGGTCCTGGAAGAGGCGGAGAAATATGACCATGAGAGGACGGACATCTATAACCTTATGGGATTTTGCCGTTTCAAATTAAAAGAGCACGAAAAAGCCATCGAGTGTTTCAAGAACGTTCTTCGCCTTGATCCTACATCCGCCGTGGACTATGCGAATATTGCTTCCAACTACAGGGATATGGGCGACAAAGA
>CAYQNR010000071.1:0-15373 GCA_964418945.1 uncultured Desulfobacteraceae bacterium
AGATCTTTTCTTTATCCTCATGGCTTATGGATATGTTCTCCATGAATCTTACAGCCGCCTCAGGTCCTTCAAAGGGGCAGTAGATACATGTTCTCCTTTTGAATTTATTCATTTTTCCTTTCTCCCATTTAAGGGATAATGGATGGTTTTATCAGGATATTCTCTGTGTTCATTTATAATTACAGGATAGTAGGGTAAATATCAAGCAAGCATACCCTGTTGATCGATCTGTTTATCTGAAGATGATCCAGATGATATTACTTAGGGGTTTTCTTCTTGACAGGCGATTTGCTCTTCCATATATATCAAGCCATTAGAAATACGTTTAAAACAGAAAAGGCATATTGTTATGTATAACGCCGCTGATTTAAAAAAAGGTCTTAAGATTCAGTTTGACGGAGAGCCTTATATTATTATCGACTTTCAGTTCTCCAAGCCAGGAAAAGGGCAGTCTCTTTACCGGTGCAAGTTAAAGAACATGATCAATGACACTATTGTCGATCGAACCTATAGGTCAGGGGATACATTTGAGCCTGCCAACCTGGAAGAGCGGAAGATGCAGTATCTTTATAACCAGGAAGATGAATTCTTTTTTATGGATTTGGATAATTATGAACAGTCCATGCTTACCGGTGAACAGATTGGGGAGGCGAAGAATTATCTGACGGATAACCGTGAAGTTAATATCCTGTTTTTCGGCAAAAGGCCGATAGGCATTACCCTGCCCAATTTTGTGGATATGACCGTAACGCGTGCGGACCCGTGGGTCAAAGGAGATTCCGCCACCGGCGACAGTAAGCCGGTAACCGTAGAAACCGGCTATAGCCTGCGGGTTCCGCCGTTTATTGAAGAGGGAACAAAAATAACCATCGATACACGGACCGGGCAATATGTTAGCCGGGTTAAAGAATAGCCATCCTGGCGCGGGACTCCCAAGATTGGTTGCCAAGGAATCCAACCTGCGGCTGCGGGCCACGATTATTCAGGCGTTAAGGCGTTTTTTTATAGAACGAGGATATCTGGAGATAGAAACGCCCAACCTGATTCCATCCCCTGCCCCCGAATCCCATATTGATGCCGTGGGCACGGCCGGAGGATTCCTGCACACATCCCCCGAACTGTGCATGAAGCGGCTCCTCTCCGCAGGCTATTCCAGGATATTCCAGATATGCAAATGTTTCAGAGGAGGGGAGAGGGGGAAACATCACCTGCCTGAATTCACACTTCTTGAATGGTACCGTAGCGGGTCCAATTACATGGACCTTATGGAGGATTGTGAAGATATGATTCGATTCGTGGCCCGTGAACTTGGATGCGGAGACAGTATCGAGTATACGGGAAGGACTATCGACCTTAGGGGCCCATGGAACCGAATTACAGTTAAAGAGGCCTTTATGATGTACTCACCTATATCCCTTGAAGAGGCCCTTGAATCGGATCGTTTTGATGAGATTATGGTACTGGAGGTAGAGCCTCGACTTAGTTTGTCCATGCCCACCTTTCTATATGACTATCCGGCATCCCTGGCCGCCCTTGCCCGATTAAAGCAAGGTAATCCTTTCCTGGCGGAGAGGTTTGAGTTGTATATGGGAGGACTTGAGCTGGCAAATGCCTTTTCGGAATTAACTGATGTTGATGAGCAGGGGAGAAGGTTCAGGAGAGAGGAAGAAAAAAGGATGCGGATGGGAAAGACGGCATACCCTTTTCCGGGGAGATTTATGGAGGACCTTGGCAAGATGCCCGAAGCCGCAGGCATTGCATTCGGTGTGGACAGGTTGGTAATGCTTTTTGCAGATAAAGACACCATAGATGACGTGGTGTCGTTTACACCTGAGGAGCTTTGATGTCCTTTTGGATTTAAATGAAGAAAAAAAGGAGGGGTTTAATAGTGGATGAAGAGATAAGGGAAAAGACCAGAGAAACAGCAGAACGGTTGTTCGGCAGGGGAATAAAGGCGGAGCCTCCATATAAGTTATGGAAGGAGTTTGACAAGGATTTGGCAAAGGATTTTTCGATGTTTATAACCGGCAAACTCTACGCCAGGACCGTTCTAACCATGCCTGAGCGGCAAATGTCGGCCTGCGCCATGCTGGCGGCGCTACGGGCGCGAGATGAGCTTAGGCTCCATATAAACGGGGCGTTGAACGCGGGATGTGATCCCCAAAAACTGGCAGAAGTCTTTTTCCAGGTTGCTACATACGCTGGTATGCCGGCGGTTAACGAGGCCCTTGCCGTTTACCAGGGTGTGCTTAAAGAGCGGGGGGAATGGCCCATCGGGGGAAAAGGCACTGAGTGAAAATTTTTCCATTGATTTTTTTCAAGGAGATTACTAAGATGTATCATACCCCGACGGAGAATTGTTTGACAGTGGGGGGAAAAGCGGCCGGCGGGAAGGGGAAGGATTCCTTGCAGTGAATCACCTGACCTGAGTTTATTAATCGGGGATGACCCGGAGGAAAAAGGAGGAAGGTACATTGGAAAGTGGAAGAGTAAAGTGGTTTAATAATAAGAAAGGGTTCGGATTTATACAACGGGAGAACGGCCCTGACCTGTTTGTTCACTTTACCTCTATTAATGAGGAAGGATTCAGATCTTTAAACGAGGGTGACGAGGTTAGCTTTGACGTTGAGGAGGGCGAAAGGGGTCCCAAGGCAGTCAACGTTAACCGCCTGTAGTTCCTGTAAGGAATCATAAGGGTATCTTTTTATCCAATATGAGGTGCCCTTCTGTTTTGTTGCCTTAGCCCCGGATATTTTGGAGATAGAAGGGGATCAGCCTCCGTGAATTAGTATGCCATGTGGGGGTGGCACCGGTTTCATAACATGTGGCCCCATGTGGGATCAGACGGGTTTTTCAAATAATATTTTTCTTGAGCAGGAAAATATATCTTGAGGTAGCCGGGCCGATGATGACCTGATTTTCAGCTTTATCCAGCGGGGCGCGGGTTACTCTGCTTGAGCCGCCTATCTCCTGGCCGTTTACTATGATTCCGAAAGCGCTTCCCCTGTCCACAATCCATAACAATCCCCTTTCCTTATTAATTGAAAGGTGATGACGGGAAATAACATAGGGCTGCTCCTCAAAAATGGCAAGATCATTGTCATAGAAGACATCGGAGTCAGGGTCATGTGGTACGTATCGCCCTATTAGGAAAGGGAATTTGGTAACAAGCAAGCTTTGGTTGTCGAGGGCGTTTTTCGCCTCAACTGTCTGTCCCTCCATTATGACCTGGTAGCCTTTGTCTTCCTTTGTCCCCGGGTCTGCCAGGGAGATTTTTTCAGCCAGCAAGTCATCGGCCTGTCTCAGCCTTTCAAACAGGCTTTTCATGATGGGGATGAGGGTGGAAGGTTTTTCTCTGAGCAAATCATTGAATTGTTGCCGGTCTATAACCCGCACCTCCAGATTTGATGAGGCCCTGACAGTTGCGGACCTGGGCCGGTCCTCGATAAGGCCCATCTCACCGAAAACCTGCTCATTGCCCAAAGTGGCTATTGCAACTTCTTTTGTCCCGGCCTTTTTGTACACCTTGGCGCTACCGGATAATATTAGGTAGGCAGAGGTTCCCTTTGACCCTTCTTCTATAATGGTTTCACCGGCTTTGAATGATTTAATTATCTCCATCTGGTTCCTCCGAGAGTATCCACGCAATAAAAGATAGCATATTTTAAGGCTAATATTAACCTGTTTTTTTATGGTTTATCCGGTTAATGAGTGCGCTAGTTAATGATATCTAGATATTTTGCGCTATATGGCCCATGGGGTTCTCTTTGCAGTGGCGAACTCGTTTATGTGCAATGACCCTGCAAAAAACCAAACGAGGCGGGCGGGCAACCTTTTCCAGACTGGGCCGGACTGGAGGATTTTCTATTATCTCATAAGTATTCCGCCCGCCTGGGTGGCACCTCACCTAATGACCATCCTGTTAATATTTTCGCCGCTTAAAAGAGAACGCCATGGGCCATTAAGGTACTTGTAATAAAGTTCAATCTTTTACTTCTTTACGTAATCATTAACCGGATGAACCTTTTTTATGTCCCTGGTTATGATTTCCCGTAACGAAGGTATAACATTCATGCCCGCCTGTGTCTTTACTGTGAAGGCGAAATACTAATCGGGACTGCCGACTGTTTTCAGGTAACGTTAAGGCGGATACCAAAATCCACCATCAAATTTGCAAATAATTTATATTAGCACAGGATTTTGGTATAACCCTGGCCGCTAGGTAGATGTTAGATGCAAGGCGCCAAGGAGCGACGAGTGAGGCGTATATCAAATACGCCGCAAGGAGGAGCGACCGCAGGCAACGCAGCAGATGACATCTAGATGGTGGATCACGGGATATCCTGCGCCTTGACTCCAGTACAGACTTTGCCTATACTGTAATGTATAGGAGCTTTATCCTTTCCCGGGCATGGTCCAGCACCCCTAACCCCTCAGAATCGAAGGTTTTAAGGTGTCTGTCAATATGATACAACTCAAACCATATACAGTAGATGGCGCGCTAATCCGGTAGATATGGTCTGTTATCACATCCCAAGCCGGGTGAAGACGGGGAAAAGGAAGCAGGATCTCGGGGCCCGGAGTTTGACATTTCATGCAAAAAGGCCTATAGCATTGACCCATTGATGGTTTCATTGACAAGGAAATAGAATTCCAGGAGTTTGTAAGGGCCGATTATACCGGAGGATGTATTATTATGAAGGTGCAATGTCCTAATTGCAAGGCCATCTATAATATAGATGATTCAAAGATTCCCGAAAAAGGAGGCCATGCAACTTGCTCCAAGTGTGGGAAACGTTTCGAGATGAAGAAAGGACCCAAGGAAAAGGACGGGAAATCCTCTCAGGTAATTATTCTATGTCCTGATTGTGGGCATGTAAACGTATCATCGGAAAAATGTGCCAAGTGCGGCCGTGTTTTTTCAGAGGAGGACAGGCAAAGGTTAACCATTCAGATATAAATAAAAGGAAGCGCCTCTATTCTTTGAGATATGCCTTAGCCAGGGATAGGAATTGAGAGCTTTCAAACCTTTCAATAAAATCCTCAAGGATCTCGTTGGATTCTTCTTCTTTATTCATGATTCTGTATATTCTTGCTATACTGAGCATGGCCTGCTCTTTAAAAAAATCGTCGCGACCGGAAACGAGATACTGCAAGGTCTCGATTGCCTTTTCAAATTCCCCTTTTTCTTCATAGCAGACGGCCAAGGCCATCCTGGCAAGTGATTGATAAGGATCATCGGGCATCTTATCCAGGAATTCCCGGTAATAAGCTATAGATTCCTCATATTGTCCCTGAAGAAAATTGAGATAGGCCATTTCCGGGAGAGCAAGCCGTGCTGCCTTGGAACTATCGTATTCATCAATAACCCGATTAAATAATTCCTCAATATTTTCCGATTTATCCTGATTGTTTTTAAGATCAGTATTCTTATAAAGGGCATAAAATGCGATATTATATGCCTCCTGACCCGCTTTGTCTATATGGTTCAGGTATGTGTTTATCCCCAGGTATAGGAGGGCAAGACCCAGCAATCCCATGCCGAGATACTGGAATTTACGGGAATGCTCTTTCGCAAAGATTATCATCTTTGCGGAAAAGGTCAGGAATTCATCCGGCTTTTTGAGGAGTTCCTTGCGGGATATTTTTGCTGGTGCCATACTGAATATTTTCCAATTTGTTATTTATCGTCCAGTTTGTCTAACAAATGCATTATATGGCGTCAAGGAAAAAGAATTCATAAACCTTGACACCTGGTCGGCTCGCTTTTAGTATAGCGCTGAAGCCCTTTGATTATAATGGATTATATAGTATTGCCTTTTAATATTTTATATGGAGAAAAGAAAATGCCTAATGTAGTTGTTGTGGGAACTCAGTGGGGAGACGAAGGCAAAGGAAAGGTCGTTGACCTACTGGCGTCCAGGGCTGATCTCATAGTCAGATTCCAGGGCGGGAATAACGCAGGACACACGCTGGTCGTGAACGGTGAGCAGACCGTCTGTCATCTCATGCCCTCGGGCATACTCCATAAGGGTAAGAAATGTCTTATCGGAAATGGGGTTGTGGTGGATCCGCAGGTATTGCTGGAAGAGATCAGTATGCTTAAAGGGAAGGGTGTCTTAGTCACGTCCGGGAGGCTTTCTTTGAGTGAAAGGGCCCATCTTATCATGCCTTATCACAAGGCTTTGGATCTAGCCAGGGAAGCGGTAAAGGGTGCAGACAAGATCGGCACAACAGGCCGGGGCATAGGCCCATGCTATGAAGACAAGGCCGGAAGGAGAGGGATCAGAGCTGTGGACCTGCTTGATCCCGATGTCCTAGGGGAGAAGATAAGGGCCAATCTTGAAGAGAAAAATTTTCTCCTTTCCAAATTCTTTGGAGCTGGTATCCTGGAATTTCAACCCATCTATGATAATTATCTAAGAATGGCGGAAGAGATAAGGCCCTTTATCTCAAATGTTTCCCTCGAGATCGACGAGGCCGCAAGGAAGGGAAACAAGATACTTTTTGAAGGCGCACAAGGTACACATCTTGATATAGATCAGGGAACCTATCCCTTTGTTACATCCTCAAATCCGGTGTCGGGTTCAGCATGCGCTGGGGCGGGCGTGGGTCCGGATAAGCTTCATCATATTGTCGGTATCGTAAAGGCATACACAACACGGGTAGGTTCAGGGCCTTTTCCCACCGAACTCCAGGATAAAACAGGAGACTATATTCAGGAGAAGGGAGCTGAATTTGGCGCGACTACGGGGCGGCGCCGAAGGTGCGGTTGGCTTGACCTGGTGATGTTGAGGGATTCAATCCGGTATAACGGTCTGACCAGCTTAAGCGTGACCAAGCTGGATGTATTAAGCGGACTTGATAGAATCAGGATATGCGTGGCCTATGACCTTAACGGTGAAAGGATCGACTACATGCCGGCAAGATTGAAAGCTCTGGGCCGGTGTATGCCCGTTTTCGAGGAATTGCCGGGGTGGAAGGAGGAGATTTCCCATGCCGGCAGCATGGACGAGTTGCCCGGAGAGGCAAGGAAGTACCTTAAAAGAATCGAGGAGATAACCGAGGTACCCCTGTCCATAATATCAGTGGGGCCAAGGCGGGAACAGACCATTGAGCTGTCAGACCCATTCTAGGGTCCCCGTAATACTTTCAACATTTACAAATTCCGGTATTTCACCAAGTCTTCTATTTTATCATGCTGACCTGTGACAAAGAATATGATGTAATTGTAGTAGGAGCGGGACATGCAGGATGCGAGGCTGCACTTGCGGCGGCTCGTATGGGACACCCGACCCTCCTCATTACTATCAATCTGGACCATATCGCGGCCATGAGCTGTAACCCGGCCATTGGAGGGCTGGCAAAGGGTCACCTGGTTAAAGAGATTGACGCACTCGGCGGCGAGATGGCCAAGAACGCTGACCGAACAGGCATTCAATTCAGGCGCTTAAACACCCGAAAAGGAGTGGCGGTCCAGGGCTCAAGATCACAGAACGATATGGATCTCTATAGGAAGAGGATGAAATCGGTCCTTGAGTACCAGCCTAATCTGGATATGACACAGGCAATGGTGGAAAGGATCCTGGTGCGGGATGGTAAGGTGGAGGGAGTGGAAACCGATATACATGAAAGGTTTTTGTCCAGGACAGTTATTCTGACGGCAGGTACCTTCCTCAGAGGCCTAATACATATAGGTCTCAATCATTTTCCGGCGGGACGCATGGGTGATCCTCCGTCCAACCGCCTCTCGGAACAGTTGCCGCAACTGGGATTTGAAATAGGGAGGCTGAAGACAGGAACAACGCCGCGCCTTAACGGCAAAACCATAGATTACGAAGGCCTGGAAATCCAGGAAGGTGACAAGAATCCCAAACCGTTTTCGTTTACAACCGATAAACTGGTATTGCCCCAGGTGCCTTGTTATATTACCTTCACTAATGAAAAAAGCCATGACATCATCAGGGAAGGACTGGAGCGTTCTCCTCTTTACAGCGGTATCATAGAGGGAGTAGGGGCCAGATACTGCCCTTCCATCGAGGATAAGGTAGTCCGTTTTGCAGCGAGAGAAAGGCACCAGATATTCCTGGAGCCGGAGGGCCTTGATACCAGCGAGGTGTACCCCAACGGGCTTGCCACAAGTCTGCCTATAGATATTCAGAAAAGGATGGTGAGGTCAATAGCAGGGCTGTCAAATGCCGAGATCCTCAGACCGGGATATGCCATAGAATATGATTTTATCAATCCTTTACAGTTAAAGCTCACCCAGGAGACAAAGCTGGTAAAAGGACTCTTCCATGCGGGGCAGATTAACGGGACATCCGGTTATGAGGAAGCCGCGGCACAAGGGTTGATGGCAGGTATTAATGCGGTATTACAGGTAAGGGGGGATGAACCTTTTATACTTCCGAGATCGCAGGCATATATAGGAGTGTTGATAGATGACCTTGTTACCAAAGGGACCAAGGAACCTTATCGAATGTTTACCTCCAGGGCGGAATACCGGCTTCTCCTGCGGGAAGACAACGCTGATTACAGATTAAGAAAGTCAGGTTATGAACTCGGCCTTGTGTCGGAAGATGTCTACAAGCTATTCTGCCACAAACAGGAGAAGGTGGAAAAGCTTCTTAAACGTCTTAGTGAGATCAGACTTCGGCCGGAACCGGGAGTACTGGCAAGATTAAAGGATTTGGGGATAGGGCCGATTAAAAATGTTACCACTCTGGCAAAATTGTTGAAAAGACCGGATGTTTACCTGGCACAACTGCGAGCCTTCGATCCGGAGCTTGGACTTATCGAGGCAGGTATAGCGGAAGAGGCGGAGACCCGGACAAAGTACGAGGGATATATCTTGCGGCAGGAACAGCAGGTGGAAAGATCCAAGAGGATGGAAAACACCAGGATTCCCGAAGGACTCGATTATAAAGAGATCTATGGTCTTACCAGGGAGGTTACGGAAAAGCTGGACAAGGTGAGGCCCTTATCCCTGGGCCAGGCATCCAGGATCTCCGGTATAACACCCGCCGCGATAATGGCCCTACAGATCCATTTTAAGAGACTTGGCCGTGAGCTGTGAAACCGGGCGGCACAGGCCAATTCAAGCCTGGAATGGCCGGCCGCATAAGACTTGTGTGGGCATATATAATATAGCGATTGTATTTATTATACTTGCCGTTATTTGTTCATGTGCCCATGCACCCCCTACGGAATCATGGAAAAAACAATACAGTTATCTCCAGCAAACGCGTCCCCAAAATAGGACTATCACTGAGACGGATTATTATATCGTTTTTCTGGTGGCCGCTTATCACTTGGATTATTTGGATAACAGGGCCTTGATCGATTCTCTCATAGACTATGGCAGAAGGAAAGGAGATATCGGACATGCTTGGGTGTATTTGAAAGGGATAAAAGACGGTGAACCAAATATCCTTGAAGGGGGACAGTCTGGGCAATTAGGTAAAACTGAACCACGGTTCTATGAAGGTGTTAAGAACTACATCAAATTCGGTTATGCTGATCCGAGCAATTCCCAAAAAGCTAATCCGCGATATGAGCCTAATCCTATTAAATATCTCTGGGAGGATTTAGAAGACGGCTTTTTTCAGAAGGGTGGCGGGGGGCACAGGCCGACTTATGCAGCAAAAGTCGACCTGACAGAGAGGCAATTCAACCGGATCCTGGATTTTATGGACCCCGAACAATATAACTATGAAACCTTTTCCCTTGTGGGCAATCAATGCTCTTCCTTTGTCGCGGAAGTGGCGTCTATGGCAGGCCTTCCCATTGAAGACATGGTAACGGTCAAGGTTGCTCCTTCTATGGTGATCGGGAAAAAGGAGTATAGGTTATGGACCGACCCGAAGTATTCGGAGATCAACTTTTCCTCACCGGATGTGATTGAACGAAGTCTTATGGAATCGGTCTCGGAGGGACGGGCGGAATATGCCTTGGGCTGGTATCTTGACAGATAATTCCTAACAAAGACCATAAGCCATGAAATACTCATATTTTGTTATAACTGCCTTTATCCTGTTTGCCTGTGTCCCGCACACCCCCTTTGAACTGGATTCCATGACCCCTGTTCCGGTGCGGGAAAGCTATATCAGCTTACAGGATAACAGTGGAGTTCTTTCAAGGATCGGATCGGCAGTAATAATAAAAGACGGCTATGCCATAACAACCCGGCACGTGCTCGAGGGAGACGACGGGATGAAGGGCTATATGGCGGGGGGAATAGAATTTCCTGTTACAAAGGTTATCTTGAGCGAAAGACTTGATCTGGCGTTATTTGAAATTCCACGCGGGATCGGAAAGCCTATCAAGATTGGAGAGAGGGTGAAGAAGGGGGATCGGATATTCGGCGCAGGGACCTCTAATGGGTTGACCCTGTATGAAGGTATAGTCAGAAAAACAGATTTGATTATCCACCATGTGGATCTCGAACTTCTCAATCCTCCAGGCCGGGATAATAAAGGAAGACCCATAACTTACGGGTTTATCTGTGAAGGGGATTTTAAGAAAGGCTTTTCCGGAGGCCCTGTGGTTAATTCACATGGCGAAGTTGTGGGGATCATTCAAGGATACGCTACCGAATTATTTTCGGACGGTATAGATAACGACTTGAATACTATGGGCAACTACGGTACTGCATATCATATCACGGACATACTGGATGAGATAAAGAGATTACATTAAGAATACCTTTCCTGTATTCCGCAGCGTATGATCATCTCTCATATAATTGGCCCGGCTTCCATTTCTCATGATGGCTTCAAAGCCCGCGGGATCATATGCGTCCACCTCAAACTCCGGGGCTTTGTCCGGACCTGTTTCTTGACAGAGCGCTATGTGCCTATCAAGCTTGCCTATGGAGAAGGAGATGAGTTCCCGCAAAAACCCGAAGGAATGCCGCATTTGATGAAAACCATATTTTTTCATTAGTGCGTAACCTTTGATTGCATCATCTTCGGACTTTTTATTAGGCCGGTCTTGGCTCGTGGTGCAGGCGGTCTGAACTGAAGGGATCCCCAGGAGCTTATTTACCTTCTCCGTGAGCAGATTGGCGATATTGTGTGATACGAGCCCCAGATCCACGGCATAATTCTTCTGAATATTGGCTATAGAGGGAAGCCCTGCATGGACCACCATAAGGCCCGGGTTTACGAGTTGGGCCAGGGTGATGCCAAAAAGCGCCTCTGCATGGGTCAGGGTAAGCAACCCTGACATGCTGTATGGGGCAGAGAGACCCGCCATAGGCATGGTTGAGACATAGATGGGAAGACCATTCCTGACGCAAGCGAGAAACGGATCGATCATGCTCTCGATGATATTCAAAGGGCTGTTGATGATGGAGAACTGTATGGTGATAAGCCCCCTGGTTTGATGGATCTCCTTTGCCCTGGCAATACCCCCCTCGGTCACAGCGGCCACGTAAATCGGTTTGTGGCAGTTTTCGATGATCGTGTCCATGACCTTGACTTCCTGATTTTTTATTAGGACGCCCCGTGCCATGAATTGCACAACGTCCGCGTCGTTCACCGTTCTAGCTATCCTGGCAAGGTGTTCAAAGGTGGGTTCAACCAGTTCCCCGGTCTGATCGTCATACATGAAGGGGGCCGTTCCGCCCACCCCGAAGGCGTTGTCGGGTATCCAGTACTGATCCCTTTTAGGTGCCGTGTTCAGCGCCTGCTCCACCAGTGGAGAAAGTACATGTATATGTCCCGTGATCTCATCATAGGCGGCCAGGCCGGTATCCTCAAATATTCGCCGCACCTCTAAAGATTCACATTTCACTCCCAACTCCTCCAGGACCCGGAGGGCGTCTCGGTGTATGCTTTGCAAATATGCGTCATCTACCACGTTCATTTTTCACTTTTCATTTCTCCCCACGCCTCTGTGACCAGCTCAAAGGCGAAATGATTCGGGGCAATATGTCTTATTTCAGGTTCATCCGGTTAATGAGTACACTAGTTAATGATATCTAAAATATTTTGCGCTATATGGGCCATGGGGTTCTCTTTTAAGCGGCGAACTCGTTTATGTGCAGTGACCCTGCACAAAAGGTATAACTTTTTGCTTTTTTATGTATTCATTAATAGGCTGAGAGCTGTTAGGTTTTAGCTGTTAGCTATTAGGTATAAGAAGACAGGATACAGGAGCCAGTAGCCAGAATAATATCGAATTGTGATACTAGCAGTTCTTCCTTCTTATCCTCTTATCCTCTTATCCTCTTATCTTCTTATCTTCTGATCTTCTGATCTTCTTATCCTCTTTTCTCTTTACTGTTTTGCGCTATGCTCTTTGCGCAATGAACTTGACCCCTTGAACCCTAGAACCCGTTCGACACGCTGTTCGACAAGCTCACAGTCCTGAGTAATATCGAAGGACTCACGGCCCTGAGCACCGTCGAAGGGCCTTGGACCCTCATTTACTACTTTACGTGCTCATTAGCCGGATGAAACTTATTTCAGCTCCAGGGAAAAGGACTTGCCGACTCAGGAAGTAATTCACCTTTTTTAAAGCGATCGTATCGAAAAGGCTCCAAGAGGGACTGTTTTTCACCCATTATTTCCTTGGCTACCAGCTTGCCCAGGCCGATCATCTTGTAACCGTGACTGGAGTCCGCGATCATATAACAATTTTGCATCATTACATCGAAAACAGGGAAGTTATCAGGACTGAAGGCGCCCAGCCCGCCGGAGGGCTCATCCCTGTAGAGAAGGTACTGGTCTTCATATCTCTTCTGGCAGTGGGCCAGAGCGGATGTCCATATATGGGCAAACTCCGGACCCACCACAAAGTCAGGGGAATCAACCCCATAGGGATCCACATTGACTTCTTCCTTATCCACCAGATAGGGCGTGCTGCCTCCCTGGATTCCCTTGAAGTTAAAATCCGGCTTGTAGTAGATACCCCACATCTCGTCAGTAATTAGGGAACCGTCTTCGCTGGAATAAAGAGGCGCATCGGTGTCCACATGGATGACGGGCGGCATCTGACGCCTGTTGTCCATGCCGAAGGAGGGCTTGACGCCTAGGGTCCCCTCCTGGAGACACCAGTATGTCCACATCTTTACATCCTTATGGATATTCCGCTCCAGATCTTTTACGTCGATCCTATGGGGTAACCCCAGCATCTTCCAGAAATTGTTGGCCCAAGGTCCCGGGCAGATTACCATATACTCACATGCGATTCGGCCCCTTGGGGTTTCCGCCGCCGTGACACAGCCGTCGATTTCCAGGCCTGTCACCTCGGCTCCCGACAGAATGCGTACCCCCTCAGCCTCGGCCTTGTCGGCTAACCTGTAGAGGGCCTTGGCATTATGGGCATAGCCTCCTCTTTTTTCATGCAATACCGAGGTGATGTTCCTGGCCTGCCAGTCCTCGAATATGTTGTTCTTCATATAGTTGAGGCAGTCCTTTTCTCCCTCGATGAATTCTGATCGGTAGCCGATCTTTTTCTGTCGCTCAAAGATTTCGGCAACGCCCGCGTGCATGGGCTCTGGAGAGATTTGCATATAGCCTACGGGAAGATAACCGTAACCTTCGGCATCTTCCTCCCACAGGTCCACGCTGTGGGCGATCAATTCCTGCATGGCTGACTGGTAGTAGTTGTTGCGAATAACACCGCAGGCAATCCCGGATGCACCGGCGCCGATAGCGGATTTATCGATAACCAGGATATCTTTTCCGGAACCCTTCCGCCTGGCCTTTAATTCTTTTGCCAGATGATAGGCGGTGCTCAGGCCGTGAATACCGGCCCCGATAATGATGTATTTACACTTTTTGGGAAAAGCCATGAATGTTCTTCCTATTTTAAATTATCTTTTATGCCTCGTTTAGGGGCGCGTATTTTCAGGGAATATGTCTGAACAGCTTCACTTAAACGGATCCCACCGGACGGTCTGCTGCTCGTAAGAAGGCGGGAAAAGCTGCAAAAACTCGTCATAATAGTAAAGTTCTTTAAAAGACGCGAAGGGAAGACCGTAGGCCGCCTTCGGTCTGTGTTTTAACTCTTCAGGATCAATGATATTGGACACGACATCATCCATCACATCGTCCATACCGGTGCCCATGGCAAAGCGAAGCTTCTCGCGATTGGCTATCTTTTCGGGAAGAATGTCTCGAAATGCCTCTCTCAGGATATATTTCTCTGTCTGTTTTTCTCCGTGTATCTTCCATGCCATTGGGATATTCCTGCTGAAGGCCACCACCCTGGTATCAAGGAAGGGCGTTTTGTAAACCACGGCATTAGCCATCCAGGAACGATCCAGGCGCCTCAAAGCCGTGTTATAGGCGATATCCAGGAGCTTTTTAGCAAGGCGTTCTCTTTGCTCGTCGCTTTTGACCTTGGGGTTTTTCAGGACCAGGCGGTATCCGCCGAACAGTTCGTCCGCGCCTTCGCCGACCAGTGCCGCGTTGGAGGATTCCTTAACCATTTTGGACACGAAATAGTTGGCGATAGTCCCGGATATACAATCTTCATCAAAGCTTTCCAGATACCAAACCGCTTGGGGCAAGAAGTTGATTATATCCTCGTCCGTGATTTCATATATGTGATGCTCCAGGCCCAGAAAGTCGGCCATGAACTTTGCGTTCTCCAGGTCCGGCCCGTGTGCCTTCTGGACCGTTCCGGTGAAGAGGTGGATGTTTGGATTGAACTCCTTTGCAATGGTGGCAACGATGGAGCTGTCCAGCCCTCCGCTCAGGGACACGGCATCGGCATCATCCATTCTTCTCCGGACCGCTTCGATGACCAGTTCTCTAAGTGTTTTGACGGCCTCTTTGAAATCTGTGGGTTCGGGCAGATCCGGGGAAAAGGCCTCAAAGGGTGTCAATCCCTTTTTGGAGCTGTAGATATGACCCGGCGGCAATTCCTCGATATTGAACTGCACGTGCTCCTTGAGGGCCTTCATCTCGGTGCCGAAATAAAGGGTGCTGTCGTTTCTACCAAAGAAGAGGGGCCTGGCCCCCACATGGTCCCGGGCAAGGATGACCTCTTCATCCTTCTCCACCACCGCGCAGGAGAAACTGCCGTCCAGGTACTTGAAACAATCCCACTCATGTTTTTCATACAACTCCCTGAACAGTTCTATATCCCTTTGGCCGTTCTCTCTTTTATTAAAGAGGCGGCCGTCGAAAAGGATATAGGGCTGATCTTCAAGTGATGTGCAGAAGGTTCGCTCGGGTGAAAGGTTGATCTCGTTGGCTCCCAGGGCGCCCCTTTCATCGGTGAGGGTCCTTATGATGGTGTTGTCAGGTCCCCGGTGCCTCATATCATTCAACATCCTTCCCATCTGTTTGGCGCCGTTAAAATCGATTTTTCCATGTTGTGATATGATGCCTGCTAGGCTTGCCATTTTTTCTCCTTT
>CAYQNR010000072.1:0-15368 GCA_964418945.1 uncultured Desulfobacteraceae bacterium
TGAAAAAGTCTCAGATTTCATGTGTGATTTGGTGCCAAAACTTAACTAATTACCTTACCTTTTTTAAAGCGGAGTTTTGCAGATGTAGAGACCGTATCAGCATCAAACATGTCGATGACATTAATACTTGCATTCCCCTTCACCTAAAAGGAACCGCAGCACCCGCTCTGTATGTATGGAAAGGCCCTTTTTAGAGAGTATACCTTTTTTCAGAAGCTGGTTGCTTATATCCCTTGTTGCAATGGGAGTTTCCACCAATGCACGCACGTAAACAAGAAAGCTATCATGGTCAAAATTCTTAAAATATCCGTGTTTTTGAGCATTTTTAAAAACAGGTTCGATGATTGAGTGCAACTGTTTCTGTCTTTCAATGAGGTATTCAAGATGCGGGCTTGACCTGCTGTTATCATGCAACATAATTTTTGAGAGCTCAGGATTTTTAGCTATAATAGAAACATAAGATGTGATAAAATGCCTGAAAAGATTTACAGGATCTGCTGATTTATTTAGTTTGAGAATTTTTAAAAGGCTTTTTTCATGGAGATTCAATCCATAGTCAACAACTGCCTTCCACAAATCATCCTTCGACCCGAAATGATGCCTTATCAGGCTGTGTGTGGTACCGGCAAGATCGGATATTTCCCTTAATTTGGCATTATGAAAGCCTTCACGGGCGAATATTTTAAGTGCGGCCTTGAGAACCGTTTCCTTTGTTTTTTCACTTACATCTCTGGGTTGTTTTCCCAATTTTCTTTTATTGTTCTTCTGAATCATAGTTTGAATGCCCTGTCTCATACCTGAATTATCCGCTGTCGCTTTCCTAGTGATTATACTTTAATGCAGCTTAATTCAATAGATTTTTAGCAATGGCGGAATATGACATTTTCAATTTCAAATAATTGCGTTTGACATTTTTACTTTACCATTGTAAAGCATAAATAGTCCGGAAATAATAAAGCATATTGTTCAAGAGCACAAGAGAAGATCACAAGCATCCTTTTAGTCAGGTCCTGCTCCAGTTGAAGAACTAATTAAGGCTTGAACTATGTAAAATGAACAATTTTATATTATAGGAAACACAAGGTGTCTGGAAGCACGCAATAATTTCGTGGAAGTTCTATTACCGAATGGACAGGAGAAGCGTCTTGAGGCCGATACCATCTTATACGCCCTGGGAATGCGGTCCGCTTCATCTGATGAGTTGAAAATTACAGCGGGAGATCTGCCAATAGACATAATCGGTGACGCCATAAAACCCTGCAATGTTGACCAGGCAATAAGCAGCGCGTATCACGCAGCTGTTAATATAGGAAAAATATAATTATCAAAGGGAGGCAACAAAATGGAAAAAAAGAAATATCCTGAGGACTGGATGGTCGTGGATCATTTTATTCCCGGTGTTACTGCCGAAATGATCGACTGGTGGTGGGTCAATATGGAAAAAGGGTACGAGCTTTGGTGCCCTGATGAGCACAAGGGTTTCAAATGGGAGATCAAGCCTCCAATGAATGGCCACATCGGAGCAGTCCAGATCGCAACTGAGAGCATAGATTACGGTCCGGTTATGGATCTTAGAATCGAATGGGTAGATCCCAACATAGGAACTGAGGAACAGAAAGAGTTCTGGACATATGAACATCTCCTTACAGCAGGCACAACCGGGAAACAGCAGGGAACAAAAGTCTTTGTCATGCTTTCTCATCAGTGGGAAGCTGTTCCCGGCGGATGCAAGATGCGATCCTGCATGCACGGGATACCAAAACCGCCTCCAGGAAGCAGGCCGGCCATGCCTGAGTCCGGACCTCCTGAACATCCGACCGGAAAAAAGCCAACGGGAGGCGGGTGGCCGGCCCATAATATTGCCGAAGTAAGCACCTTCAAGAATTTTCTGCCCGCGTTGTGGGGAATATGGCAGGCTGTTACTGACCCGGCAATCAATCACAAGGCCTCATTAAAGATAAAAAAAGAGGGTTCTCGTATTATTTACATATAACAATGGGAGAAGATTACAAATGGATACTATGCCAAAGGATTGGGTCAAAGAAATAAATATAGACCGGGAAACATGTAAAGGCTGCAAATCATGCATGAATGCCTGTTTTATGGATGTAATCCGCTGGGATGATGACAATAAAAAACCGGTTGTTGCATATCCGGAGGATTGCGTCTGGTGCCTGGCCTGTGAAGTGGCATGCCCGGAGGACTGTATTGATGTGATTCCTAATATTCCTGCACCACTAAGGTCATCATTCTGACCGTTATACAAAAAAGGAGAAATATTATGGCTAAGCTGAAGAATCTTGGTGATGTTTTATCAGCAGATGTGCTGATAGCGGGAGGCGGAATAGGAGGCCTTGCCGCGGCTATAAAAGTAAAGGAAGAAAACCCGGAATGCGATGTACTGATTGTAGAAAAACAGACAACAGGCTGGGCAGGCAAAGCAACAAAGATAGGCGGTATTCTGGCTTTTCTGGGGCCGAATAATGATGCGGACAAATTTATTGATTTTCAGGTGCGAACATCGGGAATCTATCTGAATGATCAGGAGTTATTACGCAAATACGTGGAGAGCACATATAAAGCGATTGAACAGCTTAGTGAATGGAGCGATAAGTTCGCAAAGACTCCTGACGGCAAGATGCTTTCCTTCCCTGCCATGTTTGCCCCGGAATATACTTCTACCTTTATTGATATTGACATGATGCTGCCCATTCGGTCGCGTGCCAGGAAGATGGGTGTAAAAATTATAAATAAAATCCACGTTGTTGACCTTTTAAAACAGGATAATCGTGTGGTTGGGGCCGTGGGCTTTAATATTATTGACGGCCGCTTTCATATATTTAGGGCAAAGGCGACAATACTCGCCAACGGCAGCTGTGGCTATAAGGTAAGGAGATTCTGGTCTGCCGGCACAGGTGATGGAATATCCGCAGCCTACAGGGCAGGCGCTGAAATGAGAAATGCTGAATACGGGAATCTTTACGGACACACGGTATTTCAGGCTACTGACAGCGGCATGGTGGGGTCTGACTTTCTGGTGAACAAACTGGGTGAAAATCTATCTCAAAAATATATGCCCGATAGGGGGCCGGTTGGGGTGTTTTTGCCTGTTAAACTGGCCATTGGTCTGGAAAAGGAAGTTGCCGAGGAAAGAGGCCCCATTTATTTTGACCCGCCTGATTCAATGCATCCACATGGTTTGCATACGGGCCTGCCAAAAGTTGAAGAATGGCAGAAAAGGATGAAGAGCAAGGAGATGAAATACGGTATATCACATGATTCAAAACCCGAAATAGCAGTGCCATTACATGGTGAGACATCCTGCATAAAGGTTGACCATGAAATGAAAACCACACTTGAAGGTCTCTGGGCAATTGGAGATACAAGCTATGCCGGTTCTGCACTGGCGGGGGCTGTTGCCTCGCCGCCGGGTGTATGCCCCGGTTCAGGGATTATGTATGCAGTTATAAGTGCCGGATGGGCCGGGGCTTCCGCTGCAGGTTATGTCTCAGAGGCATCCCCTGTTGGTCCTGAGGCCGATGAAATAGAGAAGACAAAAGAAATGGTCTTTGCTCCAATGCAGAACAACAATACTTTTTCACCATGGGAAGCCATATCTACCCTGGGAAGCATTGTGGCGCCCATGAAATATAATCTCCGCAGAAGCAGGGAAAGGCTGGCAGAGGCCCTCGGCATGATTGAGAGGCTAAAGGAAAAGCTGCCTGACTTGCAGGCGAAAGATCCTCACTACTTATGTAAATGCCATGAGGTAAGGAGCATGACATTATGTGCCGAACTAACCTTCAGGGCGGCATTGATGAGATCCGAAAGCAGGGGATTTCATTTCAGGGAAGACTTTCCTGAACGCGATGATAAAAACTGGCTTAAGTGGATAATCATAAAACAGGTTAAAGGTGAGATGAAACTGTCAACTCAACCCATTCCTATTGGAGATTATAAAATCAAGCCGCATACCAGGTAGTATCCATCCAAAAACTGTCGTTTTGGGATGGTAGCAGTCAGCTCTCAGCGTTCAGCTTTCAGCAAAAGGCCTTTAAAACAAAGACTTGGCTGACGGCTGATAGCTGAAAGCTTTATCCAGAAACTGCCTCTTTCTGAATGGGCACTAGGTAGCAGGGCTAAACAGTTTATTTATCTGTAGCATTTCTAATCATTTAATTAATAAGGAGGTTAAAATGAAAAAACTTGTTATTACAGGCACAATAGCCATCACACTATTATTAACGCTTGGTGGATTTATGACAGCAGATGCACAAAATGAAGCGAATCAAGGTTTCGCAGGTGAGTGGCAGGCAACCTTTAATACTCCTATTGGTGCAATGAACTGTCATTACACATTCAAAGTTGCAGGAAATGTAGTAACCGGAAAAGTTATTGCTGGAATGGGTGGAAATAATAGTGAAAGTGAAATAACGGAAGGGAAAATAGACGGAGATAAAATAACTTTCGTCTGGATATATAATAATGATGTTCAGATGTCATCCACGGGTAAATTAGCGGGAGATGAGCTTAAATTAACCCGTCAGGCAGGCAGTTATGGAACTGAAGAAGCCGTAGCAACCCGGATACCAGATTCCAAAAAATAATCAATAGAAACATTTTCCGCACAAAGGGCATAGAGCAAAGCGCAAAGGATAAAAATATTATAAAACTCAATTCTTTTATCCATGCCCTCCTTGTTGTGCAAGAGTCGTGGCGGAGGCGGATGTTTTATGCCCAATGCACTATGTGCTAAGGATTTTCTATATTTACCCTCTCAGCCTGACGAAGATTTCCCCTAAACCTTCGTCCTCAATATAGACACAACCTTTAAAGCACTCTAATTTTTTCATAAGTATAATTCATAAAATCATTGCTATTTTCTGAGATTGGTATACAAGTATACCTAAGAATCATTTCGGAAGCATTTTAAACCTGCGCGGGTCCGGTTTAATATCCAGTACACGATTAATTCCAGGGCATTTGGCAATGACAAACAGAAAAATAAAAAAAGAAAAAATATCTCTTGATCACAATTCATCCGTTCCATTTTTTATCCAGATCGCAGAGACCATGAAAAGGCGCATCCTGTCCGGCCAATATAATCCTGGTAAACAACCTTTCACCGGTGAAGAACTGGAAAGAGAATTTCATACTAGCAACATCACTATCCGCAAAGCCATGGAAAAATTAAAAAAGGATGGTTTTGTGGAACGCCGGCGCGGTCTGGGGACAACCGTTTCCAAAATCGACCCGGAACCATTAGGATTTGAGTTGAGCAATAGCTTTAGAAAGCTGATAGAAACCATTCAGAAGCTCAATACCCAGGTGAAAGTACTGGAAATTACCAAGACAATATCCTCAAAATATCTACAGAATCTCCTCTCATTGGGCCCCGAACAGGAAATATGGCGATTGAAAAGAATAAGAATATATAAAGGTTTACGGGTCTCTTATTATACCTACTACGCTGATCCATCTTATTGTGCAGACATATCTCTGAAGGATGCAGCGAAGGATGATATTCTGAATACAATGGAACAGGCAGTAGGTATTAAAATTCACAAAGTGAGTCAAACACTAAGGTCGGTTGCAGCCGACTTGGACATATCGAGCGCGCTGGAGATTCCTTTCGGGGCGCCTGTCTTTTTCAATGAATGCACCTATCAGTCAAATTCAGGGGAGGCATTGTTCCTCAGCCAGAGTTATTTAAGGGGTGATATGTTTGTTTTCAGGACGACATCACTTTTATAAATATGATTAATCCCGATAGCTCGATTTATAAGTTCCCTGAGAGCGATTAGGAATAGAGTTCACCAGTCAGTTGAAAGATAGGATTCTTAGATGATCAAAAAATAATCTGTTGACACCTTTAAGAAGTTTGGTATACATATATACATTACTACCGGTTTTGGAGCAATTGGGTTATCGAGTTCTCAAGCCTAAGACTGCTGGCTTCAAATGGTTCCGATATTTAAAAAAAGGATCATACGCAGCTATTGCTACCGTCCAGGATATAGATTTTTTGAAAATCCCTTCAAAGATTCCACATTATATTACCGGCATTGATTTTTATATAATCAGGAGGTTTTTAATGGGTAAACTATCATTTATAATTTTAATTGTTGTTATGTGTGCAAATCTGTTTATTCCTTTCTCATTTGCCTCAGAATCAGATACTCCGACTCAGGGCACTGAGATCAAAATGCTTCATGCGGAACATGTGTTTGACGCCAATGTAACCATAGGGGAGCTGCTGAATTTCGGAAAAAGCAAGTATGGCGAACGCCGGATAATTCCAATAACCGGGGGGACGTTCAAGGGCCCCGATATTGAAGGCATTGTGCTTCCGGGCGGCGCGGACTGGCAGTTGACACGGCCGGATGGGGACGTGGAATTGTATGCCCGATATACTCTGAAAACTTCTGACGGTGTTCTGATTCAGGTGCAGAACCGCGCCCTTATTCACATGGACAGCACAACAGGCCCATATATCTGCTCGGTTATAGACTTCGAGGCGCCTTCAGACAGTTCCTATGATTGGATTAACCATGCGATATTCCTGGGCACTCTGACAATGCCGCGGGAAATGCCGAAAGATAAGCCCTACGTAATCATCGGTGTGTATAAAGTACAGTAAAGGAGAAAAGATCATGAAATATATCACTCTATTTTTTACATTCGTTGTCTTTGCATATCTGTCAACAGCGGGAAACATTATGGCTGAGGAGAAAGATGCAGGTCAGAAATTGACACCAATGGTAATAGAAGAGGGGGGCAGAGGCCCATACAAGGCTATTGCCCTGGGCGAAGAGACACTGCCGAAATTTACCATATACAGGCCTCAAAACCTGGATGATTTCGGTCCCGGACATAAACTTCCGGTCCTTCTGTGGGGGAACGGCGCCTGTGCCGATTCGTCGGCAATGCACAAGTTGTTTTTAAACGAAATCGCATCCCATGGCTTCATAGTATTTGCCGTAGGACCCTTTTCATCCCTTCACCAGGAACCCGACATGAAGGCAATGCGGATGGGGTCAAATGATATCAGTCTACTTGAGGCCCTTGACTGGGCTGTCGCGGAGAACAGCCGTGAATCCAGTGTGTATTCTGGAAAACTGGACACAGACAAGGTCGCGGCCATGGGAATGTCATGCGGCGGGTTGCAGGCATTGGAGATTTCACCTGACCCGCGTATTGACACCTCCGTTATCTGTAATAGCGGCATACTGAAAGATCCGCCTCCGGCAGGACTGCCAATGCCGGTTGTATCCAAAGATACTCTCAAGAAATTACACGCGCCCATAATCTATATTATCGGCGGGCCAAAGGATATTGCCTACCCCAATGCAATGGATGATTTCGCCCTCATAGAAAAGGTGCCGGTCATCATAATCAACCGCGATGTGGGACACGGCGGCACCTACGCAGAACCCCATGGAGGGGCGTTTTCAGATGCCGCCATTGCCTGGCTGAAGTGGCAGCTTTGCGGTGATGCCGAGGCAGCATTAATGTTCAGGGGAGAGGACTGCGGTTTCTGCAGGGATCCGGAGTGGAAAATCGAGACAAAGGATATTAAGTAGCCTTCAGCGATCAGCAGTCAGCCAGATCGCTATTAATAAAGTTTTAAGCTGATAGCTGATGATGATGGCTGATAGCCTTCATAAAACAGGAACCGAAAAACAATGAATAATTCAAGTAAAATAAATTTGACAGTCTTACTAATACTATTATTTTCAATGGGCATTTTTTCTTCAGTTAATGCACAGGAAACAACCCCTCTTTGGGAAGGAAAGGCGCCGGGATCTGAGGACTGGGACTACCAGGAAAAAACCTCCTCCTTTCCCGGTGGCGGGTCAATTGTGCAAAATGTTGTCAATCCTACCATAACAGCATATCTCCCTGATCCATCCATTACCAATGGCGCGGCGATTATTGTCTGCCCGGGCGGTGCATTTCGCATGTTAAGCCTGGATGGAGAGGGAAAAAACATTGCCATGTGGCTGAATAAGCAGGGATTTGCAGTCTTTGTCCTTAAATACCGGTTGTTGAAAACCGGTGATTCTGAAAGAATGGCGCCTATGGACCTTTCTAAAATTAAATTGTCGCTTAAATATGCAAATGCTAACCCGGCTCCGGACAACCATGAGCTAAACAATGTTATTCGCCTGGCAACTTCCGATGGGCAGCAGGCTATTCGTCTGGTCCGTAGAAACGCTGAAAAGTGGCGCATTGATCCGTCAAAAATCGGTATCATGGGCTTTTCAGCGGGTGGCGGTGTTGCGGTCGGCACAGCCCTCCTGGATGATCCGGAGGGGTATCCCGATTTTGTGGTAAGCCTGTATGGACCTTCCATGGTTGATGTACATGTCCCCAAGAACGCGCCTCCATTGTTTATTGCTGTGGCTGCCAATCACAAACCTGTGTCCATGGGCTGTGTTGCACTCTATTCCCTGTGGAACGAGGCAGGTAAATCCGCTGAGCTTCATGTATTTTCAAAGGGAACAGGACCGTTCGGCATTAAATTGCAGGGATTACCCAGTGATGCATGGCCGGACCTTTTCCTGAAATGGATAAGAGGAGAAGGATTGATTTAAAGAAGAAAACAGGATGAAGAATGCCGGATACTGTCTTTATTTGCGCAACAGCAATTATTATTGTGATTCTGCTGGGCTACTTTACCAAGACCAATATCGGCCTCTGGGCCATTGCTGCTTCCTATATTCTGGGTGTTTCGGTGCTTGAAATAAAGCCCATAGACATTATTACTCTTTGGCCCATCAAGATTTTCATGATGCTTTTTTCAGTGACCTTCTTTTACGGGTATTCCGTCCTAAACGGTTCCCTGGAGAAACTTTCGTTAAAGATCGTTTACGCTTCAAGAAAAAAACCATGGTTCATTGCAATCGCTCTTTTTGCTACAGCAATCCTGATATCCGGTATTGGCGCCGGAGACGGCGCGACTGTCATGCTTATCCCCATTGCCATATCCATAGCAAATATAACCGGTATGAATTATCTCCTCGCAGCGGTTTCGGTTGTCTCGGGGATAAGTATTGGTGGATTTTCACCCATCAGCACGATCGGCATTTTTATCAGGGAACTGGCTGATCAGGTAGGCGGTTACGGTCCGGACGTCGTCAATAGATACGGTAACCGGGCTATGTTTCAGGCTGCACTGCTGTTTTTCCTGGTGTTCATTCTTTCATACATTCTTTTTAAAGGATACAAGGTAAAGGCCCCCGTTCTAGAAAAACCGGGGCCCTTTAGCGTTAAACAACTCAGAACGCTTGCGGTCATCGGCGTTTTTGTCTTTGTTCTTCTTGCGACACCTCTTTTTTACGCATTATTCCCACATGTAACGTTTTTTGGTAGACTAAATAACAACATATATTTGACGTTTATTGCATTTATCGCTTCGATCCTGGCCAGACTGCTAAACTTAGGAGATGAAAAAGAAGTGTTTGCAAGGGTGCCCTGGCATGCTCTCACAACGATTTGCGGTATGGGAATGCTGATTGCGGTCACAGGAAAGACCGGGATTATTGAAATGATGTCCAATTACCTGTCGAACAGCAGTTTATCCGGAATGCTGGTGCAGGTTTTACTCTCAATTTTTTCCGGTATTATGAGCCTGTTTGTTAGCGGATTTGTAGTTAATACCACCTTCTTTGCCCTCGTCCCAGGGCTGGCGACTGGATTGACATTTTCCCCCGGGCTGTTCTTTTCAGCCATAGCAGTGGGCTCAATCGCCACTTCTGTCTCTCCTTTTTCCGGAAGCGGCGGGCTTGTAGTGGCCTGCGTTGATAATGAAGAAAAACGTGCAAAGATTTTCAACAGCCTATTGATCTGGCCCTTTATAAATTTGTTTATTTATATAGGTATCATTTTAATGGGAATATAAAAAAATGAATAGAATAGAACGTCTCAGAAAAAGCATTGATGTTGACAGGTACCCCCTGTGTATTGAAAAAGTAAGGCTTCTGACCGAATCCTTTAAAAGTACGGAAAATGAACCGATGATCCTGAGAAGGGCAAAAGCCCTCGCTCATGTCCTGGATAATATAACGATATTCATAGAGGATGATCAGTTGATTGCGGGCAATGCGGCCAGCAAACCAATGGGCCTGGAGTTCGATTTTTATGCCGGTCTCTGGTCTGAGGAAGAAATCGAAGGGCTCAGAGAGGCAGGATATGCCATATCAGATGACGATGAAAAGGAACTGCTCAGCATCAGGGAGTACTGGACTGCCTTTGACCCTATTAGCCGGATTGGTCACAGGCTGGATGACCGTCTTTGGCCTTTTACCCGGTCAGGTATGATACTTCCCCCATGGAAAGATAAACAGTCTGGCCCAGGTGGCGGATACGCTGAAAGCGGAATGGGGCTTGGACCCGGATTTTTCATTCTCACCCCTGATTTTGAAAAGGTCCTCAGGATCGGCTTGAGAGGCATTATAGAGGAAGCGGAAATCGAGCTTAGCAGATTGAAAGAAACCAATGCAGGCGTCCCGGGAAAAATCGCCTTTTTAAAATCCGTAATTATCGGCCAGAGTGCTGTGATTCGCTTTGCCGGACGCCTTTCAGAACTGGCAGACAGGATGGCGCTGTCAGAGACAGATCCTGAGCGTAAAAATGAGCTGAATCAAATCGCTGACACATGCCGGCATATGCCTGAATACCCTGCCCGGACCTTTTACGAGGCCCTGCAGTGTTTCTGGTTTGTATTTCTGATGACAACCCCTTCTCCCACTGCATCCATGGGTCGTTTCGATCAATATATGTATTCTTTCTATAAGAAAGATATTGCATCCGGGGCCATCACAAGGGATCATGTGCTTGAACTCCTTCAATGTCTGAGAATCAAGGATATGCACATCAATCGAATCTCCGGCAGACTCGCCAGGCAGAAAAATGCAGGAATGGCAAAGTGGCATAACATGACCATTGCCGGTATCATTCCGCAAACAGGAGAAGACGCCACTAATGAGCTCTCTTACCTGGTTCTGGACGCCATCAAACTCTGCCCGGTTCCTCATCATACCGTCACCGTGCGCGTCAATGAAAGCACTCCTCAGGAGCTTCTCATAAAGGCACTTGAGGTCGTAAAAACAGGCATAGGTATGCCGGCCTTTGTAGGGGACCGTTCCTATATCGAGTATCTCCTCAGTGAAGGACTTTCTCTGGAGGATGCAAGAAACTACGCCATGGGCGGATGTATAGACCCTACCGTCCCGGGAAAATCAAGGATTGCCATATACTTTATGTTCATTGTCACTAAGATATTTGAAGTTACAATGAATAATGGCTTTGATCCAAGACTTGGTATTCAAATCGGCCCTGAGACCGGGAAGTTTGAAACCTTTGAAATCTTCGATGACTTTATGGAAGCCTTCAAGCGACAATTAAAGTATTTCATGACTCTTCATGCTGAACGAAACAATATAGATCTCCAGATTTACAGGGATTTGTTCCCGGATCCCGTACGTTCTTCTTTGATGTATCAGGGCGTACAGGACGGAAGGCCGCTTCTGGAACGTGCATTCCCGCTTGAAAACGCCGCCGTGCTTAACCCTGTAGGAATGATCAACGTCATCGACTCCCTAATCGCTGTTAAAAAGCTTGTATTTGATGATCAAAGGGTCGGGAAAAAGGAACTTTTCGAGGCGCTTAAAAGGAACTGGGAAGGACCTGACGGGCAAAGACTTCGCAAACTCTTCCTGGCAGCGCCTAAATACGGAAACAATGACAGCGAAGCAGATACCATTGCCAGGGAGTTATACAGGTACTTTGCAAATACAGCTGTCGAATTCAAGACCTATCTGGGTGGTACCCATAAACCCACAGGCGTCTCTGTTTCCGCCCAGTGGCCGGGCGGTAGTTTAACCGGGGCCACGCCGGATGGCCGATATGCAGGTGAGTGCCTTGCGGACGGCACTGTCTCGCCCATGCGGGGAAGGGATACTCGCGGCCCCACAGCTGTCATCCTGAGCGCCATGAAAATCGACCAGGTCCCTTACCAGGCATCTCTGTTGAATATGAAACTCCATCCTTCTGCGTTGCGGACAAGGGAAGATTTAGTAAAACTATCGATTCTTATCCGAACCTATTTCAGTCGCAATGGAAAGCATATTCAATTTAACGTGGTGGATCGGGACACACTCCTTAGTGCACAGCAGGCGCCGGAAAATTACAGGGATCTTATCGTCCGAGTTGCTGGATACAGTGCCTATTTTGTTCAGCTCGGGAAACCTATGCAGGACGAAATCATAGGACGAACGGAGCATTTAACAGCAGGATAATGAAAGCGGATAGTATAAAGGGTGTTGTTTTTAATCTCCAACACTATTCCATACACGATGGTCCGGGAATAAGAACAACTGTATTTCTCAAAGGATGCCCTCTGAAGTGCCTGTGGTGTCAGAATCCTGAATCCCAGGATCCTGACCCATTACTCTTTTTCACGGCTGAAAAATGCACGGGCTGCGGGACCTGTGTAGAGGTATGTCCGAATGGGGCTATCAAACTTATAGACGGAAAATCCAAAACCGATCGTGACCGATGTACGGGGTGCGGAAAATGTGTATCCATCTGCCCCAATGAGGGAAGAAGCATCATTGGGCGTGAGATGACTGCTGAAGAAGTATTTGAAGACTTAAAGACGGACGATATCTTTTACCGGAATTCAGGTGGGGGAGTAACATTGTCCGGTGGAGATCCGGTCTTTCAACCTGATTTTTCCATTGCCATACTGAAACTTTGCCGGTCGGCCGGTATCCATACTGCTCTGGAGACGTGCGGCTTTTTGGAGTGGGGCAGACTGAAAAACATCTTAAAGCAAACCGATCTGGTTCTCTACGACATCAAGCACATGGATTCGACCAGACATAAGGCATATACCGGGGTAACCAATGAGCTTATTCTTGAAAACGCCGAGAAGATACATAGAGACTTAAAACTCCCTATTTTTCCGCGTGTCCCCCTTATACCGGGCTATAACGATTCTTTGGAGAACCTTAAACGCACGGCCGAATTCATTGCGACCAAACTGGATGGAAATAACAGGGTCCACATTCTCCCCTACCATCCTTTAGGTGAAACCAAATATTTACGAATGGAAAGAAAAATTACTACTTCTGTTACACTTCCATCTGACCGGCAACTTGAGACTGCCAGACAAATATTCGAGTCAGCCGGACTGTCTGAGGTTATAGGCGGGTGACGGTCAGTGAACAGGGAAGAGCAGAAAAATGAGAGTTGTTAGAATATATTATAAATTCTTAAGGTACGCTGGATCACTCTTATTTTAAAAAAAATAACATTGATTCCCAAAATCAATAATGATCCGTTGTACAACGATCTTGAGAATTGCAGGCCTGTATTCGTCATTCCCGTGCAGGCGGGAATCCAGGAGATTATTTAATAAGCCAAAACCACTGGATGCCCGCCTTCGCGGGCATGACGGACTAAAAAGGTTTTTATTTAAGGCTTTAAACCATTATTCCAGTTTAATTTGAACACTAATAATGCTGGATAAAAATCAAATTAATCAAACTTATAAAAAGGAGGGTGACAAAATGGCTTCCAGAAAATTATTGGCAGTACTGTTTATGTTTTTTTTATCAACAGGGATTATTCTATCAGGCTGCGCAAAACAGGAAGAAGTTGAAAAAGTTGTTGCACCGGGACCTCTTTCTGATCCGTTGAAGATAGATACCGGATATATCTCAGGGACTTTGATAGGCGATGTCGATAATCCCATAAGGGCCTATCGAGGGATCCCTTATGCCGCACCCCCTGTGGGTGATTTGCGATGGAAACCGCCTCAACCGGCGGCCCCATGGAAAGAGATTCGCCAATGCACGGAATTCTCCAAAATACCTCCACAGGCGGCAATACCCGGTTTTCCGCAATCACCACCGCAGAGCGAAGACTGCCTTTATCTTAATGTGATGACACCGGCGAAGACAGTGGGGGATACTTTACCCGTAATGGTCTGGCTGCATGGAGGAGGATATTCTTCCGGATCCGGTACTGATCTCCTCTCCAACCTGTATCGTCTGCCTCAGCATGGCGTGGTGCTAGTTACCGTCAGCATGAGGCTTAACAGTTTCGGGTTGCTCACGCACCCCCTTTTAACCGCGGAATCGCCCAATAATTCATCAGGCAACTATATGTTCCTGGATATGATAGCAGCCCTTGAATGGGTCAAGAGAAACATATCCGTATTCGGGGGCAATCCCGATAATGTTACTATCTTCGGGGAATCAGGAGGCGGGTCAAAGGTCTCCACGCTCATGGCCTCTCCTATGGCAAAGGGCCTGTTCCACAGGGCCATTTGCGAGAGCGGAACGTCGATAGGAGGTTTTTTAAACGGCAAGGATCTCAAGGAAATGGAGGAACTGGGAGTTAAATTGTTTGCCAAACTGGGTGTTGACAAGGAGGAGGATCCTTTGAAGGCGGCAAGGGCGCTTCCCTTTGAAAAGATCATGGAGGCAAGAGATGCCATGATGAAGGACCTTCAGGGTGACAGAAGAAGTATCGGTCTGGATGACTCTACTATTGACGGATGGTTTCTGCCTAAAACACCGCTGGAGCTTTTTGAGGCTGGAGAATATAACGCTGTTCCCTTAATCACCGTAGCCAATCTGGGCGAGATAACCGGCCCGGGAGGATTATTGTTACCGCAGCTTATTCCCGCCTATGTGAACATGCATGAATTCCAGAATAAGGCCGGTGTAAAGGGTTATGCCGCCATATTCGATCAGGTTCCAAGCAAATGGAGGGCGGAAGGTGCTGTATCCACACACGCGATGGAAGTACTATATGTCTTTGGCGACTATGACAATAGAACCGGCTGGTGGCCTTTCATGCACGGCCTTGCCAAGGAATCAGGGGCCAAGGAACCTAATGATCCCGGTCTTACTGAAGCGGACAGAAGGGTCTCCGAGGCCATGATGAAGATGTGGACCCAGTTTGCCATGACAGGAGATCCTAATGTTGAAGGTATGATCCAGTGGCCGGCCTATGATAAAGAGGAGGATAAATATATGTATTTTGCCGATCCCCTTGAGATCAAGACCGGATTTTCGAAGATAAAACCTGTATCTTAAAATATCATGGCAGTGAATGTTGAACCGCTCCAAAAGGAAACTGAGTCACCCACATGTTAAATCATGGGGCGGCAATCCCCCGCGAACACGGCTCCTTTATCCTTTAAACAGGAGGAATTGAATATGATACGATATGTTTCTATTGTGATGTGTTTAATCGCACTGGTTGTAACATCTGCGCAAGCCCAGACAAAGCCGGTTGGTTCGGGGCCTTGCCCGGTAATTATTGAAGGGGATCCCGGTGTGCCGGGACAT
>CAYQNR010000073.1:0-15097 GCA_964418945.1 uncultured Desulfobacteraceae bacterium
CTAATAACTGTCCTTCATCCAGGCACGCTTCCGCCCCTTGAGTTACATTCACATTTGAAGCAACCGTTTAGAAAATATGCTATAAATTCAATTTAAGATCTATGATTCTACAGCAAGATATCCTTTTAGAATTCCTGCCAATATTTTTTATATTACATACTAACTGAGATGATTGATACCAGAAAATATATACTTATGGCCCAGATTCAATCGTCCCACTGACACCTGGACCCCTTTGAATACCTATCACCCGTCCACTGATTGAATGGTCATCCTGTCTTTTTTGACAATTAACAGACAATAATTTTAATAAAATTGTTGTATTTTATAATAAAATATGCTAAATGTCCACTATAAAAAAAGATGTAGATTAGTGTAGAGACATGATGGCTGTAATATTTAAGGATAAAACTGTTTTTCTCTATGCCTTGCTCATTCTGTGTGTATTATGTCTAACGGCATGCAGTGTTATTTCTATACCCTACAAAGTCGGCAAAGGCACTTTAAAGGCCTCTTACGAGGTTACTGAGACAGTAACCAAGGGGGCCTTTGGAACCTTGAAGATAGCCTATAAGATCGGGGGATTCACCTTTAATGTGGCTACGGCGCCCCTTGACTGGCCTTTGACCCGGGACGGGCTGGAGACCATAGACGGACTTCCCCCCAAGGAGGCAATAAAACAGGGGAGGGTGAAGAATTCCCCTTATGTGGTCAATGGAAAGAGATATGTCCCCATGTCCATTACAGAAGCCAGCGCATATAACGAAATGGGGATAGCCTCATGGTATGGGTATGAGACCAGGAACCAGCGAGGAGGCCATATGACGGCAAACGGCGAGGCGTTTGACCCTGAGGGACTGAATGCCGCCCACAAATACCTGCCTCTTCCGTATCATGTAAAGGTCACCAATCTGGAAAACGGGAAATCCATTATTCTTAGAGTAAATGACAGGGGGCCCTTTGTGGGCGGGCGTATTATCGACCTTAGCGCCGGAGCAGCCAAAAAGCTCGGTTACTATAATAAAGGCACGGCACGCGTACTGGTAGAGAGCATTCCGGTTGAAGGTTAATGACAGCGGTCAACGCTACTCCTGACCCCATTACTCCCTAATCCAGCTGAGCTACTGCCTCTTCGGCAGCGTTTACAACCTGATAGACCAATGGTGATGCAGTGAGCGCGGGATGGGTGCCTATCTGGGCGGCAGCCATGTCATCCCATGTCCTTTCAGCACTGATAGCTTGGGCCATCACATTGGCAATCTCACCCGCAGTTATGCCTCCACAAGCCTCACCTCCTATTAATTTCGCCGAACTTCGGTCAAAGATGAGTTTGACGCGCAGTTCTTTAGCACCGGGCATTGTCCCGGGGTGCCTATCCACCGCGGTGGCTTCTCCAATAACCATGTCGAATCCAAGATCCCTGGATGCCCTTTCAGTAAGGCCGGCAACACCTATAGCAGTATCAGCAATCATAGTTGCGAATACACCTATAGTACCGCGGTTTCGACGCCGTCGTGACTGAAAGAGGTTGGCCCCGGCGATTCTAGCCTCTCTGGTAGCTACTGAAGCCAGGCGGGTAGCGGTGGGCTTGCCCGTGAAAAAGCAAAATTTCTCAGCACAGTCGCCGATAGCAAAGATATTAGGATCGCTGGTCATCATATATTGATCAACCCATATACTTTTCTGTTCGCCAATCTCCAGCCCGGCATCGCGAGCTAGTTCAATATTAGGCACCACGCCCATAGCAAGAATTGCCACATCTGCATTGAAACGCAGTCCTTTTTCACACTCAACATGATGCACGCTTTCATCACCAACTATTGACTTTACCCGGCAGGTGGTATTCACCTGAACACCGACCTCCCTCATCTTGTCCTCTATTTGGATACAGAAGTCCTCATCACAGTTCAGGTAAAGGCAATGCTCCAATAATTCGACGATGGTTACGTTCAATCCCATCTTACGGCACTCATCAGCAAATTCAGCCCCAATGAAGCCCCCGCCAACGATCACTACATCTTTAGCTTGACTTAAAGCCTTTTGGAGTTGCTCCAGATAATCTATTTCTTTTCTGATAGTGAATACATTTTTCAAGTTAGCACCGGGTATGGGAGGTACTACCGGCCGAGAGCCTGTGGCCAGTACCAGTCTGTCATAGCCGATAACCTCGCCCCCGGCGGTGGTCACACTCTTCGCCTCTCTATCAACAGAGGTAACTTGATCAACTATCAACGCGGCATCGCCCAGCAGACCGACCGGCATCACATCTTTACTCGCAGAGCCCAGAGTTCCCATGATATAAGGGATACCGCAAGGGACGAGAGTATCCTTTTCCTTTCGAATTACGATAACCTTTTTGGAAGGATATTGCTTTCGAGCGGTAATCGCTGCCTCGATACCGGCAGCGCTGCCACCTACGATAACTATATCAGCCTTTTTCATTTTAACCCTCCTTAACAGTAATACATGAAAGAGGACGTTCCTACAGAATTTGCGATACATTTTTCATAAAAATGCATGCAAAAGATTCGACCATACACATAGCTGCCACGACATTTTAGAATGGCAGGTGATTGTATAAGTGGGAACGGTGGAGTGGGTTGAGATATCGCCCACTAAGTATTATGTGAAAGCTCCCGAAAGGAAAATCCTTCTCCTCAGAAGCAGGGCAAGTACAAAATGATAAATTTGTTCATGGCATATCTCCTGTGTTTAAAGGGGAGAGAGACGCAAGAGTCACTTGGATTGAATAATCTTTTATCATAAAGAAATAGCAATATCAATATGTAAAATACAAAGATTTTTTATACCCCTATCCGTTTCCAGCCGTGGGCCTTGTATCTATAAATTATTAATATCATTAATATCTTTTATTAGCAGATTTTTTATCTTTTAAGAAATTTTGCATATTTTCGAAAGATTTTCTCACACAAATTCACACACAGTGTGAGAAGATTAAACATTCAAAACAGAAATGTTTGATTAAATAGATATAGTAAGAGGTAAATGGACAATTTAATTTGCTACACAGTCCATATAATGTTATCCTTAATAAGATTTGCTAAGTCTGGATATATAGCTGTTTTTTTGATAACATCAGCATAATTGAGTTTGAGCAATAATAAATCATATGCAAAGGGATAAAGATCTGATAAAATCCATACGACAGAAGGCTAGACAAAAGATTTTATATCTTCCCCATGCCATTAGACAGATGGCACGGCCTGAAAGGATGATCTCACCATCTGAGATAAGAAAAGTAATCGCACAAGGGAAGATAATAGAAGATTATCCCGATGATGTCAGGGGACATAGTTGTCTCCTTATGGGAAAGGGAGATATTGGGAGAACAATACATATTGTTTGTTCACCAAAAGAAGATTATCTTGCAATTATAACCGCCTATATTCCATCCCTGGAGGATTGGAAAGAAGGTTTTGAGGAAAGGGAAAAATAATGAAATGCATGTACTGTAAAGGTGAGATGAAAAAAGGGACTGTTCCGTTCCACGTGGATAGAAAAGGTGTACACTTGACACTGGATGAAATGCCGGCATGGATTTGCAATCAATGCGGTGAGCCATATTTTGAAGAAATGGAAGTGGAATCCATCCAGGCAATGATTCAATCCGTGGAAAATGAAGCACAAAAATTATCCTCAGCCGGATGATGTCGAATAATACAAATAGAAATATTGGAAGCAATTTTGACGATTTTCTGAAAGAAGAAGACATCCTTGAGGAGACGCAGGAAGCGGCCATCAAAAGGGTGCTCGCCTATCAGATAGAAAAGGCAATGAAGGAAAAGAATATTTCAAAAAGCGAAATGGCAAAAAGGATGAAAACAAGCCGTTGCGCTCTGGACAGGCTACTTGATCCTTCAAATGAATCGGTCACTCTTCTTACAATTAAAAAGGCTGCAAACGCAGTTGGGCGATCGATAAGAATAGAACTAGCTTAATAAATTGATGTTTTTTAGTAAGTTATAAATCGATAGTCCCCGATCCCCGGGCGAAAAATCTAAATCATGTCACATATTAATGATTGGGCAAAAGATAAACCCCCTATTCTTGGCAATGATTGCCATTGAATCGGCGTTTGATGCCGAATACTGCTTCGAATGTGCTCAGCAGATAAAGAAGGGAGGCGGCAAAAACAAGCCTGCCGAATAATATATATGTTATAACCCAAATACATTATAGACTCATTCGAGCTATTTAGGGAAAATGCCAATATTAGCATTTTCCCTAAATGATAATTTTCGAGAAAAAATATTTAAAAAATCAAGGCATCATTCAAGCTATCCGAGGAAATATAATCACCACTGAGTTCCAAAGATTCTTTGAAAATTTATTGTCTCAGATCAATGCATTTATCAAAAATGCCAACATTGGCAAAATTGATAAATAGCATTATATTGAATAATATTAGGCAGATATAAAAAAACAAAGCGCTATTTACCGAAAATGGCAATATTGCCAAATCCAGTAGATAGAATGAGATCAATAACAAAACCAGCTTTTAACCTGTCATTGGTGCGGACGCAAAACGACCGCGCCGCACAGTTCAATGGTTAAAACTGAAATAGAATGCGAAATAAAAAAACATCTGTAATTCTCCTGCAGCATCATAAGTCCCATAAAAGTAGCCAAAAGCGGCTTTTTCACATTATTTAAGTATAAAATAAAAAAATATATTTAATCAGCCTTACTTAGTTTGCATATCATTTAATAAGTAGCACATTTTACTAGCATTATTGATGTCATGTAATGACATCGTTCCATACCATTGTACCTAAGAAAACGCTTGCTTAATAGAATTTTTGGTGGTACATTCAGACGTACAATAGGAGGTACGAAGTGGGCAAGCTATCAAATATCATTCCGGTGAGCGATTTGAGACAGGATGCTGCTAAGCTCTTGAAACAATTGAAAAACACTAAAGAACCTTTGATTATTACACAAAGAGGGCGGGCAACAGCGGTGATGATTGGAGTCGATGCATATGAGAAATCTGAGCACGAAAAAGAACTCCTGCGTCTTTTGGCTAGGGGAGATAGGGAAATAGAAACAGGCGAAGGATATGATCTGGATACTGTACTAGCTGAAGCCGACACCCTTTTGGCTAAGGAGCCCTCGTGAAGGTTCTATTTACTCCTTCTGCCAGAACCCAATTTCTATCTGCGCTATCATATATCCGAAAGGATAAACCTTCGGCAGCAGTCAATTTTCGAAATCGAACTGAAAAACTTTTACGAAGGCTTGAGGTCTTTCCTGAATCCGGAAAAATCATACCGGAATTTCCAGAACTCCCCTACCGAGAGGTGATTATATCACCGTATCGGTTTTTTTATAAAATCAAAGTCGATGTTGTTTGGATTGTAGCAGTGTGGCATGGTGCCCAGGTTCCAAAGGAACCAACACCTTAACGCCAACATTTATGTAAAGCTATTCTATTTCGGATCATTTTTCTTTTTTAGGGGGGTAATGAATTATGCGGCTGGGGGATATAGAATATTATATAAGCGGTATATCTAATAAAATTAGAGAGGTGAATTCTAATTCAAAGTGCACCACATAAGATAAATAGAGGACATGACAGGGCCCCAAAAAGTTATTGAATTATTAAAGAGCGTCCCCCTTAGGTGCCTATTCTCAATAGACCTTGCCATGTTTTACCTCCATATCAGAACCTTAATGATTATTGCGCCTAATTAGTGAGTAGCGGGAATTAATTCCCGTTTATTATTAAATGTTCGTGAACGAATTTTTATTTATTACCCTGAAAGGGATTACCAAGAATCCTCTATCAATGTTGAATATCTGAGTTATTTTTTTGTGGATGTCTCGCTCTCTGGAAATATATCGGGAAATGCTATCTCCTTTTGTTTTGTTCCATAAAAGAAGTAGAAGCAGGTTTACCAGCTGTTGCAGCCGCAGCAGCCACATCATTTAGACTGTTTATAAGCTTATTTGACACAATTTCATCAATACTCCTAATTGAAGCCTCCAATTCATTAATAGCTTTCGATTGCGTTTGTAATGCTATCAACCGATCTCTTGATTCAACCATATTGCGATAACTAATATAAGTATAAAAAGCTGTTGAAAAAAATAAGAGACCTGTAAATATAGCCAGAATTATAGTAGATATTCCTAATATTTTTGATTGCTTTTCGACTCCCTTCTGCTGCACAATAAATGCCTCTTGAAGATCGGCAGTTCTTTTTTGTTGCTCAATGGATTCTATCGAAGATTTTATTTCAAAAGCATTCCTGCCGGATTGTCTCCACTTTTCATTTGTGCCAGCATCAACTAAAGCTTGTTGAATCTTTTCCCATGAATTCTTATATGTGATTTCCATAATTACCCTCCAGTATATATATGCCGTGCCTCCTGCATTATGTTGAAGATGGTTTTGCATCGGTCACAGTATTCGGACATAACGAGCTTGCCGTCCTGGTAGTGGCCGGGAGAATCTCCGCTACATTCCGAACTTTATTAAATCTGCGCCGCAGTTCGGGCAGTCATGTAAGAGCATGCCACAGACAGGGCATTTGAATCTTTCGAATTCGGGGGCGTCTCTGATTATATCCTGCACCTCTTCATCGGTCATGAGGCCCTTTTGTATCATTATTTCGCCTATTAGAGGCGCGCCACCTTCTTTTTGCTCGATTGATATTTGTATCCCCATCGCTTCAACAAATTGATCTTCAGTGATAAATCCTTTTCTTATGGCAGAATAACCGAAACGTTTCTTGGCGCTCTGATAAGGCATTGAATTCTCCTTTCTCTATATACCCGTACACCTTTTCAATGAATTGAAAAAATAAATGTTCGATGCGTGAATCAAGATATCAATGTTGAATATTGGAGTCATTTAGTTATTTATGGACGTCCCGCTCGACCGCTCGCCAAGAAATCAATGTTGATTATCGGGGTTATCTAAAAATTCGAGCACGTCGGTTAAATAGTTTAAGTTATACCCCTTCTTCAGTGTAACATTGTCCATAGCAAGAGCGGCACGGCCGCTTACGTCTTTCAAAAGCGCGAGGTCATTTTTCCTGAAGCCATTGGGCCTCGAAAGAGAATCAACGTAGATCACGCCTCTGATACTATAACGGCTGGTTATGGGCACACACATGGCCGACCGGATATTCATCAACTGTAAAGATTCAGTGACTTTGTAATCTTCATCTTCCTTTTCATCTGAATCTTGGACCATCACGGGGTTACCCATAATCAGGGCCTTCTCTACTAGTTCCCTGTTATAAACCTTTTTTGGATCGTCAACCGGTTTTCTTGACCGATATGTAATATTAGCAAATTCTCCTGTTTGATCGTCAATTGTAATAATGACGCACCGATCAATCCTCTTGAAGAGATCAAATATACCATCCAATAATTTATTAAATATTTCCTTGAGGTCTTTCGATTCCATGAGGAGATTATTCATGTTATAAATAAATTCCAGGTTCTTTTTAACGGCCATAACCCTGTTCGGCTTAGCAAACTCTCCGTATGCATCCACTTCGCCACTAAAACCCGCTGAATCCAAAAACGGCTTAAGGCTTGTTTTGCATACCTCACCAAGGCCAATAATAGTCATCCCGATCACTACAGGAACTCCTTCTTCCACCTGTGTTTCAACGCCGGGGCGCAAGTCTTTGCCCCCCACGAAGGTCCCGTTTTTACTGTCCAGGTCAGTCATAAAATATTTATTCCCTTTGACCTGGATTTTGAGATGGTTGCGGGAGATGTTTCTATCCACTATCACTATGTCGTTTTCCGAATGCCTACCAACAGTGTATTCTTTATCCGGTTCCAGTTTAAAACATTCCCCCTGTCCTTTTCCAACCAGTATGCACAGTTCAAATTTCATTGTGTCTTTTTCACCATATATGTTTGATAGGATTAGGAATCATCAAGTTAAAGAAGCTATCGGATGTTTTGGTTCTTTTGATTGGGGTACTATTGGTGATTGAGGAAGAGATAGCGGTGAGCGGGTGGCCAGCAACGGTAAACAGCGAAAAAACAACTAACAGAATAAAAATCGAGAGAGATTTCATGGTAGTCCCCCTAAGTAATCCTCCGATGAGAATTACTCTAAATCGGAAGCAAGGACTCCCGAATGACACACCCTCCCGTCTATCAATCGCGAGTAAAATTTATTATAAAAATACTCTATTATTTCATTTATGTAAAGCTATTCTATCTCGGATCATTTTTCTTTTTTATTGCCGCTGGAAAGGCATTGTCGAACTAAATATAATTTGCGCCCTGATTTGGGGCCTTCTTTATTTGTCGCAAAATCTATTACAATTAGTCGCAAATTATATTTAGTTCGACATATTCCATTACCTCATTCAAGTGACTCTGACAAAAGAATAAAAAAGGACTTGACCTTAAATGGCTAAGGCCGTGAAATCACTGGCGCGCCTGGGAAGATTCGAACCCCCGACCTGCGGATTAGAAGTCCGCTGCTCTATCCAACTGAGCTACAGGCGCATAACATAATATATTACATCACAATCAGATTTTTAACATTAGAATTTTAATTTCTGTTGCCCGTCATCCTCCATTTCCAGAAGCGAGGGTTTGGTAATAGATATCCCATATTTTTCCTTGGCAAATTTGGATATATCTGCGTTGCCGTTTCGCTCGCCGTTCCCGTTCAGGACTTCTCGTAACAAAAAGTTTGTATTCCTTTCAAGCTGATACATGGTTTCCGCCAGGGCCTTAAGGTGGACCAGGGACTTCCTTGATCTATCCTGGGAGGGGAGACCAAGGGCCGGATTACCCAGTATCTCTATGAACCTGTCAAGCACGTCCGCGTCATAATGCTCTGTGTTTTCATAGAGAAGACTGACCCATTCCTTTTTAATAACATCCGGTATCTTATCATAATCGGAAATGACTTGCGGATCACGGCCGAATTGAAGGGAACTCTTCAGTTCATCGATCGCCCCCCTTACCACATCCCTCTTTTCATCACTCAAATCATATCTTTCCAGGAGGCTTTTCCACCTTTCGCCTATCTGCATCTCGACCCATCTTTCGCCATGGTCAGGCGGCAGTGATAGTTCCAAGAACTTATTATGGGCGTTAATTAGAACCTCTCTGGACAGCTCATCCGCCTCTTTAATATCCGACAGGATGCTGTTTAATTTATTGACGCCCTCTTCCTTTAGACTCTTTTCCTTGCGCTCTTTCAATAATAACTGCTCCCACTGCTCCCTGAGATAGCCTATCTCCTGTTTTACCATGGATAAGATCAGTCCAGATTTAGTAATAGCGTTTCGGAGCGAGTCTGCAAGTATATTGCAGGCGTTCAGCCTGTCCTTTGACAGATCCTGCATTGCCTTCATAGTATTTTGACTTAGCTGATAGGACAGCAGTTCCGTGCCGAGGGAACGGGACAGCTTTTTGATGACCCTTGTTTCATGACTGTTTATTGTTATTGTGTAGGGGCGAAAATGAATCTTGATGACTGCGACAACCACATAATCGCTGTCTTTCCATATAGTGTCTCCCCCATAATTTCGCGGATAATCAAGGGAAGAATATATATCAAGGTTCAGATCGGATTTTCGCACCAGAACAGGCTCCATATGGTGGAAGTCTTCCATTTCTAATTGAACCTGTAATCTCACACTTCGGGTATCATTAGCGGGGTCTTCCGCTGTCCAGCTCTTTTGCCTTTTAACGCACCACGACATGGCCTCCAAAGGCCTACCTGGTTCGTCCCTGTATTCCTTCCATGATCTGCCCGGAGGGTTGTATTCCGACTGGGCCGGAAAGCCCCAAGTGATCGTACTCCTTTCGTCGTCTATAACACCGGAGGTGATCCTTTCAACCACCAAATCCGGCACCTTCCCGACACGGTATATAGTGCCCTTGAAGGCATTGGGAAGGCAGACAAAAATCGTATCGATCATCTCCATGCAGGCCTTTTTTAGTATTGCCTCTTCGATCTCTATAGACAATTCTTCTTTACCTTTTTTTGCTGTTTATCAAGGGTCTTCTTGGAAGTCCTTCTTTAAAACTGTGTAATCTAGGCTTTTTTAAGATTTTGTCAATAAAAATAAAAAAAGTAGCTCTTGACAAGCATATTTCCCGGTGCAAAACTTCTCCTATGTTTGAAGAAAGTATAGAATTAGATTATACTCCGGATCTCAAGGAACCCTTGTTTATAGCGGGGTTCGACGGATGGGGAAACGCCCTTGATATATCCGTAGGTATGGTTGATTACCTGATACGGAAGTTAGGGGCAGAACCTTTCGGGAGAATCAAGCCTGAAAGGTTCTACAGATATGATGATAAACGCCCGACCGTCGATATCCAGGGTGGTTTGTTAAAAAGTATTGATCCGCCGGGGGGAGTTTTTTATACCGCGGGAGGGAACCACATTGGACGTGACATCATCATCCTGAGGGCCACTGAACCTAGCCTGAGATGGTTTAATTTCATCGATAGTATGTTAACCCTGTGTCAGCGGACAGGTGTTAAAACCATAATAAGCCTCGGCAGCATGTATGACAATGTGCTCCATACGGATATGATCATCTCTGCTGTTGTTTCAAGCGAGGATGTTCTGGCCAGGCTCAAGGAGAAAAAGGTGCTTTTAGTGGATTACAAAGGGCCCGGAGCCATACATTCCACGATTAATGACGAGGCCCGGAAGAGGGGATTCGAATGTCTGAACCTTTGGGCTCACTGTCCCTATTATCTAAAGGGTACCACGCACTTCGGCCTCTTATGCCGACTGGGCACATTCCTATCGGATTGGGGTGGTTTTAAACTCGAGACAGACGAACTTGCCGTGACATGGAAGGAGTTAAGCAAGCAGGTCCAGGATATTATAGATAAGAATCCGGAGCTTCAGGATATGATAGGGGACCTCAGGAAGGCCCAGGTCAAATGGACATGGGGTATGCAAAAAAAAGACAATAAAATTATTCAGTTACAGGACTTTCTTAAGCCTAAGTCCATCGATTCATAAATTCGATGACGAATTTATGAATCGATGGACTTAGTGCTGCCTTCGGCCATGAGCTCAGGCCGAATGGAGTGCGCGATTATACCCTTATTTGAGAGACTAAAATACGTCACTGTATTTGCGAATCGAGGCACTAAGCAATAACAGGTTCTATATCTTGGATGGCTCCGGGCTTGAAGAGCCACGAGGGGACAAGGGCGGCCGTGAGCGAAGGGCTGTCCCTTTTCTCCGTTCCGTATCTCCCGGGCTGGTCATTTCAAGGGGTTACGGGCGTGGGATGCCTACCCCCCCCCTCCGCTGTTCTCTCGTGCCTCCGGCACGGGAGCCAGGGGGTCCCCCACCCGTAAACCCCTGAAATAACAGCGCCCTCCCGATAGTCACTACAAAAAAGAACAGCCCTCCGGCCCTGTATAAGGTCACGGCTGTTCTTGGAAAGACGACATCTCAAAAAGGATCCCACCCAAGGCCTGCAGTGGTCTTATTTTCAAGGGTTTGCTCCACCAGAACCCGTGGCAGAATTTCCCATTGCTACCAGGAAAAGGTTTGCCAAACCCTTGAAAATAGGACCACGTCCACGGAATACTATAGATGTCGTCTTGACAAGGGCAGGCATGACCGGGAATTAGCTATTAACTGTCAGCTATTAGCTATTAGCCATTCCTTGCTTCATCTGGTTAATGAGTACGTAAAGAAGTAAAAGATTAAACCTCATTATAAGTACCTTAATGGCCGTGGGCCATATAGCGCAAAATATTTAGATATTATTAACTAGTGTACTCATTAAGCGGATGAACCATCTTTTTTAACGGCGGCAAACAGCATCTCCATAATATTCCCGGCCCCGCCCTGAAGAAAAATATCGGTCATCCCTTCTGTTAGATGGGTTTTTTCCTTGTTTATTTCGATGATTTTTGCACCATTCCGTTTGGCAATAACCGGAATAGTATTAGCAGGGGAAACTGCTGCCGAAGTACCAACAACCAGCAAGGCCCTTGCGGATTGCGCTAGGGTAAAAGACCTTGACAGTGGCTCTTCGGGAATAGGTTCGCCGAAAAAGACGACATCTGGTTTAAGGATCCTTCCACATTCGCACCTGGGAGGGAATTCTTCTCTCTTTTCCTCAACACTATAAGTTTTTTTACACCGCAGGCATGATAACGTACTTGAATTACCATGATATTCTATAACATTCTTGGCCCCGCCCGCCTGATGAAGATTGTCTACGTTCTGTGTGATTATGAAATGAAGCAGGCCCATGTCTTCAAGCTGACCCATAGCGATATGCGCCTTGTTCGGCTTGGCGTTAACAACCAGGTCCTCCATTTCCCTGAGCATGTTCCAGACCTTTTCGGGGTCGCGCGTGAACGCGCTGATTGTGGAATATTCTGAAGGGTCGTATCTATCCCATAGACCTCCGGCACTTCTGAAATCAGGGATGCCTGATTCCACGGATATGCCAGCGCCTGTAAGGGCGATGGTGAATTCGGATTTACGGATTGTATCCGCTGCTTGTTTTATCAATTCTTCCATGGCTGAAACTATTCTATGGGTTCAAGCAGGATCCTGCTCTCGGTACCATTATAACTCCTGATTCTCGCCTTCAAAATCTTTTGTTCGCCAAAGATATTGATCATCCTTATTTCATCCCCTTCAACTTCCAGGATATCGACACTCTCCAGAATCTTCTCTTCTTTGTCTCTCTTTAATAAAAAGGCGTGGGCTTCACACATCTTAATTCTCCTTTTAACTTGAGTTGCGACTTTCCGCCGGACCTAATCCAGGGCCACAATGGCCTTTTTAAGGCATTCTATGCTCCTAGATGTCAATTCTATCATCTCTTTCAGGTGACCGGCGCTTTCGGTACGGCCCGCTTCCTCCAGTTGATCGGCAAGCATCTCATATTCTTCCTTGTGGTGAGCACTATGGTGTATCCAGTGGTCAAGTCTGATCTTTGCTTTTTCTATAAATTCCAAGGCATTAAACCTCCTTAACATCTAATACCATATTAATAATATGACCTCAAGATTTCAGGTTCCTCCGGTTAATGAGTACGTAAATTACTAATAGATAAAACCTATTAAATAGGTAATGAATTTTGGCCCATGGGGTTCTCTTTGTGACGGCGAACTTGTTTATGTGCGCTGACTTCGCATAAGACAACACGAGGCGGGCGGGTAACCTTTTCCAGACTTGGCCGGACTCGAGAATTCTCTATTGCCTCACAAGTATTCCGCCCGCCTAGGTGGCACCTTACGTAATTATGGTGCTTCTATATATTTTCGCCGCTAAAAAGAGAGACCCATGGGTCAAAGATGGAAAAAGAGTTGTATATAATTAAATCTCCTACTCGTTAACCGGATTAACCAGATTTCATTCATAAGCGGCTGATTTCCCGATGCAAAGGTTCTTATTTATGAAAGATAATTCCCACATAGCCTACAAAACTACTGCTGGGATTTATATCATAACTTGTCCCGTATATCAATTCCTCACCCTGGCGCGCCCCCATCCTTTTCATGGCGGCGATGGCCGCGGCCACAGCCCCGGAACAGCACGCATTGGAGTTCATCAGTGCCTCGGATATTATGCTTTCAGTATCCATGGCAAGCATAAGATCGACCATTTTTCTATCGTTTTCATTCTTTACCCACTCGAGGGCTTGCTGTCCGGTGCCTTTGGGCGTATATCCGTAGTTATATCCGTAATGGGTGAGGTCTGTGGAGCCTAACACCAGCATCTTTTTCCCCATGTCTTCCGCGATCTCGGCGACCCGTTCCCCGATCTTTATGGATGCGGGAGCCGGGGGCACGCCGATAGGGAGGATCTTGACGTGGGGGAATACATATTTGATGAATGGCAACTGTAATTCCACGGTATTGTCCGGCTCATAATTGGAGGCAGTTTCCACGGTGAATCTGAACTCCGAGGTAAGCCTTTCCGCTATCTCGGCCGCAACCTCCAATTCTCCAAGAGGGGTGGACCATGAGCCTTCCTCCATGATGAAGTTGCCGCTGCCCGGGTGGAGGTGCCTGCCGAATATAACGCATATTTCAGGATCCTTTTCCTCTTTTAGACATTTGATGACATTAAAGGCTATACGCCCCGAAAAATACCATCCGGCATGGGGGACAATCCCTCCCAGCATCCCCTCTCCACCGGGCGGGCACGTAACAGACGCCTGTGATAGATCACTGATTGCCTCGCGACACGCAGGCTCGCTTGCCGGGTACCAGCTTCCCGCAAAATCAGATCTTCTCATATCCATAAGTCCCTCCTTATGCATTTCGTCAAAATCTTTTCGTGCTTGCCCCCTTAACCCTTTTTAGTATATACATCTTTGGGAAATATGTAATCAGGAAAAAACAGATTACCAAAAAAGAGGAGCTGGGCCAAGTTTATGTCTTTTCATATATCGGAATGGATAATAAGGATAGCTGTTCTTTTATTTGCAATAACTATCCATGAATATGCGCACGGCAGGACGGCCCTGTTGCTGGGGGACCCTACCGCTAAAAACGCGGGCAGGCTCACCTTTAATCCTATCAGCCATATTGATCCCATCGGGGCCATCTGCCTTTTTTTATTCCATTTCGGCTGGGCCAAGCCCGTTCCTGTGGATATCAGGTATTTTAGAAATGTGAGAAGAGATACCGTTCTTATGGCCCTTAGCGGTCCTGGTTCCAATATTGCCGCGGCCTTGGTTACGGGGATGTTCCTGAGATTACATTTCCCGGTTTCCCCGGCATACCAGACAATCATTGTATACATGCTTTTAATGAACATCGGCCTTGGACTCTTCAACCTCTTGCCGATCCCTCCCTTGGATGGTTCCCATGTCCTGGAAAACCTTTTGCCGCCTCCCGCTTCCAGGCAATTCAGGCGGATAGGACGGTACGCGCCCTTTCTGTTAATAATGGTATTGTTGATGGATAGTTTTTTGCATCTGAACATACTGGGCAGGATCCTGACTTACCCTATCTTTATGATGGCCTATCTGTTTGGAGGAGAGAATTTCTTCAGATTGATAGGACTGTTATAATTCAGGTTCATCCGGCAAATGAGTACACTTAATGATAAAACTATAGCAAGATTGGTGATGTT
>CAYQNR010000074.1:0-14039 GCA_964418945.1 uncultured Desulfobacteraceae bacterium
AACCCCTTGAAATGACCAGCCCGGGAGATTCGGAACGAAGAAAAGGGACAGCCCTCGGTTCATGGTGCTTTTTGAAATGATATCCAAATATTTTGCGCTATATAATGGCCCATGGGCCATTAACGTACTAATAATAAGGTTTGATCTTTTACTTCTTTCCCTACATCAAGCGGATGAAGCATATTTTACTGGATCTTGTGAAATTTGTAATTATATGGCAGGATTTTATCAGCAAAAATATTTTACGGCGATGCATTAATAAAAAGGAGAGGATACCTATATGAAAAGCGGAGTAAAAAGGGAGAACATCGCCATTGTCCTTGTCGAAACCCAGATTCCCGAGAACATAGGTGCTGTTGCTAGGGCCATGAATAACATGGATATAAGGAGACTAATCCTGGTCAGGCCTAAACATTTTGATTTGACCGGTATTCTAAGGCTCGCGACTATACACTCGGCTGAGATAATAAATAATATGGAGATATATGATGATCTCATGGCTGCGCTTGGCTCATTCCAGTATGCTGTGGGAACAACCGCCCGTTTGGGGTCTTTAAGGCCCGCTCTCACCAGTCCCCGCACCCTTGCGGCAAAACTGCTCTCCATATCGGAGAATAACAGTACAGCTATACTGTTCGGGCCTGAAAACCGCGGACTATCAAATGCGCAACTGCGTTACTGTGACATGATAACCAATATCCCTACATCCGATTTCTCATCCCTTAATATCGCACAGGCGGTGATGATTATCTGCTATGAAATATTTAACGCTGGTAGTGAGTCTTCGGAGTCTGATCTCCCCCGCCTCGCCAACCATTTCGAATTGGAGGGGATGTATGATCATCTCAAAGCCGTGTTAACGAAGATAGGTTTTTTGAACCCGCAGAACCCAGAGAGATGGATGTTAAATATACGAAGATTCTTTTCCAGGTTTCCGTTGAGGGCAAACGAAGTGCGTACTGTTAGAGGTATATGCAGACAAATAGACTGGTATACCGACCGTAAACAAGATGGTTAAACAGGTCAAAATCCTTTGTCCGTATTGCCGATTTAGCAATTGCTCGCCTATTCCATGTAAGAGGCATATTCTTCTATAAAGTATTCGGAGGGTATAGCCAATCCGGTTTCCGTTACCGGTATCCCTTTCTCGGATATCATTTTTAAACTTACCACTCCGGTTACTTTTCCGTCTTGGTCTATTAAGGGCCCCCCGCTGTTTCCAGGATTGACAGAGGCCGAAAACTGTATGACCCTGTCTCGCGTAGATGTCTTTTCTCTTAAGCCTTCGAATATCCCATTACTTACTACGGGTTCCGGGCCCGAGGAAGCCCCTATGGCCAGGACAAGCTCGCCTGGACAGAGGGTATTGGTAGTACGGGTAGATAGGTATGGAGTTTTTTGAGTGGTGGCTACAATGATGAGCGCTATGTCATATCTTTCACTCATGAAAACCACACCTATAGGGTATTCATCCCTGTTATCGAGTATGGCAGTAAAATATCGTTCCTTTTCTACCACATGTTTGCATGTTATGGCATAAGCGTTTGATGAGATGAAGAATCCGGTTCCCAGGTTTCGTCCTCCCTTTATTATAAAAGTGCACCTTTTTGCATGTTCAATAGGGTTTTTATACCCGGGATCGGGATTCAAATGATCTGATAGTCCTTTTGTAACGGCCAATTTCACATCATTTCCAGGAGCCGGGCCTCTTATGGGCTTTATGCTGATGGTGCTCTGCATCATTTCCCAAGATTGTGCAAGGCAGTCTGTTTCAGTCCATCCAACTCCTTGGCAAAAACCATAAATTCCATAAACGGTAACCAAAATGACTATCAAACAGCTAGCTGCATTCTTAAGAGATATAATAGTTGTCTCCTTTAATTTGGGTTATCCGGTCTATTAATACATAAAGTATCAATTGAATGTTCCCGTTATCATGTTTACTTATTCTCTTTTATTGATTATGTCAAAGGAATGTATATCAGCCATAATCCACGGAATGATTTAAAGTCACATATCGAAGGAGATATCTGCTTTTCTGTATGATAAAGAAACAATAATGTCTTAAATAATATTCTAAAGTGTTCGGAATATCGAATCCAGATTTTGAAGCCAGGAGGTCATGTGAATTTCGAACAGGTAATTGGTTGACCTGGAAGGGCATTTTACCTAAAATCGCTGACCAACATGGATCTTTATGGGGTAGGGCCGGTCATTATCCGGCAATACGCCATCAAAAAAATCCACAAATCATGGCAGAGCGGCCGATAAAACAAGGCTGCAATGGAAATGTGTGTTCCGGTCGGACTGTAGGTGGAAAAAAAGGGAAACATGTCGCTTCAGGAAAAAAGGGCGATTTTCGGATGGAGCATGTATGACTGGGCCAATTCGGCCTTTGCTACCACCGTAATCGCGGGATTCTTTCCGGTCTTGTTCAAACAATTCTGGTGCATGGGCACGGATGTTACCATGAGCACGGCCAGACTGGGGCTGGCCAATTCCATCGCCGGGATTATGGTGGCTGTGGCAGCGCCTGTTCTTGGATCAATCGCCGACAGGGGGGGCAAGAAAAAAGGGTTTTTGATGTTTTTTGCCTTTATGGGCGTAGTAATGACTTCGGCCCTTTATATGGTTTCGGAAGGAGACTGGCCCCTTGCCATATTCCTTTTTGTTGGAGCAAATATAGGATTCTCAGCGGGAAATATCTTTTATGATTCCCTGCTCCCCTACATCGCTTCCAAGAAAAGGATGGATAGTGTTTCCTCTCTTGGGTTTTCTATGGGATACCTGGGCGGGGGCATGCTTTTCGCCTTGAATGTATGGATGAGCCTGAGGCCGGAGATCTTCGGTTTCGCGGACACGGGCGAGGCGTTAAGGTTCTCTTTTCTTTCCGTGGGCATATGGTGGGCCCTTTTTTCAGTGCCCATCTTTTTGTTTGTAAAGGAGCCTGAAGGAGCACATAGAACCTCCGGTGCTCGTATGATAAAGGCCGGTCTTTTCCAATTGAAAGAGACCTTTCAGGAAATAAGATTACTTAAAAACATCTTCTTATTCCTTTTGGCCTACTGGATTTATATAGATGGAGTGGATACCATTATTCGTATGGCCCTTGCCTATGGAATGTCTATAGGCTTTGACTCAAAGGACCTTATCCTTGCCCTTCTAATAACTCAATTTGTAGGATTTCCGTCTGCGCTGGCATTCGGTTACATGGGTGGAAAAATAGGGACAAAAACGTCTATATTCATTGCAATCGCGGTTTACCTATTTGTCTCGGTATGGGGCGCCTTTGTGGTCAGCAAGCAGGAATTCTATATGTTGGCCATTATCATCGGTCTGGTGCAGGGAGGAATCCAGGCATTAAGCCGATCTTATTACGCCAAAATGATTCCGGTTGAAAAATCAGCGGAGTATTTCGGATTTTACAATATGGTTGGTAGATTCGGGGTTGTTATCGGCCCTGTCTTTATGGGCGGATGGGGCATTCTGCTAAGATCTGTGGGTTACAGCCCGGAAATATCGTCCCGGTTAAGTATAGGCTCTATATCACTGCTTTTTCTGACCGGTGGGGTACTCCTATATTTTGTAAAGGAAGAGAGAACGCAAGATACCCATTGATTTTTTATTCAATTAAAGTATATTTTTCAATAAAGATGTATTTTATTCACATGTCCGGCACGTTGTGTTTTGAGAGGCAAAAATATATACGGCAGGGATCCTTACAGAATGACCGATAAAGAGCTTCAAAAACGGTTAAGAATAATCCGGAAAGGGATTAAAGAACTGAAAAAGGAATACAGTAAATTGGAAATCCGTCCCTGTCAAAACGACATGGAGATTCAAATAAAGGAAAAGGAACTTAGGGAGATTAATGATAAGATATATGCACTTGAGAAAGAACAGGATCGGATGATATTGGATTCCATTCGCGTCCCTTAATAATGCTATTTGATTTTGAGGCATCGCTTTCATTTTGGTGTTTAAGACATTGTAAAGCATGCCTATAGGGGGGAAGGATATGAAAAGAGATAATATAAAATACGGTTACACCTTTGATGATCTTATTCTTATTCCGGAAAGGTCCGCGATATTACCTGACCAGGTGGACGTTAAAACCAGGTTAACAAAGAATATCCCATTGAATATACCGCTGGTCAGCTCTGCAATGGACACGGTGACTGAATCGGCCACCGCCATCACCATGGCGAGGCAGGGCGGTATCGGTTTTATACATAAGAATATGAGCATTGAACGACAGGCCGTTGAGGTGGAGAAGGTTAAAAAATCAGAGAGCGGTATGATTGTTAATCCAATTACTATAGGACCTGATAAAAAGATCGGCGAAGTCCTGCAGATTATGAGTAGATACAGGATTTCGGGAGTGCCGGTGGTTAAAGACGGCAATCTTATGGGTATTATAACAAACCGTGACCTGCGGTTTGCCACGGATACGGACCAAAAAGTGGAAGCGGCAATGACAAAGGAAGACCTGGCAACCGCAAAAGTTGGAATTACTCTTGAGGAATCCAAGTCTATACTCCATGAAAGGAGGATAGAAAAGCTGCTTGTGGTTGATGATGAAGGAAAATTAAGGGGGCTTATTACCATAAAGGATATTGAAAAGATAAAGAAATACCCTAATGCCTGCAAAGATGATCTGGGCCGATTGCGGGTGGGCGCGGCGGTCGGCGTGGGCACTGATATGGATGAAAGGGTTGAAAGGCTTGTTGATGCGGATTTGGATGTCCTTGTTGTGGATACAGCCCATGGTCATTCGGAGAACGTGCTCCAGGCGGTAAAGAGGATAAAGAAAAGATATCCGGATATGGATCTGGTAGCGGGGAATGTGGCTACCGCCGAGGGTACAAAAGCCCTTATACATGAGGGTGTGGAAGCCGTGAAGGTCGGCGTCGGACCGGGATCCATATGTACTACCAGGGTAGTAGCGGGCGTGGGGGTGCCCCAGATGACGGCTATTATGGATTGTGCGGAGGAGGCGCAGAAGCACGATATTCCCATTATCGCAGACGGCGGGGTAAAGTATTCCGGAGATATTACAAAGGCACTGGCAGGCGGAGCGGATTCCGTAATGATAGGCAGCCTGTTTGCGGGTACCGAGGAGAGCCCGGGAGAGACGATTCTTTTTCAAGGGAGGACATATAAGGTTTACAGGGGAATGGGTTCCATCGAAGCCATGAAGGAAGGAAGCAAGGACAGGTATTTTCAGGCTGAGATTGAACTGGAAAATGAGCTGGTTCCGGAAGGTATTGTGGGCAGGGTGCCCTATCGCGGTTCATTGGCCGCTGTAATCTATCAGCTGATCGGCGGCCTCAGATCGGGGGTGGGGTACCTTGGTTGTAAGAATATAGGGGAACTAAGAATCAGGTCAAGGTTCATGGAGGTAACCGGAGCAGGTCTGAGGGAGGCCCATGTGCATGATGTGGATATTATTAAAGAGGCCCCTAACTATAGGTTGGAATTATAGGTTGGAATAATGGCTGGAGGTATATATGAGCATAAGATACTGATACTGGATTTCGGTTCCCAGTACACCCAGCTCATAGCCAGGAAGGTACGCGAGGCGCAAGTATATTGTGAAATACATCCCTTTAATCTAACTGTCCGTAAGATAAAGAGATTTTCACCAAAAGGCATTATACTTTCGGGCGGGCCTTCAAATATTTATGATAAACAGGCCCCTTTGGCGGAAAGAGGGATTCTGCATCTGGATATCCCTGTCCTGGGTATATGTTACGGCATGCAGTTTATGAGCTATGTCCTGGGAGGATCTGTGGAAAACGCCGATGACAGGGAGTACGGGAGCTCTGTAATAGAAATCCTGGACAATATTGATCTGTTTCATGGTTTTAACGTGGATGAGGAGGAACTTGTGTGGATGAGCCACGGGGACAGGATTGATAAGGTCCCGGAAGGTTTTATGGTGCTGGCAAGGAGCAAAAACAGCCCTATAGCCGCCATGACTGATCTGTCAAGAAGATTGTTCGGTGTGCAGTTTCATCCGGAGGTGGCGCACACACCTAACGGCAAAAAGATATTAAGAAACTTCCTTTTCAGGATCTGCGGATGCGAACCCTCATGGACTATGGCTTCCTTTACAAGACAGGCTGTCAGCGATCTTAAAGAAAAGATAGGCAAAGATAGGGTCGTATGCGGACTATCTGGTGGTGTGGATTCATCCGTGACTGCGGTGCTGCTCCATAAGGCAATAGGAGAAAGACTGTCCTGTATTTTTGTTGACAATGGACTTTTGAGAAAAGGGGAGAGCCAGGAAGTAATGGATCTTTTTCAGGAACATTACGGGATAAATATCCATCTGGTTGACGCGGCGGCTTTCTTTTTAGAAAGAATTGCAGGAGTGACTGATCCGGAGGAGAAGAGAAAGATTATCGGCAGAGGGTTTATTTCGGTGTTTGAAGATAACTCAAAAAAGCTGGGCAAGCCGAGATATCTTGCCCAGGGAACACTGTACCCGGACGTAATAGAGAGTGTCTCCTTTAAGGGACCGTCAGCCACCATAAAAAGTCATCATAATGTTGGAGGACTCCCTGATGTGATGAATCTGGAACTTATTGAGCCTCTCAGGGAATTATTCAAGGATGAGGTACGTCAGGTGGCTATAGAGCTCGGTCTTCCCAGAGAACTGGTCATGCGCCAGCCCTTTCCCGGACCAGGACTGGCCGTGAGGATACTGGGTGAAATAACCCGGGAAAGGCTGGAAATACTGAGATCTGCCGATAATATTCTAAACGAAGAGATCAGGAAAGCCGGACTCTATGAAAAGATATGGCAGTCTTTCACGGTCCTCCTTCCCATAAAAACAGTCGGGGTTATGGGAGATGAAAGGACATACGATAATGTGATAGCCTTAAGGATAGTGGACAGCCTGGATGCCATGACCGCTGACTGGACAAGGATCCCCTATGAAATACTGGCAAGGATCTCTAGCCGGATTATTAATAATGTCCGGGGCGTAAACAAGGTCGTCTATGATATCTCGTCCAAGCCCCCAAGTACCATTGAATGGGAATAATCTGATAAGGGAGGTTTATTTTTCTCTATGATCCGGAAAAGAGGTTGACTTTTTTAATATGGTAATTCTATATTGAGTTCCATCAACTCTTTCAGTAAGCGAAAAGACTAAACTGAACTCGCTCTGTTAGAAAGAATTTCCCCCTAAACAGATCACTTTTGATTATTCATCGCAAGGGCGAAAACCCATGACCTTGAACAAAGCTCGTATAATCAAAAATATCCATAAAAATGTTCACCTGAAAGAAGATAAGTCCGCAAAAGCCTTTGAAACTACTCTGGAAATTATCAAAAAAGCCCTTGAATCAAATGAAGAAATCCTTATATCGGGATTCGGTAAATTCTTTATAGAAGAGAACTCCAGGCGTAGAGGATCAAGTCATACCAATAGTACCGCCTATATTCCCGAGGCAAAAAGGGTGGTAACCTTCCGCTGTTCACCTGTTCTGATCAGGAAACTCAATACTTAGGTATAGGATCTCAGATATAGCCCTTGTTTTTCATTAAAAGGCATTTTCATAAAATAATATCTTGCATCTGGGAAAAAAAGAGGTATCATTAACACCGGCCACGAGACAAGATTGATATCTTTGTCCGCCTTCGGGAAGACCACGGGCATGTCCCCTGGGCTCCATTGTAAGGCAGGTTTCGTACTAAGGGAAAGACCCGTTTGTTAAAAGTGGCATCCTTCAGTTTGGAACCGGGGAATATCTAGGAAAGGAGGAGTGTCACAATGGCGAATGGGATCGTGAAATGGTTCAATAACAGCAAGGGTTACGGCTTTATCGAACAAGAAGATGGACCGGATGTCTTTGTTCATCATTCAGGGATAAATGGCGAAGGCTTTAGGTCCCTTAATGAAGGCGATCATGTTACCTTTGATGTTGAACAAGGGGAAAAGGGTCCTGCCGCGGTAAATGTTACCATTGTTTAACTTTTATCAAAAAGGCACAACAGGGGCAATTCATCGGAGTATGATGAGTTGCCTTTTTTTAACATTGGTTGGCAAGTTCTGTTGGCAATTATACATGATAGAACAAAGTTCAGCTGGTCAAAAAGTATTTGAGGTAATAAAAGATTAAGGTCTATTGAATAATAGACGATGTTTGGCCCATGGGGCTTTCTTCGCAACGGCGAACTCGTTTATGTGCACAGACTCCGCACAAAACGAAACGAGGTGGGCGGGTAACTTTTTCCAAACTTGGCCTCAATCGAGAATTGTCTAATGTCTTAAAATCATTCCGCCCGCCTGGGTGGCACCTTGCCTAACTATGTTGCTTCTAACAATTTCGCCGTTTAGAAGAGAGACCGATGGGCCAAATAGTACAAATCAGTTATACATCATCAAATAACGTACTTATTAACCGGCTGAACCTGGAATATTCATATCCGGCACCGTATTTCCATGTTAATTTACAAAAAAGGATATTTGTGCCATATTCAAAAATTCGTTCAGGAACAGGTACTAATGAAAAAACATACCCTATTTTTGATAGAATTATTGATCCTTTTTATTATGGTCAATCCCGTGGAATCTTCCTGGTTGATAGATCCTGAAGAGTTCCACGTCTCCGTGCATAGTCGATTATCCTGCCTGGACTGCCACCATGATATCTATAAAGACAAGCAGCATTCTGACATCCAGGAGATAAACCAAACAATAAGCGACTTTTTTGAACCGAAACAATGCACAAACTGTCATGACCCTCATTACCAGACCAATGATCAGGATGTGCTAGCTTGCCGCTCATGCCATCTCCCCCATGACCAGAAAGTCGCCCATGACGCCCACCTGACTGTGGCATGCGAGGCATGCCATCTGAAAGGTATAGAACCTGTCAAGGATATGGTGAATAACCGCATAATATGGCGTAAACATCGCCCGGCATCTGATCCGAGCGAGATACATAATGTGTTGACCACGGCAGACCATGCCATGTGCAGTCGCTGCCATTTCAAAGATAATGATCTGGGAGCATCCGCCAGAGCCCTTCCGGCTAAAAGTATCATCTGCATGCCCTGTCATTCCGCCACTTTTTCTATCTCCGACGTTCCCACCATAATAGCATTGTTGGTATTTATTGTGGGCTTTATAAACCTTCTATTGATATGGTTTTCCGGAAGGCCGAGAAAAGAAAACAAGACTTCCGCTCCGGCCTTTTCCGTCACCAGGATATTCAAGATAATAGAAATAATCTTTTTTGATGTCCTGCTACAGCGCCGTCTTTTCAATATCTCCCGGATTCGCTGGTTCATCCATGGTCTTATCTTTTATCCGATTTTGTTAAGATTTATGTGGGGTGTGGTATCCCTGTTGTCTTCCCTGTGGTTTAAAGAATGGCCCGGGGCTATAATCATGCTTGACAAGAATCACCCCATTACCGCCTTACTGTTTGACGCGACAGGGATAATGGTGATAATAGGCGTTATCCTTATGATAATTAGGAGTAAGTTGGATGGTGCAGGGAACAAGCCTGAGGGGTTGCCGGCGAGGGACTGGCCCGCCTACGGACTTCTGACAGGCATTTTTGTGGCGGGTTTCGTTCTGGAGGGCATGCGGATTTCCATGACAGGTGTTGCCGGGGGAGGAGAATATGCCTTTCTGGGATACGCCATCAGCAAGCTTTTTGGCAATATGGTCTTGAATAACATCTACGCGTATTTCTGGTATGTTCACGCCATACTAACGGCGGTTTTTGTGGCATACCTGCCTTTCAGCCGTATGCTTCATTTGATAATCGCGCCAATCAGCCTGGCGGTGAAGGCCTGTTCCAAAACCGGACAAAGCTGAGTATTCCCAATATTTAACACGGGGGATTTATGGTGGAAATTCAAGGATACATTATGCCGGAGGATCTTTATTACGAACAGAACCACTATTGGGTCAGGGTGGAAGGAGATACCCTGGTAATGGGTATGGATGATTTCGCGCAGAAGACAGCGGGGGAGATAGTCTATGTGCAGTTGCCTCCCGAAGGAAAGCAACTTATCGCGGGCAAGAAATTCGCCAAGGTTGAATCCGGAAAGTGGCTCGGCAAGGTTTACGCGCCGGTAAACGGGGTTTTAATGGAAAGCAATATGGAACTGGAAGAAGATGCTTCCGTTATCAACACGGACTGTTATGGGAAGGGCTGGCTGTTTAAGATCAAACCGGATAACATGGAAGATATTAACAGGTTGATCCATGGCGCTGATGCCATTGAAGAATGGCTTCTGGCGGATATTGAAAAGTACCAATAATCATTAAGAATGGCTCAAAGCGATTATAATTTCCTGGAGCTTCTTCAGACGGGAGCATGTACTGGGTGCTCCTTGTGCGTTGACGTGTGTCCCGCTGTTTCCGCGCGCATGGACGGACGGCTATCCGGTTTATATCGGCTGCAAGAACTGCGCAAGATAATGGGAGCCAGAGCAGGGATCCTACAAAGATTATCTCTAAAAAAGAGACCATCCAAAGATCAACTTAAAAGATTCAGCGAAACCGTGTATCGATGCACTCTTTGCGGTGGATGCGACGAGGCTTGCCCCACCGGCATATCCTTGAAAGATATATGGTTGTCCCTGCGGCAGGATCTTGTGCATTCCGGGAGTCATCCGGGAGAGGTGGAAAGAATCCATAAGAACACAATGGCCAGTCACAATGTCTTCAATGAGGACAACGAGGAACGTGCCGACTGGGTGGAGGATATGGAGGACCGTCCGGATCATGGCTATATAAAAGACAAGGCGGATGTGGTCTATTTCACCGGATGTGTGGCCTCCTATTTCCCCATGGTTCAGAGGATTCCCATGGCCCTTGCCAGGATATTGGACGCGGCCAAGGTCGACTTTACCCTTCTGGGAAGTGAGGAATGGTGCTGCGGCTTCCCCCTTTTGGGCGCTGGTTTGAGAGATAAGATTGGTGAAGTAATTGATCACAATATGGAGGCGGTACGCAAAAAAGGCGCGCGGAAAGTGCTCTTTGCGTGCCCTTCATGCTACCAGATGTGGAAAGAGCATTACCCTCCCGAATTTGATATCTTTCATGTGACCCAGTTCTTAAGGAAGTTGATGTCCGAGGAGTGTATTGAGCTCAAAGAACTTGACTTGACAGTAACCTATCATGATCCCTGTGACCTGGGTCGGGGATGCGATGAATATGAGGCGCCCAGGGAGGTAATCAGGTCTATACCGGGCGTAAGACTGGTAGAGATGGAGCATAACAGGGAGAATTCCCTGTGCTGCGGGGGCGGGGGAAATCTTGAGATGATTGATCCCGGGCTGTCATCGGATATTGCGAGGAACAGAATAGAAGAGGTTATTAGAACCGGGGCCCACACCGTGGTAACCTCCTGCCAGCAGTGCGTCCGTGTTATGCAGACCTATGTCCGCAGGAACAAACTAGACCTGGAGGTTATTGATATCGTGGAACTCATTCAAAAGATCCTAAAATGATACACGTCAACACTTTTCTTCATCCCTTTGTATAATCCACTTCACCGCGTCCAGCAGGTCATCGGCGATATAACACGGCTTTATGGGCATGTGAGGTAACACGTATGTGAGGTCTCCCAGTCCATAGCCGGTCTTAACCAGGATTCCGTCAAGGTCGCAGCGACGGGCCATCTCAAGGTCCGTGAAATGATCCCCCACCACATAGGACCTTGACATATCAATATCAAAGGAGTTGCACGCCTTTTTCATGAGGCCTGTCCCCGGTTTTCTGCAATCGCACTCGCGGGTGAATTCGGGAATACTTCCCCCGGGATAGTGAGGACAGAAGAATATGCCGTCTATGATCGCGCCTTCTTTCTTGAGGATCTCCTCCAAAAAGGCGTGAATCTCATGGACAAGGGTCAGGGGGAAATAACCCCGGGCAACCCCTGATTGATTGGTGAGGATTATGCCGAGAAAACCCCTTTCATTCAATAATCGGATAGCCTGGCAAACGCCCGGCAGCAGATGAAACCGGCTGATATGATTAACATATCCCATCTGTTCATTCACAGTCCCGTCCCTGTCCATAAAAACAGCGGGCCTTTTCACCTTACCCCCTTCTCGCTTTTAAGGTCCGTAAGCTCTTTCCACACCTCTTGGGGTTCAATACCAAGCATACAGCGAAAATCCGTCGGACATTCGGGCAGCATGCACGGCGCGCAATCCACCTGATGACGGACAACCCTTACCCGGGCGCCTCGGGGGCCGGTGGCAGAAGGATCGGTGGAGCCGAATATGGCTACCAGGGGCACATTAAGGGCCGAGGCAATATGCATAAGCCCTGAATCATTGCTCAGGAAGAGGTTGCATCTGCTGATCAGGGCCATTGCTTCTCCCAGGTTTACCTCGCCGCATAGATCTATGGAGGGTTGGTTCATTATCTCAGAGACTTTGGCGCATATATCCTTCTCTTTATTGCTCCCGAGAATGATGATTTTTGCCCCCCACTTTTCAACAGCCATATCGCCTATGGCCGCGAACCTCTGGGCCGGCCATCTCTTGGCAGGTCCGTAAATGGCGCCTGGACCCAGGCCCAATACAAAAACACTCTGTTCCACGCCTCTTTCACTAAGAAGAAAGCGCATCTTTTGTTCATAATCCCCGGAAACGAACAATTCCGGATCTCTTAGCTTTGCGTCACAGCCTATCCCCCTTACCAGAGACAGATAATATTTTACCTGGTGCTCATGGATTCTGTTGTTGTCCCTGATAACGGGGCGGGATAATAGGAAACGTCTGTGATCCGTGTCATAACCCACCCTGTGTTTTACGCCTCCCAGATATGCTATGAGAGCGGCTTCAAAGGCGTTCTGGAACAGGATTGCCAGATCGAACCCGCGTTTACGGATTTTCAGCACTGTTTTGAGGACTGCAGCCCCATTCCTGAGGCGGCCGGTATCTGTTCCCAAGGGCATGACCTCGTCGATCATGGGATGGTTTTCAAAGAGTGGTATCACCCATGGTCTTGCCAGTACTACCAGCCTGCTTTCCGGAAAGCACTCCCTGACCGCCTCAAGCGCTGGAAGGCTCATTACCGCGTCACCCACCCAGTTGGTGGCACGGATCAATATGGTCTTGATTTTCGACCTGTTGATCGCCCTGTTTCCTGAAAAAGCCATGTCCTTGCTTTAATCTCCGCCCTTGCGGCAGAGAAATATCCAGTCTTCCCTGTGCAGCGCCGGTATCCATGAAGAGGTTTTTCTGTACACCAGGATCTCCTCCTGGATGGAAAAGTATCCTTTCAGGAGTTCCCTGGTACTTTTTCGGGTATAAGAATAGGGATGGGCGTCTTCTCTGAGGAAAGGCAGGTATCGCTCAATAAATCTCCGGCACACCGCTATGGCCGGAGGATGGAGAAACAGGCCCAGGATAAAGGTCCCATCCTGCTTGAGTACCCGGCGTATTTCACCAAGGGCCTTGCCGGGATCAACCATATGGTCCAGGGCGTTCACGCAAAACACAACATCGGAACTATTGTCTTTTAATGGGATCTTTTCCGCGGTGCCGGAAATCTTTTCGCCTTCCGGCAATACGTTCGAATAGGTACGTTGATACGAATACATAAGCGGGTCCAGAAAGATTTTGTGCCCCGCCTCGAATAATCCCGCCGGGCAGGTCGGACCGCAACCCACGTCAAGGATAAGGGCTCCGGAAGGAATCTTCTCGGAGATACGCTCTATAACAGGTTTGTACCTGGAGAGGACCCTGTTCATCTGAGGTTCAAACACACCCTCTCTCTGCCAGAAGGCCTCCTCCTTAACCTGGGCTTGAGACCATCGTTTTTCTCTTTCCTGATTCATCATGAAATATATCCTGTATAATCTGTCATTCCGGCCTTGCCCGCCCTGGTGCGAGTCGCGGGTAAATAGCCATTGCATTGCTAAGTCCTACGATTCATAAATTCTATGACGAATTTATTCCTTCAGGACTTAGTGCTGAGTGAGTAATTTCAATGTTTCATATCACTACTGTCCCAACGTTGATTTTTAAATAATAGTTAACTAACTGTAACC
>CAYQNR010000075.1:0-13769 GCA_964418945.1 uncultured Desulfobacteraceae bacterium
CCATGATAGTAACCAATTGAATTTATTTCAATAACGTTGGGACAGTAGTGATATTGTTTATACTATAAGTATTCAATAATTTCGATTAATTAAGGGGTTCCGGTTACTTACCGGAACCCCTATTTTCCGCTTTGGAATCTGGTGCTCTATCCAGCTGAGCTACGAGGGACAAGGTTTTTTAAGATTATAATATTTATAAAAATCCCTTGATTAGGCAAATAAATAAACTTATATTACAGATATTACTAATTATATTATTTTTTGCTGGGCGGGTGTTGACTCCTGACGGCAGACAGCGAGTAATAATAAGTGGGGATGTAGCTCAGCTGGGAGAGCGGTACGTTCGCAACGTACAGGTCGTCGGTTCGATCCCGATCATCTCCACCATCTATTGTTTCCATCCTCGGATAAGGGTTTCTGAGTCCATGAATACTAGGGCGCTTGGGGTTGCCTCTTTCTTCAACATCTCATACTGAATATCCAGACGGTTTTCCTGTTGATAGCATGATGCGATAAGGAGTGTATGGAAATCAGTCCTAAATAACTTTATTTCTGTAGGAAACGGAGCATATCAAAATGGATAGAAAGGCAAAAGTCAAGAGAAAGACCAAAGAGACGGATATTGCATTGGATTTGAATCTGGATGGAAAGGGCGTGGCTGAGATTGAGACGGGCATACCCTTTATAGATCATATGCTGTGCCTGATGGCCACCCATGGATTCATGGATATCCGGATCTCCGCCAGAGGGGACACGGAAATAGACTATCATCACACAATTGAAGACCTGGGGATCTGTCTTGGTATGGCTATTGATAAGGCGCTCGGGGAAAAGAAAGGGATCCGGAGATACGGCCAGGCAACGGTCCCCATGGATGAATCGCTGGCAAACGTGGTTATTGATATCTCCAACCGACCCTTCCTGGCATACCGTGTCACCCTTAAGGAAAGGAGGACGGGCAGTTTTGATGTGGGCATTTTAAATGAATTCTTCAGGGCCCTTGTGAATTATGGGGGTATAACCATGCATGTTGACCTTATATGCGGGGAGGATCCGCATCATGTAGCGGAATCAATCTTTAAGGCCTTCGGCCGGTCCCTAGATATGGCAACACGTATTGAAAAAAGACAGGAGGGAGCGATACCTTCCACCAAAGGGGTTTTGTAAACCTCAGGCAACTATGTCTTATAGGATTCCCAGGTATATACGTCTTTTTGACCTTTTATTGATTATAATCATTGTTATCCTGATTTCGGGGTGCCAACTTCTGGTAAGGCGAATATCACAAACGTCTCCAATACCCTCCCTTAACGGAAAAATAGTCGTCCTTGGTTTTAGATCCGCGGTTTCAAAGGTTGAAGAAGCGGGCAAAAACATCCTGGAAGCGAGAATATTTTTTAAGGGAAAGGGTAAATGGATGACGGTGGAGAGTTTGGCTGATTTGGGCCTGTCCGATATACTGGATGGCGCTTTTTCCCTCGAGTGAGAATAGGGTGTCGTAGGAAAAGGAGATAGTAATGTGATTGTAATACCGGCAATAGATCTAAAGGATGGCAGATGTGTGCGTCTCCAACAGGGGCGGATGTCCAAAGAGGTCGTATATTCGGAAGCTCCCCAGGAGATGGCCTTAAAATGGTGCCAGGAAGGAGCAGAACGTCTCCATTTGGTGGATCTCAACGGTGCTGTTGAAGGGAGGCCGTTTAACCAGGAGGCTATAAAAAGGATTGCTGAGGCCGTCCCCATCCCTGTCCAACTGGGAGGGGGAATTAGAGATATAAAAACAATTGAGACCTATCTTGGCTTGGGTATTAATCGGGTAATACTAGGGACTGCGGCTTATAGGGACCCGGGGCTTATAGCAACAGCTTGCCGGAGGTTCCCTGACAGGATAATCCTGGGGATTGATGCCAGGGAGGGTCTTGTATCCATTGAAGGCTGGACAGAAGACACTAATATACCTGTTTTTGATATTGCTAGAAAATACGAAGACTTAGGTATTTCGGCGATAATATATACGGATATCCAGAGAGATGGTATGGGTACGGGACCAAATATAGAAGCCACACGGAATCTTGCCGAAGCTATAGACATCCCGTTAATAGCGTCAGGCGGAATTTCAGGGATTGACGACGTAAAAAACATATTATCTCTGAAAAGATATGGGGTAACAGGAATGATTACGGGCAAGGCCCTTTATGAAGGAACGCTTTCCTTGGCCGATGCGATAGGAACTGTAAAACAGATAATTATACAACAGGCCCCAAAAAAATAAGGATCATCCGGCAAATGAGTACGCTTAATGATAAAATTATAGCAAGATTGGTGATTATTTATATAAAGTCCTTTCCGTACTCATTAACCGGATGAACCAAAAATAATTATAGAACAAAAAGGATTTATCCCTTGACTTTTTCTTTAAAATTAGCAATATATATTGTTTTTTAAGAATAAACACTTCCCTATTTGATATGTCGCTTTCCGATCAGATCACAAAAGACCTTAAAGAGGCTTTAAAGGCCAGGGATGAACTCCGAATTTCCTGTATCAGGATGCTCAAATCCGGTATCAAGAACAGGCAGGTGGAAAAGGGTGAAACACTGGAAGACAAGGAAATCCTGTCTCTAATCGGTTCGATGGTACGAAAGTCCCAGGAGGCGGCTAAAGAATTTAAAAAGGGAGGCCGTGAAGACCTTGCCGGAAAAGAAGAGGCAGAGATAAAAATCTTGTCCGGATACCTGCCCGAACAGCTTGAACCCGATGAGATAGAAAAGATTCTCAAAAATATCATTTCCGACTTATCGGCGAGCAGCCTAAAGGATATGGGAAAAGTCATGAAAGCAGCTATGGCTCGAATGGCGGGCAGGGCACAGGGTGCAGAGGTCAATGAAATAGCAAAAAAACTATTGAGTTAGCCCGGATGGTCAGACAGACTTATCATGTTCTTGAATTCGACAGACTACTTCAAATCTTATCGGGCTATGCTTTCTGCCCCTTGGGGCAGTCAGATTGCTTATCACTAAAACCTTCAATAGACCTAAAAGTTATTGAATATGAACAAGAACCGGTTTGAGAGGTGAAAGTCCCTCTAAAACTGAAGGGGTTTTTCCCTTTTGAAGGATTGATCGATATAGCGACCGTCCTGGATAGCTGCGGTGTGGGAGTTCTTTAGGAGGACGGTTAATAAAATGGGGCAAAAAGGCTGACTGTTTTGGTATATGAAATGGATCAACATCAATCCGCCAAAGAAGAGATCAAGAGGATCGCGGATATTGCGGAACTGATCGGTCAATATGTACAGCTCAAAAAGGCCGGGCAGAATTATGTCGGCCTGTGTCCTTTTCACGGGGAAAAGGATCCGTCCTTTACTGTCAGCCCCTCAAAGCAGATGTTCCACTGTTTTGGATGTAAGAAGGGGGGCGATATTTTCGCTTTCTGGATGGAATATCATAGAGTATCTTTTCCACAGGCCTTGAAGGATCTGGCGGAAAGATATCGAGTGCCTCTTCCTGAGAGGGAATTCAGCCCTTCTCAGAAGAAAAAGCAGGAATTGAAAGAGCAGATCTTTCAGCTGAACGAAACTGCTGCAAGATACTATAACCATGTTCTTACCAAAACCGATAAGGGCAAGCCAGGGCTAAAGTATCTGGAAAAGAGAAACCTGGGTAAAGATATTATCAAAGATTTCATGCTTGGCTATGCGCCGCCGGAGTGGGATTCTCTGACCAGATTCTTGAAGGATAAACGGGTAGATATGGATAAGGCTGTTGAGGCAGGTCTTATTATCCCTAATAAGAACGATGGTTACCATGATCGTTTTCGGGGGCGTGTCCTTTTTCCGATCCATAATATACAAAAAAAGGTGGCGGGTTTCGGAGGAAGGGTCCTGGACGAATCATTACCGAAGTATTTAAATACGCCCGAAACACCGGTTTTTCAAAAAGGCGGGTTGCTTTATGGTATTTACGAGGCTCACCGGGCCATCAGGGAGAGAGGCAGGGTGGTAATAGTGGAAGGATACATGGATGTCCTGGCATTGAGGAGTTATGGATTTAATGAAGTAGTGGCTACCCTGGGGACCTCGCTTACCATGGATCATATAAGAAGACTCAAAGGTTACACGGAAGAGGCCGTTGTTGTATTTGATTCGGATAAAGCCGGGAAGGGCGCAACCATTAGAAGCCTCCCCCTATTTCTCAATGAAGGTCTGACAGCAAGGGTTATGGTATTGCCTTCTGGAGATGACCCGGACAGTTTTATCAATAAAAGGGGTTTGAAGACCTTTTCCGAAACCCTTGATAAGGCGATGCCCATTTTTGAATTCTATATCGATTTGAAGGTATCCCGTATAAACGGCGGGATAGATGGGCAAGTAAAACTCTTAAAAGAGATTATCCCCGTGCTCTCTAGTTTGAATATCGAGGCTCAACGTTTGCTCTATGCCCGGCGTTTTTCAGAAAAGAGCGGCATTGCCGAATCAATAGTGGTGGGTGAACTTCAAAACTTTAGGACTTCCCGTCCGCCGAGTAGTGACTTTGAAAAGGCCCTCGAGAAAAAGCTGTCCGCTTCGAAGGCAAAAGGCTGGGATGATATTTATATGCTCAATATATTGATTCACCATCCACATGTTATTGGAAGGTTGATGCAAAACGATTCCAAACTGCTTCTATCCGATCCGGCTGTTATTGAGATATTTGATACTATTAATGAAATCTACAAAATGGACGAGGAGATAATACCATCGGAACTACTTGAAAAACTTGAAGGAGAATCTGCCAGGGAGATATTTAGGGAGGCCATGCTATCCCCGCCTATCTTTTCTGGCGAAGCGGTGGAGCAGGCACTGAATGATTTTGAGAACAGAGCTTATAGGATCAAATTATCGGAATCTTCGTTAAAAGCAGGCGATAATTTAGAAGAAAAAAATCGGATTTTAATGCTGAAAAGAGATAGTCAGGATTAGGTTATGGGCAATTTTTAGGAGGTATAGAATGAACAATAAATCTGATTTGGTGAATCTAAAACGATTGATAGAGATCGGTAAAGATAAAGGCTATATCACCTATGAAGAGTTAAATGATGATCTGCCTGAGGAAATAGTCTCTTCAGAGCATATCGATGACGTAATGATGATGTTTGAAGATCTGGACATTATGGTCATAGATGAGTCAGCTAGAGATGAGATCGAGCGCTCCAAGAAAATAAAGGAAAAAAAGGAGAAGTTACTAGAGAAAGAGAACTATAGGACAGAGATCGTAGATGGGGCAACAAAGGTTTCCGATCCGGTAAAGACGTATCTGAAAGAGATGGGTTATATCTCCCTCCTGACAAGGGAGGGAGAGGTGGATATAGCCAAAAGGATTGAAGAGGGAGAAAGGGAAACACTTGATCTATTATTAAAATGTTGTGTCGCCATTGAATACATAATTGAGCTGGGTCGCAAACTAAAAGAGGGTGAGATCAAGTTGAAGAATGTTATAAATGAGCCTGAATATGAAGAAGGTCATGCCCAACTCGGTGAGAAGAAAGAGTATATGATAAAGGTTATTGATGAGATTGATGGGCTATATCAGAAATATCGCAAGTTAAAACGAGAGGCTTCAAAAAAGAGTTGTCCAGCTGCCAAGAGAAAGAGACTCAATACCAGGATAGAAAAGCTCCATAAAGAGATGGTTGAATTGATAGACAATTTCAAGCTTGAGAAGGGGCAGCTTGATAACATGGGGGCAATGCTCAGGGATTTGACCCTGGAGATGGAAAATGCGGAAAAGACACTCGAGGATTGCATGATGAAGGCCGGGGGCAAGTCAATAACATACATAAAGAAATGTATTACCAAAATCCCGAAGACCGCTAAAGATAATCAGCTGGTAACACCTCTTAAATTAAAAAAGTCAGGATTACTAGCATTCAAATCTGAAATAAATGTGGCTCAGAGATGTATTAAGGATATAAAAGAACGTACCAATATGAATCACAGGGAATTGAAAGAGACCCTACAAAAGGTAACAAGAAGTCTGATAAAGGCTAAAACGGCTAAACAAGAGCTTATTCAGGCAAATTTGAGGTTAGTAGTAAGCATAGCGAAAAAGTACACCAACAGGGGTCTGCAGTTTCTGGATCTTATTCAAGAGGGGAACATCGGGCTTATGAAGGCCGTTGAGAAATTTGAATACCAGAGAGGATACAAGTTCAGTACCTACGCTACGTGGTGGATCAGACAGGCTATAACAAGGGCGATAGCCGATCAGGCAAGGACAATTCGTATACCCGTTCACATGATAGAAACCATTAATAAACTTATCCGTACATCCAGATATCTGGTGCAGGAACATGGGCGAGAGCCTATTCCCGAAGAGATTGCGGAAAAGATGGAATACCCGTTGGAAAAGGTTAGAAAGGTGTTGAAAATAGCCAAGGAGCCCATATCCCTTGAGACGCCGATAGGAGAGGAAGAGGACAGCCATCTTGGTGATTTTATAGAGGACAAGAAGATTGTATCACCCGGTGAGGCGGTGGTTAATCACAGCCTGGGTGAACAGACCAGAAAGGTGCTGACCTCACTTACGCCAAGAGAAGAGAAGGTCCTTAGAATGAGATTCGGTATCGGGGAGAAATCCGACCATACCCTGGAAGAAGTCGGGCGGGATTTTCGTGTAACCAGGGAGAGAATCAGGCAAATAGAGGCAAAGGCCCTGAGGAAATTAAGGCATCCCAGCAGAAGCAGGAAATTGAAGAGCTTTCTCGAGAAATAGATGTATCCATATTGGGAAATTTCCTTGACAAATTGCGCTTACAACTGCATTTTATTGCTTGCGGTAACTCAAAATCAAGGTTTAGGGCCCATAGCTCAGATGGAAGAGCCACCGGCTCATAACCGGTCGGTCCCTGGTTCGAATCCAGGTGGGCCCATCAGAGAGACAAAACATAAAGATGTTTGCTAATATATTAAAAATATCCAAATTTCTGGGACAGATCCCTAGACCCGGAAAAGGCGCACCTTAAAATGGTGCGTCTTTTTGTTTTGTGTGTCGGGCATTACTCGAATTCAGGTGAACTGTTTTAATGATACCCACGGTACAGGATATACTAAATCTCCTGGATGATATGGCGGCTTTCTCCATAGCTGAGGAATGGGATAATCCGGGGCTGCAGGTAGGTTCTCCTTCCCAGGAGGTAAAAAGGGTTTTGATAGCCCTTGACCCCACAGTGCAAGCGGTAAGGAATGCCTCGGCGAGGAGAGCGCAACTGCTGTTCACCCATCATCCCCTTATCTTTAAACCCCTGTCATGCATCAGCAGTGATGCCTATCCGGGGGATGTGGTAAAGGAGGCGTTAGAAAAAGCTGTCTCCGTATTGGCTGCTCACACCAACCTGGATGCTTCAAGAGGGGGTATCAACGACATCCTGGCCGATCTGTTCGGCATTCAAGATACGGAAGTCCTTTCTGAAATAGAAGACTCACATAACCATGAAGTAGGCATAGGCAGAATCGGATTTCTTTCCAGGCCCGCACCGTTTTCAGCTGTGATCGAGACCGTCAAGTGCGCCCTTGGTGTAGATAAACTCTTGGTTATGGGGTGCGAAGATAAAGAGATCCGGAAAATAGCAGTTGTGGGAGGGGCAGGAGGCAGCATGGTACCCGTTGCATCAAGGAAAGGAGCGGATCTGCTTATCACAGGGGAAATAAAGCATCATGAAGCATTGCTGGCCCAAACCATGAATCTGGCCTTGGTTGACGGCGGACACTTTCACATCGAAAAGAAGGCCATGACTCTATTTGCCGAAAAGTTAAGAGACCGGTTAAAAGAATATCACTGGGATGTATTTCTGGAGGTCTACGAAGAAGAGCGGGTACCCATGAGTTATTGTGAATAGAAACCCTGTTTAAACAGGACAATGCAAGAGGATTTGTTAATTAGTGGTAAAGCACTGGCACAAAGGAGGATGTAAGGATTGAAAGAGAAGATTAGAAAGTTGATATTGCTTCAGGATTGCGATAATAAGATAAAGGAGGTGGATCTCAGAAAGAAACAAGCCCCTTTGAAGATACGGGAACTTGAGGAGGATTTTGCCGGCAAAGAAGCAGTGTTCGAGGAAGAAGGGAAGAGACTCGAAGCCCTTAAGAAGGAAAGGCGCACACTGGAGCAAGTAGTTCAAGATCTGGAAAGCAAAATGGAAAAGAGCCAAATAAAACTGAGTAATATAAAGTCTAATAAAGAATATACCGCGGCATTAAAGGAAATCGGGGACCGGGAAAGAGAAAAAGGTAGATATGAGGAAGATGTCCTTCAGATGATGGAGGAGATCGAGGTTATGGAAGAAAAGTATCTTGACGATAAAAATAAGCTGGCAGAACTCAAGAGACAATTCGAAAGAGCCAAGGAGGAGATACAAAACGAGATCACAGAATTGGATAATAGGTCAATTATTCTGGAGAAGCAGCGGGAGGAATTCAGCAGGGCTCTGGATCAGGACCTGCTGAAAAGATATCTTTTTCTCAAGGAGCGAAAGAACGGTGTTGCCATCGGACCGGTTATAAATGGCGTTTGCCAGTCATGTCATATGGGCATCCCTCCACAGCAGTTTATTGAATTGAAAAAGGCTGATTCATTGCGTACCTGCCCCAGTTGCGCCCGGTTGATTTACTGGGGAGAGGACAAATATTATTCAAAGGCTCCGGAAAATTCTGGTTCATCCGGTTAGTGAGAACGTAAAGAAGCAAAAGATTAAACCTTTTTATAAGTCTTAATGGCCCATGGGGCTCTCTTTTACGCGGCGAAAATATTAACAGCATGGTAATTACCTAAGGTGCCACCCAGGCGGGCGGAATAGTTATGAGATAATAGAAAATTCTCGAGTCCGGCCAAGTCTGGAAAAGGCTACCCGCCCGCCTCGTTTGGTTTTTTGCAGGGTCATTGCACATAAACCAGTTCGCCGCTGCAAAGAGAACCCCATGGGCCATATAGCGCAAAATATTTGGATATCATTAACTAGCGTACGCATTAACCGGATGAATCAAAAGTCTTCTCTTTACAAATAAACAAAGTATTATTAAAATATTAAGCGATGTTGGAGTGGGTTGGATGACCGCCGCTTTGGCTTCTGGCGAAGGGGAGGAAAGTCCGGGCTCCACAGGACAGGATGCTGGATAACGTCCAGTCCCGGTGACGGGAAGGAAAGTGCAACAGAAAGGAAACCGCTCCCGGAATATTCCGGGAGTAAGGGTGAAACGGTGAGGTAAGAGCTCACCAGTCCTGCCGGCGACGGCGGGAGCTAGGCAAACCCCATCCGGAGCAAGACCAAATAAGGGGAATTTTAGGGTGGTCCGCCCGAATCCCCGGGTAGGTCGCTTGATCTTGATGGCAACATCAAGGCTAGATGAATGGTCATCGTAGCGGAGTGTGGCATATACTGCTCCGGTAAACAGAACCCGGCTTATGACCTACTCTAACATCTTTTATTGTGTGGGGGAAGAACACCAATGTTTATTATCACGAATTTTCTAGTGGCTGTAGCAAGAATACTGGATATCGGTCTGACCCTGTATATGTGGATCGTTATAGCCAGGGCCGTCATTTCATGGGTGAATCCCGACCCTTACAATCCAGTGGTGAGATTTCTCCACTCGGTAACAGAGCCGGTTATGTATAATATAAGAAGGTGGATACCCGTGTATTATGGAGGGATTGATTTTTCACCGATTATCGTAATACTGGTTATAATATTCCTGCAGTCGTTTCTGGTCCAGAGCCTTATTCAAATGGCTTCGCGTTTAGGATAAACACCAACATGAATGACGTGGAGTCCGCCATCAAAGTAAAGCTCCTCCCCAGATCTTCTAGAAATCAGTTCCTTGGCAAAGAAGGCGATGTCTATAGGATAAGCGTGACCGATCCACCAGTGGATGGAAAGGCAAACCGGGCTTTAATATCCCTTCTCTCCAAAAAGCTCGAGGTCCCTAAGAGAAATATTGAGATAGTATCAGGTAAACGATCAAGGATTAAACGGATTCGAGTGTATGGCCTTTCAGAGGATGTTATTAATAATATGTTGGAAAACATATAGAAGGTCTATCCCTGAATCTTGCATAGACAAACTGTCCAAAGCTAAGCCAGAGGATTCCGGATGGTTTAAGTATGATACTGCATGTCATACAGTTGGCGAAACCTTCCATTAAGGCCCATCAGATCTTTATGGCTTCCCGACTCTACAATATGACCCTCTTCAAGGACAAAGATCCTGTCCGCATTCCTGATTGTGCTCAATCGGTGGGCAACAATAAGGATAGTCCTTTCTCCTTTGAGGCTTTCAATAGATTCTTGAACGAGTTCTTCGCTTTCTGCGTCAAGGGCTGAGGCTATTTCATCTAGGAGTAGGATGGAAGGATCGGTCAGGATTGCTCTTGCTATGGAAATGCGCTGTTTTTGTCCTCCGGATAACAGGGTTCCCCGGTCTCCCACTACCGTATCATAACCACCGGGTTGCCTCATAATAAAAGCGTGGGCATGGGAAGACTTTGCAGCTTTTTGTATCATCTCAATATCGGTCCTCTGAACACCGCAACTGATGTTATTGGCGATCGTATCGTGAAAGAGAAGGATTTCCTGGCTTACCAAACCTATCTGGCTTCGCAGTGATTCCAGGGTGACATTCCGTATATCTATACCGTCAATTAAGATGCTTCCTTTGTTTACATCATAGAAACGGGGGATAAGGTCCAGTAAAGTGCTCTTTCCAGCCCCTGTCGAACCTACAAAGGCTACCATTTCCCCGGCCTTGACCCGGAAGGACACGTCCTTGAGGATCGGTGTCTTTATGTTGTATGAAAAACTTACGTCCTTGAATTCGATGTAATCTCTGTGCCTGGGAAGAGTGATGGCACCCGGTTTGTTTTTTATGTTCGTGGCTGTCCCCATTATACCGAATACACGTTCGGTAGCTCCTTGAAGGGTCTTCAGACTATTATTTATCTTTGCCAGGTTCTTGACCGGTGAATATACCCTTGAAAAGGCGTAGAACATGGAGATTAATTCGCCTAGAGTATGATGAAAATAGATTTTACCCACAATAAGTACGGCGGGAAGAATCAGAAACACAGTCGAATCCATCATGGGGCCTAGACCGAGCTGCCAGCGGTTCCAGTGCATAATCTTTTTATAGAGATTATGGACCCGTTCCCGGAATCTTTCTGATTGGACCCTATCGATACAGAATCCCTGGATAATCTTCAGGCACAGGAGTGTCTCCTGATAGGCAGAAGTGACATCGGCTGTCGCGTCTTGAACCCTTATGGAATGCTTTTTTACCTTCCTGCCGAACAGCCGGATAAGTCCAGTTATAACAGGAACGGCAATAAACACGATAAGGGTAAGCTTATAATTCATAATTAACAGAAAGATGAGAAAGACTACTATGGTAAGGGGATGCTGGACAAGGCCTATCAAAATATTGGAAATATTCGCCTGCATTACGCCCAGGTCGGCGGTAGATCGGGATATCAGCACCCCTGTTTTGTATCTGTTATAGAATCCCTGATCAAGGGAGATGAACTTATCGAACAAGTCTGATCGGAGGGATTTAATTGCCCTGTTTGAAAAGGCCGCTGCGGACAGTTCGCTCAGATATAAGGTGATTGATTTGAATAAAACGGATAATAAGGCGATGGGTGTGAGAATCAGGAGAAGAACATTGGGCGAAATATTTTCCAAAATGACCAGCTCCGTACGGTGCAATGTAAAGAAAGATCCCGGTTCAAAGGCCACCCAGGGGATTTTCCATGCCACCGGATCAGAACCGCCTTTCATGCCTTCGTCCACAAACGGTTGAAGAAGATATGCCGGGACCACCACAAAGATAGCCGAGATAGCGGTCAATATAATAGCGCAGGCTACAAGGGCACGGTGTTTCCTGACGTAAAAGGCGATATCTTTTCCTAATATTCGATCCAGCATGCTAAGAATCAAAACTCCTCGTTCCTGACCGTTGCCATCTGGATTCTAAGCTCCATCCGTCGGTCTGGGCTCTCCTACCTTGGACCATCGTTGGAGGAAAACGCTTTATTTGTTTCAGGGCTATTCTATTTGCATAGAAGGAAGATTGTCAATGGAATTGGTGAAGAAGGGAGTTATCTCTCGAGACGCATCATCATATGGATACCGGTAAGGATAAATAACAGATTAGGTATCCAGGCGGAGAGCAAGGGAGGCAGTATACCTGACAGGCCAAGGGATCTTGAAAATCCCACGGCAAGCATATAGAGGAAACACAGCCCAACCCCTATGGACACGGCAAGGGGCATTCCACCACTCCTTAACCCGAGAGCGACGGGGATCCCTAGAATAGACAGGACGAGACTTATAAGTGGAAACGAAAGCTTGAGATTAAGATCGACCAGGTATGTTGTGTTGTCATAGCCTTCATTTCCCACTGTTTCGGCATATTTCTTCAGTTGTTGATAGCTCATGTCTTCCGGTTCCTTTATCTGCCGGGTGAAGGTATCAGGTGTCTCGGCGACCTCAAGGAACAGTTCAACAAAGCTGGTAAGCTTATAATCTCCATCTTCCTGTAATTCCTGGATAATCCCATTCTCTATTTTCCAGACCCCATTCTGCCATACCCCCCTTTTGGCCTCTATTCTTTTGACCATGTGAAAATGTCTATCAAAGAAGTAGAAAACCGGGTTTTGCATGGTATTGGTGACACCGTCAAAATGCCTTATCCAGTATATGGCATTGGGAGCCTTGTACCAGATCTGATGACTGCCGTAGAAACGTGTCGGGTCCTGTTTGTCAACCTCGATATCCCAGATCTGGTTGCTCTTTGAACTGGCATAAGGGACAATCAACTCGGATAACAGAAACGAAATAATACTTACAGCAAGAGATATTATGATGATAGCCAGCGAAAGCTTTAAGATGTCAATACCACAGGCCTTCATGGCCATAACCTCGTTATTTTTTCTCATTATGGACAACAAGACAATAACAGCTATCAATGTTGCGACAGGTATCATCTGAACGATTATATGGGGGGTTTTATAGAAAAAATATGAGACTATTGTGGCCTTTGAAACACCTGTCTCCACGAAATTATCCAGCTTTTGCACAAAATCGATAAGTAAAAACAGAGAAATAAATACAAAAAGACACAGGATGAAAAGCCAGATAAATTCTTTATATATCTTTTTTTGTAGTACTTTCATGGTGACAATTTGCTATTAAATATCCGCATAAGGGCTGAGCACTTTTAAAATTCTAACCTTAAATCGCCGGGTTTGTCGATGTTTTTCTGCCACCATTGACATAAGGGCTGATTCGCTATATAGTCGGGAACACGAGAATTAATCCTGCTGTTAGAAATATGGCCCTTATATATAAGTTATGTTATAGCCATGGAAAAAAAGATCGGTACACCTAATTCGTGGTTGATCATGGCCCATTGCTTTAATATGGACGGCCGGGCTGCGAGTCACACAATTACGGACAAACTCCCTTATCTTCTTGCAGAAGGGATACTACCGGTAGTCCTGAGCGCTCCAACCGGGGACAAGGATAAGAGATTCCCCCATTTTCAGATCCTTTCGGTGGCTCCCTCCGGGCTTCTCTTTGAAATGCGTCATATCATCAAGAAAAATATCAGCCATCCTGTATTGGTAAGACTTCTTAAATCTATACTGACCATAGTCTGCCTCCCTTTTTACATATTAGAAAAGATTTTGGTAATTAGTTAAGTTTTGGCACCAAATCACACATGAAATCTGAGACTTTTTC
>CAYQNR010000076.1:0-13581 GCA_964418945.1 uncultured Desulfobacteraceae bacterium
ACGTTCGTGCAGAACGTGAAATGAAGTAGCAATGCACGCCCTGCACGAACGTCCCCTTTTACTAAAAGAGTTTAATCTCTTGAATTTTGAATCTTGAATTTCTTATTTTAACTGTTAACTGTTAACTGCTAACTGATCACTGTTTCCTGACCACAAACCTTGCACTCGAAAGTTACTTCAGCAGCAAGCCCGGCCTGCGTCCACTCACGGGGTTTATGTAGTGAAAAGGCATATCAGCTATTTTTGGAAAGGGCGCTTCCACAGGACCGCGCATGGGCCTGTCAGGAGGAAATTTTTCCTTTATCGTGCCCGCCGAAAGCTTTAAAGACATCGGCCCCTTTGCCCAGCCGCCTTTATAGTCGGCAGTCCAGGTATAATCGAGATCCATTGCATATAACTTCCAGGTTCCGTCTGCGATCACTGCCTTTTTCTCTAAAATTCCCGCCATCCATAGACCGTCTGTTCCGTCTGCGCCTGAAAGCTGGAACAGTCGCACCCGGATGTCGGCGCTTCGCCCGTCCTCTGAAACATGAATAACAGGCTGGATGAGCTGATGGCAGGTAAAGAAACCTGTGGCCCTTCCGCCGGAGAAAGGATACTGGATCTTGAGCGACTTCCGGATGCGTTCCCGCCCAACGTAAACCCCCACAAAGGGCGCTTCTCTCCATCCGTCCAGGGCAAAGAGGTCCGCGAAATCATCCCACATGAAATCATCGATATAATACCCGTAAGCGCTGGTAAGGTTTTCGCATGTATCATAGCCGATCGACCTCCTGATCAAGCGTTGAACTTCTTCCGCAATTTTTTCCATGTCAGTAATTGTGACCTCATTTGTATCCGGACCGGCGTTGGAAGACACGGCGGCCTTTGAACCGGAAAACCCGCCCGCGAGCATTGTTCCTTCGGGATACCGTGAGGGAAGCCCTGTAACCGGGTTATCGTAATGAAACTTTGGGATATAGAATTTTGGAAAAAGCTCGTATGTTGCTGTCCGGGGCCTGTCCGGAGGAAATTCTTTATTTATTCCCCGGGCTGGTTTAGCGCCTTTGGCCCAGCCCTTGTCATAGTCCGCGCGCATTATCGGGTAGATATGCATGGATTGGATGCGCCAGATCCCATCCTGTTTCACATATTCGTTCTCGAATACTCCAAGCCCCCATTCACCGGACGCGCCGTATTTGCCGGACATAATCAATTCGTTGCCTCGCGCCCTCGCCCTCAAACCGTCGGGAGAGATGTGGGTCAGGGTTTGAAGCTGGAGATGATCATTGAGTTCTCCTTCGCTCAATCCTTGAGGTCCGAACTGTTCCAGGGCGTGCCGGATGCTTTTCCTGCCCACATATACTCCCCCAAGGCCTATTTCCATGGTCCCATCGTCTGAGAAAAGGTCAGCTACATCGTCCCACATTTTTCGGTCTACATAGTAGCCGTAAATGTGCTGAAGGTTTTCTACCTCCTGTTGATCATTGAGCCGCTGCGCGCGCCTGAGAAGGTCTCTCAATCTATGTATCAGGGTTTTTTCGTCCGGCAGGGTTACCAACCCAGCTGGCTCGTTGTCTTTCGGAACAGGGGCCCCCGCAAGGTCCGGAGTATAGTGCATGGGAATGTCGCCCTTTGCTATTGTCCAGCCAGTCTGCTCGTAGGAACCGCTGTACTGGAGGTAGAAATGCAGGTCCTTTATCTTCCAGCCTCCGTCTTCCAGCACATACTCATTTTCATAGACCCCACCGGCCCAGTTCGCGTTTTTTCCATAGAACCCCAGCATGGTAAAAACACGCCATCGTCCTTTGGCCGACTTTCCATCCGGTGCAATGGTTATTACCGGTTGAAGCATGATATGCGGATACAGCAATCCCTCCGGCAATCCCAGCTTTCCCCCGCCAATATCATGCAGGAAAAGCCTGCGGATCTCTTCTTTCTTGAGATCCCCGGCCGGATAATGCCCAATACCGTCCAAGGCAAAAAGATCAGCCAGATCGTCCCAGAGACCGAATTCCGCGTAATGGCCGTACGCGCACTGCAGACGTTTTACAGCTCTTATTGCTTCGGCACGTTCTACCATGGATTCCAATTCGGCAACATGAGCCGGAAGAGGGTCCACATCACTCTCTGACCGGGAGACATTACTATTAGATTTCGAGTTAATTATGCCGACTACAGCCAGCGCTAAAACCGCCGTGACCAGGAATGTTCTGCTGTAGCTAATAAACCTTTGACGGGACATTTGCGACATGGACATGAGGAGTCCTCCTTTATACTTAAGAAAATAACATATCCATTAACCAGAAGCCGGAAGACAGTATTTGGGATTTTTCCCTTTGAGCTTTTCTGTCTCAAGCATCCTGTATTTTTCTGTTGTCTGTCGTCTGTCATCTGGTTTTTCACTACTATAAACCGCAAACTATAAACAATAAACCATAGACTGTTTTCCTATCTTGAATATTGAATTTTGAATCTTGAATTATGTCTTTTTTAATTTAACGCCAGTCGTCGATGAGCGTACTCCCTCCCATCAAAACCATATTCCGGCTCATCATGAAATCCGTCACAAACCATGTTGTCTGGCCCCCGCCTCCGGTAACAATTATATTTATTGAGGATTCCCGGAAGGGTTTTACCTTTTGCCCGGAAGGGTATAGAGTTTTTTCAACATTTTCCGAAAACCACTTGCTAAGCTGGTCTTTCGTCTTAAAACCATAGCTGTCCTTGAGAAGGTCGGCAACCGTCGGATCCATAATCACTGTGGCCGATCCCATTGTAAGGGCCTTCATTAAATCGCCCATCCACATATATACGGGGTACTCCCTCTTGGCTTCCGTTACGCATGAAATATATGACCAGCCGGTTGCCACGGTTATAACGTTATCATTTGGCTTAAAACCAGCCTGCACATGAAAAGGCTCCCACCCTTCGGGCAGGGCCTCCTCGTTTTCCGCGATGCAGACATTGTTGTATTGCATGGTGCTTCCCAGGGTGCTCCAGGTTGTTTTTTTGCTGTGCAGACCGCCTATGGTTTTCGACATAATTGTGTAACTGCGTCCGATAACCGAATTGGCCAGATTATGCGGTCCCATGACATTGTGACCGTAATTCATACCTATTTCGTCGCGTATGGGTCCGTTGACCAGGATCATGTTGGCCATGGAGGACGTTGAGTTTCCAAAGGGTATGTGGTTGGCCAGGGCCAGGATCACAGGAAGATGTTCCGGTCTGGCGCCGGCCATAACGGAGCAGGTCGCCACTCTTTCCACGGTAACTTCCCGGTTGCCTCCCGGCCAGTCCAGTACCTTGATGACTTCCTCCGGTCTATGAGAAGTGCCTTTCAGCATTTCCGCCACCCGTTCTTCGGTCGGAAGAACAATGGGGAGATAGTCTGTCCAGTCATTGTCCATGAAAAGCTGATGCAGGTTCTCTTCGGTGTCCGGCCCGAGAAAGCGGGATGCCGCCGGTTGAGGCTCAGGTGCCGGTCCTTTGTATTTTTCTTTTTCGGTCAGGGGAGAAGTCAATGCGTCGATAAATGCCTGCATCATGGGTTTTCCACTCACCATGTCATTGCTCTCAAAAATATATTTATGGTGGACCGATTGAGGTTGTCCGGCCACAGGAAAGGGAAAGGCTATATATCGAATGGGTGATCCGTTGGTATACTTGAAATTGTGATTCAGGGCATAATCTATGACATTGGCTGCCGTGCCCCCGACAGTGGGAATATTGTATTGCTGTTCCAGCGCTTTACAGTTTCGGCTCACGGCCGATGTACAGCTGTCTCACCCGGCTATCCCGATCATGGCCGCGTCACCCTTTTCTGATATTTCTTTCAAGAGTTCCGGCTGATCCATCATGTAGAAGCCTTTAATTCCTCTAACCTCCACTTTCACACTAGGCATATTCTGGGCAAACCAGGCTTTCATTTCCTTATAAATGCTGGGAGCCGCATGCGCACCTCCCCAACCGATATCCACCAGGAATATTGTCTTTCCTTCCAGCGTATCGAGTCGTGGTGTAAGTGGTATGCGATCGACCATTCTATTCGGTGGTGTCGGATTCAATACCCTGATTTTTTTTTCAGAAGAATATGCTGTAGAATATACAGCGATGAGAAGAATAACTAATATTACGGACCATATCTTTCTAGTCAAATTGCACCTCCATTTCATGGGTTGGTAGTTCATTGATAAGAATTCCATTTTTGTCGAGTATATGGAGATCGGCATTGTGTGTCAATACGGAAAAACAAGAGGGAGCAGGTCGTAAAAGGGGACGCTGTTAGGTTATTAGGTTAACAGCTATATTATTTGAATCTATTATGCCCCATGCCAAGACAATCAAGAATAGACACGCCAGGTGCCTTACACCACATCATGGCAAGAGGGATTGAAGGCGGCAATATATTCAGGAATGATGACGATAAGGAACATTTTCTTGAACGACTGGAAAAGATCCTAAAGGAGACAGAGACATCCTGTTACGCATGGGCTCTGATTCCCAATCATTTTCACCTCCTTCTCCGAACAGGTACTACCCCGATAACCACTGTCATGAGACGTCTTTTAACCGGTTACGCCCAATGGTACAACCGCAGATACCGCAGACAAGGTCATTTATTCCAGAACAGATATAAATCTATATTATGCCAGGAAGACAAGTATTTTCTTGAACTGGTTCGCTATATACATCTGAATCCGATCAGAGCAGGACTCGTGAAGGATTTGGACATACTGGGAAGTTATAGATATTGCGGTCACAGTGTTGTAATGGGTAAAGTCAAGCATGAATGGCAGGCCAGTAACGCAGTACTTGTTATGTTTGGAGAAAAGCTGAGTTCGGCAAGGCGTGTATACAAAACTTTCGTTAAAAATGGGATAACTGAAGGTAAACGATATGATCTTACTGGCGGAGGTCTGTTGAGAAGCGCCGGAGGATGGGAGGGCGTCAAGGCTTTAAGGGACGAAAAAGTGTATCAGAGAAATGATGAAAGGATATTAGGAGATGGGGATTTTGTCAGCCGAATACTTTCATCAGCAGAAGATAAAATGAAAAAAGAATACGCATTAAGATCACTTGGTATGGATTTGAATTCCGTTGCAGCCAGAGTGTCGGAAGCGCTTGATATAAAAGTTAAAGATGTATGGGGAAAGGGAAAATATAAGAGAATAGTGGAAGCCCGAAGTCTGTTATGTTATTGGGCGGTAAGAGAGCTTGGGGTATCAATGTCTTCATTGGCGAAGAAGTTGGGGATATCGATTCCCTCTGTAAGTGATTCAGTCACAAGGGGAAAAATGATTGCCGAGAAAAACGGTTTTAACCTGTTAAAATATTAGAAACCTAATAACCTAACAGCGTCCCTATTTGATTAGCTACTCTTTTATTTTAAAAACTGGATTCCCCGATCTAGTCGGAGAATGACGAACTTAAACAATAAAAAGCAAGATAGGCCGAATGGAAGGTGTGCGCTTAATTCTCTTGACACACAATGCTTTCCTACCTATGCTCAATCCTTAACAGTGAAAATCTTGTCTTTTTTCTACTCAACCTATCTACCAAAATAAGGAGGGACGTAAATGAGAACTTTTATACTTACAGTTTTATGTATGCTTGTAGCAGGTATGGCTTTTGCTGCTGACATTGACGGCAAATGGGAAGGAGAGGTCCCGGGCATGGGTGGCGGTGATCCAATGAAAATTAGCTATACATTCAAAGCCGATGGAAACACTCTGACCGGAAATACAAAAGGAATGGATGGAAACGATTTAGCCATTAAAGACGGGAAAATTGACGGTAACAATTTTTCCTTTTCTCTTGACTTCGGTATGGGTCAGCCGATGAAGTTTAAGGGCACAGTAAAAGGCGATACAATCGAAATGAAGATGGAGATGGGCGATATGGGCGGTGGCCAAGGAATGCCCGAAATGCCACCGACGATCCTCAAAAAAGTTAAGTAATTGCGATAGTTACACAGACCAGGCTACGCAACAATAAATTGCGTAGCCTTTTTTTATGTGAAAAACATGGGACGTCTTGATTTCATGAAGCTTGTAATGGGGGACGTCCCGGTTGATTAATGATGGTTCATAAGATAATTCCGAGTGGTAGCTAAATGACTAATAAATCGGGGTCAATCTAAGCATAACTTCTGTGAAGTTAATAAGTTAAGGGCGTCCCCCCTCCCTCATTCAAGCGCAGCCCAGCATGGCTCTTTTGACCATAGTCCGCGCTATCTGTATCTTCCACTTATTTCTATCGCCCGGAAGAGCCTTGGCATCAGCAATAGCAGCAGCACCGGCAGCATCCGCATTGTCTTCGTTGATAGATTTTCCCTTGATCAATTTTTCAGACTTCAATACGCGATAGGGCTTGTTGTGCACTGCATTGAGGCATATCCGCGCATCTCCTCCCCCAATCATCGCGGCACAATTCACAATGGGAAAATCTATCGACTTCCGAATGGTGAATTTGATGAATGAGCTCTTAATTCCCTTCGCCGGTGTCGGCACCTGTATTTCTGTGACGATTTCGTCCATTGCCAGTATGGTCGAGCCCGGTTTAACCATATCCCAGAATTTCTCAGCCTCAATCAATCTCTTGTTCGTTTTAATCTTTGCGTTCAGCGCCACCAGAGCCGGTGCCGTATCGCTTGGATTTACCGCCAGGCACCCTTTTACCGCCCCGAATATTGAATGGTACCGGTTGTCTCCCGCCATCGCGTAGCACTTTCTGCCGCCCTTGCGCAGGCAATTGAACCTGTTGTCGGGATTCCGGAAATACCAGCATCTCGTGAGCTGGCAGATATTGCCGCCAATTGTTCCCATCTCTCTTATGTGTGGAGTCGCCGTTCGGTGTGCCGCCTCTGCAAGTGCCGTATATTTAACCTGCACCACAGCACTTTTCGCAATGTCTTCCAGTCTTGTCAAAGCGCCGATTTTAAGCATACCAGCTTCTTCTTTAATGTAGTCCAACCCGGAAATGCTCTTGAGGTTGACCAGGACTTCAGGATAGCTCGGCAATATTTCAAATCTCATTGTGCCCAGAATATCCGTACCGCCGGCAATGACCGCCGCTTTCCCTGCCCTTAAAATAGAAGCAGCTTCGTCGACTGTCTTGGCATTCACGTGTGCGAATTTTTTCCATGTCCTCATATTTCCAACCTCTCTATCGTTTCACCGAAGCTTTGAGAGCTTTATCGGGGATGACCGGGGAATTTTCTGCCCGTTTGCACCACCAGCTAAAATCCATGGGGTGTTTTGTACCGCTGTTTTAAGCCTTCTTTAAAGCTTCAGCAGCCTCCAGTACAGCCGGCGGATGCTGCTGGTAGGTACCACAGCGACAGAGGTTGCCCCCAAGAGCATCTCGAACGTCAGCCTCGGTTGGATTCGGGTTTCTGTCCAGTAGCGCTTTGGCTGAAGTTATAAATCCCGGGGTGCAATAGCCGCATTGAAAAGCGTTCCACTTGATATATGACTGAATGAGCGGATGCTTGGCTTTAGCAATGCCTTCAGCCGTTTCAATCCTGGCGCCATCGCATTCGCAAGCCAGGGTTAAACAGGAAAGAATCGGCCTGCCGTTCATGATCACAGTGCAAGAACCGCAAGCTCCCTGTCCTCCGCACCAGTCTTTGGGCGAAGTCAGACCGATCTCATCCCGCAGGAGTTGCCGTAAACTCCAATGCGGTTCAACCGTACAGCGGTACTTTCCACCATTGACCGTCAATTCTATCGTGATTGTATCCGTTGATGCCTGTATGCAGGGGGCTTCCGCGACGTCATTCGCTTTGGCCTGCTGTTGCGGTTCTGTCCCGGCCGCAAAGGCTATTGAGCCTATTGTGGAGCCGCCGATCACCAGGCTTGCATCCTTCAGGAATTCTCTGCGGGATAAATGTCCAAATCCTTCTTTACCTTCCTCTTCTGCGGATTTCTTCTTTTTTTCTGACATTCTACCCCCTTGTTGTCATGCCATCCTGATCCACCATCAAAATGTCATCTGCCGTGTTGCCTTCGGTCGCTTCTCCTTGCGGCGTACCGCATGTACGCCTCAGTCGGCACTCCCTTGGCGCCTTGCATCTGACACCTTGCTGGTGCCCAGGGATTACCTAAAATCCATTATGGATTTTGGGCCATAACTTGAACATATCATTTTTCAGATCTTCCCGAGGGCTTTGAGAACTTTGTCGGGAGTCACTGGATAATCGAGAACCCATTTCCCGGTGGCATTGTATACTGCACCTGCGGTGATTCCCGACAGAGAGGCGCCGGTGTCTTCTCCGATGCCGCAAGCGCCGTAGGACGAATAGCCCAGGTGACTTTCATTAATAATGCACTTGATTTCCGGGTAATCATTCATCGTCCCGATGTGGTAACCGATATTGTCGAAATTCAATCCGACACCGGTTTTCGGGCAGTGGATTTTTTCTTCAGTTGCACTTCTCCCCAGACCCATAATCGCGCCGCCATATTGTTGCGCTTCCGCTCCGCGCCGATTGAACAGATGCCCTACATCATTGACGCACACCAGATTAGTAACGATTACTTCTCCGGTCTCCACATCCACCTCTACTTCTATAAAGTGGGCCTGTCGGCTCATGATATACATCTGCGGGTGCGGCTTGCCATTTAAAGTCAATCCGGATACTCCGGGAACAACCGGATGGACGATCGACGGATCATCTCCCCAGAATGAACTGGCCACTTCCCTCACGCTTTTTTTATTGCGCGGATTTGCCTTTTCAAAAATAAAACCTTCTTTAACGTCGAGATCTTCAGCTTTTTTACCGGGGAACGCGGGTTGGGCAGGTTTGAGTCCTGGAAACATCGGGCCGGAGGGTCGGCGCACAGCATAATCGAGGATCTTCTGTTTAAGCTCTCTGGCCGCGACTATCAGTTGAGGAGTGTTCCGGGTGATCCCCATCGCTCCGCCAGGAACCCAGAAACGGTAAGTGTTCGCATCCGACCGCTGTTGCTGGAGCACGATGTCGTCATATCTTAATCCCGCTTCTGCAGCAACACAGTAACGGAATGCCGATTCGGTATCCACTCCGAAATCCGCTCGCATTCCTATGATCGTGAGTTTCCCGTCGCGCAGCACCAGGCAGGCGAAATGTCTGCCCGACATCCAGCTCCACTCGTTAATATGGACAAATCCGAGTCCATGCATTCTTCCGTTCGAAAGCTTCCTGGCACCCGGCGCATGCCACTTTTTATCCCATTGGATTGCTTCTTTTCCCAATTCGATAACTTCCCTCAGGCTATGCCTCTGGGGAAATCCATTCTCCTTCTGGTACTGCGTTATCCAATCCCAATCGTGTTCCTTGCAGCCGTCATTTTTAAGGGCGACTTCTGTCGGGTCCAGGCCAAATTCTGCAGCGACCCGGTCAAACATTACGTTATGGGGAACACAGCATTGAGTGCCGTGCCGGAAACAAATGTGAGGGCCGTGATTGATCAGGGCCCATTCCTGCGTGTTGCGCATGTTTGGAATTTTGGTGGACTCATGGGTTTTATCAATATGCGGCTCCCCGACAGGTCCCACGACATGCCAGTCTAAGGCCGTGATGGTTCCGTCTTTTTTAGCGCCCACCTTGCACCTATAAATTGCCGCGTCATCCCCGGAGAGATAAAAATGGCTTTCATCGAACAGCAATTTCACCGGCCGGTTTTGCGCTCTCTTTGCAATGATTGCAGCCATGCGTATAAATGCCGTGGAATATCCAAGCCATGAAATGCCGCCGTACCAGGCGCCCTGGTATGGCACGGTCACATTTATTTTATTAGATTCGACAATAGGGAGAAGGGGATCTTTTCTATCCTTGGGCGGGGATTTTACATCGGCCTGTATCCTTCCATACCCGAGAGAGACGAATGACAATCCAACTGAAGGAAGGCTCGGATTGCTCAGCATCGGCTCAGCATGGGACGCGTGATGGGGCCAGATATCCAGAAAATCCCCTCTCCATTGGGCGACACAGGCCATCCCTTCAACGCCCGCCACTGTATTGGGTGCTCTCGTGAACGCATACTCGATTACCCTGTCCGCCTCGGCGAATCCTTTCCGGATATCTCCGATTTCGGTTGTGTTGGTCAGGACAGTATTAGGGTCCCTGGCGCTTGCATTCAAACGCACAACCTCGGGCATGATTCTGGGCGCGGTTGGTTTAAGTGATTCTTCCATATCCAGAATGAACGGCTGTTCTTCCCACTGTATTTCTATCAGCCGGAGCGCACGATCGCATATTTCTTCGCTATCCGCTACTACCACAACTCCCATGGGGTGCTGATAGAAATCGCTTGTGGAGGGAAGAGTCAGGATATTGTACTGGCCGGAACAATATCCGCCCGTGGAATTTTCAAACTCAACATCGGGATCGTCGAACTTCAATATGTCCCGGACCCCGGTCAGTGCCTCGGCTTTGCTTGTATCCATACTAACTATTTTGGCGCTGGCATAGGGAGATGTAAGTATTTTGGCATACAGCATGCCGGGTAAATGCAGATCCCTTGTGTAGACCGCCTGACCCGACACTTTGTCGTGAGCGTCCTGGCGGGATGCGTTGTAATCAATGGGTGAAAAACCTTCAGGCGGCTTCCATGTCCAAGGCTTAAAATCTTCAGGCATATGTCCCCTTATTCGTATATGTGAAGCATACAGATGATTGATAAGAACGCGCTTTTTGATGAACGAAGCATAAAGAATTCGCCCTTGTATGTCAAAAAAAATTCAAACAAAAGTAACAAATCTTGTTAAAGAACATAATGGCCAGTAAACTATGGGTAAACAAAACTCTTATGATTCAAGACGCGACCCTAATGCTTTCCTTTCAACTCAATAACCTAACAGCGTCCCCATTCACTTTTTTTTTAGCACTTGACACTTGACCTGTTTATGGTCTATATTAAGTCATGCTTGATAATCGGAGGTCATCGTGAAATATTCAGATCAGATTAAACCAATCAGCTACTTGAAAGCGCATGCCGCTGAAATTGTAAGAAACCTTTCCAAAGAGCAGCAACCGCTAGTTATCACTCAGAATGGCGAGGCCAAAGTGGTCATGCAGGACATTAAAAGCTATGAACAAACTCAGGAAACTATTGCTCTGCTAAAGATTTTATCATTAGGAACAAAACAGATTGAGGAAGGAAAGGTTTTGCCTGCTGAAGATGTGATAAAAAATATTCGTGCTCGCCAGGAGAATCGGTGATGGGGTTCACAGTCTTTCTGACCAAAGACGCTGCAGCCGATCTTACTGAACTTTACGATTACATCTCAATAAATGATTCACCCCGAAAAGCGGATTATGTTTTACAGCAGATCGAAAAAAACTTTTTGTCCTTATCCGAATTTCCTGAACGGGGTGCATATCCAAAGGAACTTCTGAAGTTAGGAGTTAGAGAACACCGCGAGATTTTTTTCAAACCATATCGTATTATTTACCGAATCATTAACAAAAATGTCTATGTTTTACTGATAGCAGATGGTCGCCGCGATATGCAGTCGCTTTTACAAAGGAGATTATTAGAGGCATAATGAATGCAACTTTAAAAAGGTGATAAATAAAACTGTTTATATTACCACTTCTCCAGTATATTTTCAATTATCCCGATCGCTTCAGCTTCTTTATCGCGTATCTGCAGGATAATGGACACAACTTCCCTGCGAATTTTAGGTTTAGTTAAGTTTCTGATCTGCGCTTTGGATTTACTTGTTCCGAATTTCTTCCAGTACTGCCAAACCAGGTTACCCATTACGGTGTAACATTCAACGGCTTCATTTAATTAATCATGTAGAATCGATTTTACTTCTTTTGATTCGATCATTTGTTTCAGGAAATACGCTCCGTAAAAAGCGCGGTTTTCGGTTATTGTATTCATGACATCTTCATGTGCTGTCACACATTTTTTCAGCCTTTCGGGATCATCAGTGGAAAAATTCTCATCAACAAGCAGGTCTTCTGTCCAGGCCTCATATGCAGCCAAGCCGCCCTTGCGGTCATGTACATCTTCAGTGCTGGCAAGTGTCAAAGCCCACTTATGGGAGGGGGGACGCTGTTTAATACTTTAATTATTGATGATTTTTAGGTGTTATTAAATTTTAAAAGAGCGTCCCATTTTCTCGCGTCCGGCCGCAAAAATTTTTCAACATAGTAATCGGCATAGGTTCCGAAAGCCGCCTTTGCCTCCGCCGGGAGAGTTTCGTAATAACCTGTATTAAGATGACAGGTATAACGGAAAAAAGGTTTTCTAAGATCTTTGACTACAAGGTTTCCATGGGCAACACCGCCCGGGACAAAAACCGCGCAGGTCTTTGTGAGGGTGAGTTTGTCATTTTCTATCCAAAGATCGAGCCTTGCGCTTAAATTTTCAGGATTCTTCGTGTCGCCCCCGATAAAAAACATAACTTCATCGGAATTATGCTTTACCAGTCCCGGTTGCTTGCAGGACTTTAAATACCAGCAAGCCTCATTGAACATGCAGCCTTCTACCACATTTCCGTCCATCCATACGGCGTTGACCCTGGCGTTTTTTGGCTCAACGGCTGACTGAACTGGATTTCCCTGTCCTGCCAGCGCGAAATATTTTATGTTCGACATCTCTATCTCCTAAGAAAAATCATTGTCTATACTTTCAAAAATTGTCCGCGGTTATGACATATAGTAGTGGCCTATAACAAATTTATTCTGAATTTTTTCTTTAGTATTTAAAAAAAATCACTTTTCAATTCTATGGTATTTTATAATTTCATGATAATAGTTAACAGCCCAGCGACGAATTAGGTCATCTTCTTGAACCAGTTCAATTACCTTATTAAGATATTTCAAAGCAAGTTCCCTGTTCTCAAAGCCTTCCCACAGTATCTGAGCCTTAAGTAACAGGGCGTCGGGAAATTCGGGGTCTTTTTCAACTACTTCGTTTATTATATTAAGTGCTTCTTTGAATTGTCCTTTTGCTTTGCTGAACCTGGCCTTTGCCAAATCAGCGGAATGCAGTTCTCGGGGAGTGACCTTTCTGTTAGACCTTCCTGTCACAAGTCTGGAACCAAGCTTTTCCACTGCAAAGGCATAGATAATGGAAAATGGTATAGAGCATAACAAAAAGATAAATACATGTTTAAGAGTGAAATGTTGCCCGCCAGATATCGCGGATGTAATGAAATATATTGTGAACAGGACGGCAAGGGACCATAAAAAACAATATAACCCCCGTAAAATAAATATACTTTTTATTTCCTTCTTTGGCGTAATTTTAAATTTATTCATATCACGATAAACTGATAACCAAAGTTTCGCACTTATTATCAAAAGTAGGAAAAAAGAAAATTATACATTATTTCAAAATGATATAATACTGAATAATAGCTAATTACCATAAAACTACAATTATTGACTCTAGGGATTGATGATTTTTCCAGCTATCAAAAAACATCTGGATTCCCCGATCAAGTCGGGGAATGACGAATGTTAATTTACGTCGTGCCAGACTTGATCTGGCATCCAGTAATGGGGGACGTTGCTTCCAAAACAACCTTCCATTATGCTAATCAGGCTGTTTTAGAACCTACGTCCCATTTGATCTTAAGTTGTTTTGGAACCAACGT
>CAYQNR010000077.1:0-13551 GCA_964418945.1 uncultured Desulfobacteraceae bacterium
CCACGGGTAAACCCGTGGTCCCATTAAAATACCCGTCTTCGCCTTCGGCTACGCCGCGGTTATCCGCCTAAACTGGGGGCGACATCGCGCCGTAGCAAGCGATCATTTGTGCATTCAGCCACGGGCAAGCCCGTGGTCTTCTGCGAAGGCGGATAAAAAGGGAGATCGGATACCTAGTGCATGATAGGTGTTAAGGGCGGAAGGCCTTGGGAAAAAGGAGAAAGACCGTAAAATGACAGATAAACCGGGACCTGTTCTATGCCTGTTTTACTGCCGGAATATTCGTAAAAGCGGGGAGAAGGACAGGCAGGCACTGGAAAAGAAATACGGCAAAGATATCCGGCTATATCCGATGCCGTGCAGTGGAAGGGTAGAGATACTACACATCCTGAGATCTCTGGAGGAGTTTGCAGATGCAGTCTATGTTTTGACGTGTCCTCAAGGTTCATGCCGGTATTTCGAAGGAAATAGAAGGGCCGGGAAGAGGGTGGAAACGGCAAGGTCAATAATCGAGGGCATAGGGATGAAAAGGGAGAGAGTGGGAACCGTTTTCAGGCTAAAGGATGATAAAAGGAGCCTGGAACAGCATGTGGATGAGATAAGAGGAATAATAAAGGATTTGCCGCTTTCGCCCGTGCGTAGAGAAAAGGCGATGAATAAATAAAAACATCCTCCGGTAACGGCTGCTCTTTTCAGGACGACATCTATGGTATTTCGAGGACGTGATCTTATTTTCAAGGGTTTGGCAAACCTTTTCTTATGAGCAACGGGAAATTCTACCAGGTGTTCCGGTGGAGCAAACCCTTGAAAATAAGACCACTGCAAGCCTTGGGTGGAATCCTTTTTGAGATGTCGTCTTGAAAAGAACAGCCGTGACCTCCGGTTCAAGATGTTAACATATTGGTTACAAGAGGAAGGGCATACGGCTTCCAGGGCCCTTCGACGGTGCCTCTCGGCCATGAGACATGTCGACGAGCTCATGTCGAGCCGCTCGAGGCCGAATGGCTCAGGGCCGTGAGTCCTTCGATATTACTCAGGACCGTGAGCTTGTCGAACAGCTTGTCGAACGGTTTAAGGGGCCAAGAGAACCTAAAAATAATTTAATAGAAGGAATGAAAAATGATTACAGCGGAACAGAAACCCATAGATGAGATCAGGGAGATGATCACCCCCTTCAAACGTATATTGGCCTTGGGATGCGGATCTTGTGTTGCCGAATGCGCGGCTGGCGGAGAAAAGGAGACCAGGGCCCTTGCCTCGACCCTTCGCATGGCCGGCAGGATGAAAGGTGTGGACAGGAAAATAGATGAAAAGACCGTGGACAGGCAGTGCGTCAGAGACTTCATTATACCCCTGGGTGACATAATTAATAATTACGACGCAGTGCTTTCTCTGGGGTGCGGTGCGGGGGTTCAGGTTGTCGCGGAGGTATTTCCCGAGGTGCCTGTTATCCCCGCCCTTAACACGGAATTTTTGGGGGAGACCAGGGACCAGGGGTACTGGCTTGAGAACTGTGTTGGATGCGGCGATTGCATGCTTTTCTATTTCGGGGGTTTATGCCCCCTGGCGCGTTGTCCTAAGCAGCTGTTAAACGGTCCGTGCGGGGGGGCTGTAAACGGTAGGTGCGAAGTGGATCCTGATATTCCGTGTGTATGGCAGACCATAATTGACAGATTAACATTTTTTAAAACCCTTGATCGGCTTGAAAAGATATATCCGCCAAAGGACTGGTCTAAAAAACAGGGACTGGGCCCCAGGAAAATAATCAGGGAGGAGCAGCAAAGATGAGAGAAATAAGCGTATTAAAGACCCTTTTGGAAAAGGGGCAATTTGCGGTAACCGCTGAATGCGGTCCGCCTAAAGGGGCTGATCCTGAAGGGCTTATCAAAAAGGCGAAATTCCTAAAAGGCAAGGTGGATTCTTTAAATGTCACTGATAACCAGGCCGCCACGGTGCATATGTCCAGTATGGCCGCATGCTGTATTCTAAAAAGTCAAGGGATTGACCCGGTCCTCCAGATAGTGGTGAGGGACCGTAACAGGATCGCGCTGCAGTCCGATATCCTGGGGGCTTCCGCTATGGGTATAAGAAATGTACTGTGTCTTTCAGGGGATCATCAAGTTTTCGGGAATCAGCCACAAGCCCTTGGTGTCTTTGATCTGGATTCGATCCAGTTTATACAGGTGGTAAAGAACATGAGAGACAATGGTAGGATAATAGGCGGCGATGTCTTGTCTGCTCCGCCGGATCTTTTCATAGGGGCAGTCGCAAACCCCTTTGCCGATCCGTTGCAGTTCAGGGAGGTTCGCCTTGCAAAAAAGATCGCGGCGGGCGCCGATTTTATTCAGACGCAATGCATATATAATCTAAAGAGATTCGAGCAATGGATGGATATGGCACGGAAAGAGGGCCTGACGGAAAAGGTGTATATACTGGGAGGGATAACACCATTGAAATCCGGGCGTATGGCTAGATACATGAACAGCAGGGTTTCAGGAATAGAGATCCCTGATGATGTTATCAAAAGGATGGAAGGAGTAACGGAGGAAAAGCAGAAAGAAGAGGGGATAAGGATCTGTGTAGAGACCATACAGCGGCTGAAAGAGATAGATGGCGTAAAGGGAGTGCATATAATGGCCATTGATTGGGAAGAGGTTGTCGGTGAGATAGTTGAAAGTGCGGGACTTTTGCCCAGGCCGGGATAAATAAGGCACAGGGCCCAGGGTGCAGGGTATATGATTAGCTGCCTCTAAGGATTCTTGATCTTTATTGGTTTATGGTTGCGGAGCATCAACTTTTATTATGGCGTCAAAATATATGATACATACCGGGCCGGTTCCCCATAGATTTAAGCCTGTCACCAGATCGGGCATTATGGCCTGGGAAGAGGGCTGTCTGAGATGCGCTGAATGCGTGAAAGATCAGTGTATCTATAATGTCTTTGATAAACGCGGGCTGGACCCAGACCAGATGATAGATTCAATCGATAATCAATGCATGGACTGTCTCAGGTGTGTCCAGGGTTGCCCCAAAGAACTTATCCATAAATCTGTTAATCCGGAGTTCACGTCTATGGGAGACTCGCACTGGAGCCCTGATATCATCGCCAGTTTGTGGTATCAGGCCGAGACCGGTAAGATACCGGTGTCAGGCGCGGGTTATCCCGGGCCCTTCAGCGGACCTGGTTTCGACTCTATGTGGACGGACATGTCAGAGATAATCCGGCCTACCAGGGACGGGATACACGGGCGGGAATACATAAGCACAGGTGTTGATATCGGAGAGACGCCATGGGAACTGTGTTTCACGGAGAATGGAGAGATGAAAAGCGAGCCTCCCGGGCTTATTCATATCCCCCTCCCTATAATAATGAGGGTCCCTTCATTCGGATCTTATAATAAAGAGACCATAAGGGGATGGGCCATGGCCGCCGAAAGACTGGGGACGTTTCTGGCCCTGCCCTGGGATATGAATACCGATCCCTTGGACTGTATCCCGGGTCGTTTAATGCCCTTGGTCTCTTCAGGGAGTATGCCCGAGAGGGTGAATAACAAGATAGAGATTGTTGAACTCCTGTGGGACGAGAATTACGAGAAGGCAATAGGAGAGATTGGTAAAATATTCCCATCAGCCTTGATATGCGTGAAACTTCCCCTGGGGAATAAGGCGGAGGAAATGGCATTGTCCCTTTGGGAATCAGGATGTTCCATTATTAATCTGGAGGCCGGCTATAACGGAAGGATGGAGGGTGATGGATCCCGCTTTCTTAAGGAAGGGGTGCGATCCGTGCATAAGGCCCTGGTGGAGGCCGGCCTTCGAGACCGGATGACAATCTTTGCGAGCGGCGGTCTGGCTATGGCCGAACACGTGGCAAAGTCTATTATCTGCGGAGCGGATGCCGTGTTTGTTGATTTTCCCATCCTGATCGCGCTGGAATGCCGGATGTGCGGTCGTTGCAAAGAAGGGCTCCCATGCCCCGTGCGGATACAAGAGGCCTCTTCCGGATGGGTGGCCGCGAGAACCATTAATATTATGGGCTCGTGGCATAACCAGCTCCTGGAGTTGATGGGCGCCATGGGTATACGGGATATCCGACGTTTAAGGGGAGAGGCAGGAAGGGCCATCTTCTTCGAAGACATTGAAAAAGAGATATTCTTATCCCTGGGTGAAGTGGGGGAGGGGTATGAACTTGAATAATGATGATTTCCACTGGCCTGAACCTATTCGGACAGGCTCAAGATTCAGAAACCCGATCGGTAAATACAGATTGGACAGGACCGACGACTGCGTATCCTGCGGCAGATGCGCAGAGATATGCAAATACGGTGTCAATATAATGAGGAGAGGACAAGTCTTTAGCGAAAACCATTATCTGTGCGTGGGAGAGGATTGTCCAGAGCCTTGTTACCTTGCCTGCCCTGCCGGAGCACTTTCGCTTAGAAGAAATCCCACGTTCGATACAATGGGAGATTTTAGATGGACACCCGACCTCCTTGTCAGCACCTGGTATATGGCTGAGTTTGGGAGTATTCCTCCCGCGGGCCTTGAGTATAAAGAAGGAGAATCCGGTGGTGGATTTGACAAGTTGCGTGTTGTCTTGAAGAAGGGAATTCCTGACAGGGAACATCCGGTAAGCGATAATGATGTGGACTTTTCCGTTGCTTTGAACAGAAGAGGTGACCATGCCCACAAGATAAAGATTAATTTGCCCTTTTACGGCGGGGGAATGTCCTATGGATCGGTGAGCATTTCCACAATGCTGAGCAGGATTAAGGCTGCGGCCGCCCTGGGGACCTTTTGCTGCACCGGAGAGGGAGGATATCCGGATGAACTCAAGCCTTATGATGACCATGTGATCACCCAGGTGGCTACCGGCCTTTTTGGAGTGCGGGAGGAGACTATTCAGAGGGTAAAAATAGTGGAATTTAAATACGCCCAGGGGGCCAAACCGGGTCTGGGAGGGCATCTCCTGGGAGACAAGGTTACTGCGGGTGTGGCTCGAATGCGGGAGGCGGTTGCCGGATACCCTCTTTTTTCGCCTTTTCCTTTCCATAGTGTCTATTCTGTTGAGGACCATAAAAAACACGTGGACTGGATTAAGAGCATTAATCCGCAGGCAGTGATATCTGTAAAGGTCTCCACGCCTGTGGACGTGGATATGGTAGCTGTGGGCAGTTATTACGCGGGCGCCCATATAATACACCTTGACGGCAGTTACGGCGGTACCGGCGCAGCACCTGAAATCGCCAAAAAGAATATTGCCATGCCTATAGAGTACGCCGTTCCAAAGGTGCACAGGTTTTTAAAGGAAGAGGGCGTAAGAGACAAGATAACCCTGATCGCGGGCGGAGGGATAAGGACACCCCATGACGCGGCCAAGATAATAGCTCTGGGCGCGGATGGCGTATGCACAGGGACATCAGAGCTGGTGGCCCTGGAGTGTGTAAGGTGCCATAACTGTGAGAGTGGAAGGGGTTGTGCCAGAGGTATCGCCACGACTGACCCGGAATTGATGGAGCTCATGGATGTTGAATGGGGAACCCAGAGGATTATCAATATGTTCACGGCATGGCGCAGGGAGCTGAGTCGCTTATTGAGACGGCTGGGCATGAAGAGCATTAAGGAACTGGTAGGACGAACCGATTGCCTGGTGCATCTGGATTATATGAAGAGATAATGATTCGAGAAATCAAGGGCCCAAGAAGGATATGGGAACCGGGAACCCACACCTAGGGTACGGGACTGAGCCGAGTAAAGGGAGTGAAGAATGTAGGACATGGAACAGTACATACTCCGGTCATGGCCGCTCTTTTCAAGACGACATCTACATCATTCGGAGGACGTGGTCCTATTTTCAAGGGTTTGGCAAACCTTTTGCTGGTATCAACGGGAAATTTTGCCAGGGGTTCTGGTGGAGCAAATCCTTGAAAATAAGCCCACTGCAGGCCTTGGGTGGAATCCTTTTGGAGATGTCGTTTTTCCAAGAACAGCCGTGACCTGCGACAAATGATAGTCTTAAGGCGATACACAGGTCTAAAGGCTATGGGATAATATCAAACAGGGGATAGCTTATAGCTGATACCTAAACTAACTAAGAGGTCATTATGGTTTTTGAGAGGTGTTGACTGAAGGTTCAGGAGGTCGAGTTATCGGACGAAGATCATGTTAAGGGACAGAGACATTGAAAACATTATTCAATCCAGGAAAGGATTGGTCCGGGGTTTGCCTGATAAGCGGGTCAATAAGGCAGAAACGGAAGGCGGCTGCGGGGTTACCGGTTTTGCCTGTAATGTACCTGTCAGGGGAAAACATATCTTTGAACCGTCAAGACAGATGCATAACCGTGGCAATGGTCGTGGAGGCGGGATCGCGGCCATGGGTTTTGATCACAGGATGCTGGGGGTTTCAAAAGAGATACTGGAGGATGACTATATCCTCCATGTGGCCATCTTGGAAGAAGGCACAATTGAGGAACTGAAAAGCCGTTTCATTGAACCCTTTTTCCAGGTGGATCTCTCGGAGAGGATACCATGTATTGATGACTACCGCGATCTGGCGGGGCTCTATAAACGGCCTCCCGACGTGTGGCGTTTTTTTGTCAGGGTAAGGCCCGGTGTCCTGAAAGATTTTGTGGCCAAGAACCAACTTGAAAAACTTTCGGATCGCAAGGCGGAAGACGAATTTGTTTATCAGAACAGCTTCCGGATAAACAGGAACTATTATGACGCCTTCGGCAAACAGCGCGCGTTTGTCCTGTCACACGGTCGAAACTTTTTCATCCTTAAGGCAGTGGGATATGCAGAGGAAGTGGTGCGGTACTATAAACTCGATGATTTCAAGGCGCATATCTGGATTGCCCATCAGAGGTATCCCACCAGAGGAAAGGTATGGCATCCGGCCGGAGCTCACCCCTTCATAGGGATGAATGAAGCCCTTGTTCATAACGGGGACTTCGCGAACTACCATTCGGTTGCGGAATATCTCAAACAAAGAAACATCCATCCGCTCTTTCTGACGGACACCGAACTTTCAGCGCTTCTTTTTGATCTTTATATCAGGACCTATGGTTACCCGCTTGAGTATGTTATCGAGGCGCTGGCACCTTCTATGGAGAGAGATTTTGATAGATTATCACCCGATAAACAGAAGATATACAGGGCTATTCAGGCCTGTCATATCCACGCGTCTCCGGACGGGCCGTGGTTCTTTATTATAGCCCGCAATGATACGGAAAAGCAGAGATTCCAGCTAATCGGAATCACTGACACCTCCATGCTCCGGCCCCAGGTGTTCGCCTTACATGAGGGACAGGTCCAGGTGGGATTGATATGTTCGGAACAGCAGGCAATCGATGCCACGCTAAGGAGCTTATCGGACGAGGACCCGAGAATAGGAACAGTCGCTGACCTTTACTGGAACGCCCGTGGCGGAAGCCATACGGATGGGGGATCCTTTATCTTCAACCTGGATAAAGACGGTCTTGGTTATCCCGGCCGCACCCTAACCTGCGTTGATAAATTTGGAAAACAGATCAAGGTCCCGGACGATCAGGTAGCCTATCTACCAGGAAGGGTATACTATCTGATGGAGGATGATACGAGGCACGGATCCGAGATATCGGAGTTTTTTGAGGTCCAGCGTCCTGATCTCCTCTATGATTTCCTGAAAGAAGGGATTAGGAGATGGGACTATGCCGGTATCATGGAGTTACTGAAAGATATTAAGTCATGGGCACTCAGGGGCGACGCTTATCTGGAGGTAGCGCTGGAGACACTGACCAGGCTGATAGATCATCGCTATCCGACAGGGGATAAAAAGCGTCGTTCCATCCGGCAGATGATAAACCAGACCATAGAGAATATATTCCGCCACCTGCCCTCCCTGGAGGCTGAAGAGGTCAAGGGTTCCTATCGATTCATTGACTGGGAATCAAGACACTTCTTCAGAGGACCGGCCTACGGTGACAAGGTCATGGTGATTGATGGCACCCTGTTTCCCCCGGAAGGAGATAATTGCGACAGCCGTCTTATGGCAGAGGCGTATTTAAAAGGCTGGCGGAGATTCATTGTGTTTGGATTAAGGGGGCAGCGTTTTCACGGATGTGGGTTCGGCCCGGATTCCAGCGGCGTAAACATAGACATCTATGGCAACCCCGGAGATTATCTGGGGTCGGGCATAGACGGTCTCTCCATCCGTGTCCACGGAAACGGCCAGGATCAACTGGGACAGATAATGAAGTCAGGCAAAATGGTCATCTACGGGGATGTGGGTCAGACCTTTATGTACGGGGCAAAGGGGGGGGAGGTTTATGTAATGGGAAACGCGGCAGGCCGCCCGCTCATCAATGCCGTGGGCAGGCCAAGGGTGGTAATAAACGGGACATGCCTGGATTATCTGGCGGAATCCTTTATGGCCGGGGATCCCCTTAATGGAGGAGGTTTTGTTATTTTGAACGGTATGGAATTTTGTAACGACGGAAGGATAGTTGCGCAGACCACTCCCTATCCGGGTTCCAATCTTTTTTCCCTGGCCTCCGGGGGAGCGATATATGTGAGAGATCCCTTTCGCATGGTCGATAATGAACAACTAAACCGTGGTGAGATAGTATGCCTGGGCGATAAAGACTGGGAATTAATCCTTCCGTATCTGGAGGAAAATGAGCGACTGTTCGGTATTTCCATTGAGAGAGATATTTTAACGGTAAATGGTAATAGAAGGAGTCCCCTTGAAGTTTACAGAAAGGTCGTGCCCGGACAGACCGAGGTAATAAAGGAGAACGGTCTTGAGGAATGGGGAGAATGATGTTCTGTAGGGCTACCAGATGACGATTAAGGCACTAATAGCATTGGAAGACGGGACAGTATATGCTGGTCGTTCCTTCACCGGACACGGCGAATGTGTGGGTGAGGTTGTCTTTAATACCAGCATGTCCGGCTACCAGGAGATCCTTACCGATCCGTCATATCGCGGTCAGATTGTTGCTATGACATATCCTTTAATAGGTAATTACGGCACAAATTGTGAAGACATAGAATCAGACCGGATACAGGTAAGCGCTTTGCTTGTCAGGGAATACCAGGAAAGGCCCAGCAACTGGCGTTCCAGGATGGTTCTTGCGGATTATCTCAAGGCAAACCATATCCCGGGGATTGAGGGAATGGACACCCGGGCCCTCACCAGGCATATCAGGCTGCAGGGCGCCATGAAGGCCGCTATATCCACAAGGGATATTGATGCTGATTCCCTGGTCGCCAGGGCCAAAGAGGCACCTGAAATGGTAGGCAGGGACCTGGTAAGGGAGGTTACATGCAGGACTCCCATGTTATGGAAAAACGGCAGGGCTATTGAGTTGGAGGAAGACCTAAAACAATTCAAATGGAGTGACCATGGCGGGCCCCGGCGCGTGGTTGCCGTGGATTACGGGGTGAAATACAATATTCTGCGATCCCTGGAAAAGAGGGGATGCAGTGTCCTTCTGTTGCCGGCGGATACGGATTCAGAGACTATAGATATGCTTGAACCACACGGGCTTTTATTGAGTAATGGTCCGGGCGATCCTGCGGCGGTTACCTATGCTGTGGAGACTATTAAGGCGCAAATGGGAAAAATACCTATCTTTGGAATATGTCTCGGCCACCAGTTGGTTGGACTGGCCCTGGGAGGCAAGACCTTTAAATTGAGATTCGGGCATAGGGGGTCGAATCAGCCTGTGAAAGATCTTTCCACGGGCAAGGTGGCGATAACCAGCCAGAACCACGGTTTTTGCGTGGATATGGAATCCATTGATGATCCGGACGTTGAATTGACTCACATCAATCTTAATGACGGAACCCTGGAGGGGATTGTTCATAAAAGGTTACCCCTGTTCTCCGTGCAGTATCACCCTGAGGCATCACCCGGGCCCCATGATAGCGATTACCTCTTTGACAGGTTCATTGACTTGATGGAAAAGCATAATAGGTAACTCCGGATCAAGTCCGGATTATTCGATCGATGATCCGGGCACCCCTTCTCCTTAAATGGGGGAGGGTTAGGTTGGGGGCGGTCACAGGAATCGTATATAATGAATATGGAACATATAATACCATGCCGAAACGAACGGATATTAAAAAAATACTTGTTATCGGATCAGGCCCTATCGTTATAGGACAGGCCTGTGAGTTTGATTATTCCGGGACCCAGGCATGTAAGGCCCTGAAGGAAGAGGGATACGAGATAGTATTGATAAACAGTAATCCCGCAACCATTATGACGGATCCGGGGACGGCCCACCGCACCTATATCGAACCTATAACCCCTGAGATGGTTGCCAAAGTGATTGAAAGGGAGAGACCCCAGGCCGTGCTCCCCACCCTTGGCGGGCAGACAGGTCTCAATACAGTGGTCAAGGTCGCGGAGACCGGATTATTAGAGGGCCTGGGAGTGGAGATAATAGGGGCCTCTGTTCCTGTTATACGAAAGGCCGAGGACAGGGAACTTTTCAAGAAAGCAATGGCTCGTATAAACCTGAGGGTCCCCAGAAGCGGTGTCGCCAGGAACATGGATGAAGCGAGGAAGGTGGCGGAAAAGATCGGTTACCCGCTTATTATAAGGGTAAGCTTTACCCTGGGAGGTATGGGAAGCGGGGTGGCGTATAACAGGGAAGAGATGGAGGAAAGGGCAGCTACCGGCCTTGATGCCAGCATGATTTCCGAAATAATAATGGAAGAGTCCCTCCTAGGCTGGAAAGAATATGAACTGGAGGTAATGAGGGACTTTAAGGATAACGTTGTCATTATATGTTCCATTGAAAACTTCGACCCCATGGGGGTCCATACCGGTGACAGTATTACTGTGGCCCCAGCCCAGACCCTTACGGACAGGGAATATCAGATCATGCGGGATGCTGCTGTCGATATTATAAGAGAGATAGGCGTGGAGACAGGCGGTTCTAATATCCAGTTCGCCATACATCCGGATAATGGAGAAATGGCGGTTATAGAGATGAATCCGAGGGTGTCGAGGAGTTCGGCACTCGCGTCAAAGGCGACAGGATTTCCCATAGCCAAAATCGCAGCCAAGCTGGCCGTAGGTTATGCGCTGGATGAGATAACAAATGACATAACACGCACGACACCCGCCTCCTTTGAACCAGCCATTGATTATTGTGTGGTAAAGATACCCAGATGGACCTTTGAAAAATTTCCCGGGACCGAGGACAGGCTCACAACATCCATGAAGTCCGTGGGAGAAACCATGTCCATAGGAAGGAATTTCAAAGAGGCACTTCAAAAGGCGGTTAGATCACTTGAGATAGGCAGATCAGGCCTGGGTCAGGATTGGTCTGAGAACGCCGACCCGCATATTGATCATCTTGAGATTGAAGAAAGACTCATTTGTCCCAATTCAGACAGACTGTTTTATATCCGTGAGGCATTGCGGAGAGGTCTCAACATGAGAAGAATACATGAGCTTACCCATATTGATCCATGGTTCCTTTTTAATATTGAACAGATATACACCATGGAAGAACGACTCAGGGACATGGCAAGGAAGGGGATAGAGCCCGAAGAATGGGATAATGATTTTTTCAAACAGGTTAAAGAATACGGCTTTTCCGACTCACAGTTGGCCTCGCTGTTTAAGAAGGATGAGGATGCGATAAGGAGCATTCGAAAATCAAAGGGTGTAGAGCCCGTGTATAAGCTGGTGGATACTTGCGCTGCGGAGTTTGAGGCCTATACCCCATATTATTATTCCACCTATGAACAGGAGAATGAGGTCCGGAAGACGGATAAAACAAAGGTAATTATTATGGGGGGTGGACCAAACAGGATAGGGCAGGGCATTGAATTTGATTACTGTTGCGTCCAGGCGTCCTTTGCCCTGAGGGAGATGGGCATAGAGAGTATAATGATCAACAGCAATCCGGAGACAGTCAGCACAGACTATGATACATCCGACAAGCTTTATTTCGAACCGCTTACCAGGGAAGATGTGCTCAATATTATTGAGCAGGAACAACCTGAAGGGATTATAGTCCAATTCGGGGGACAGACCCCCCTTAATCTCTCGGCAGGACTGGCGGAATCCGGCGTAAGGATTCTTGGAACCAGTCCCGACAGCATAGAACGGGCCGAGGACAGGGAGCGATTTCAGGGCCTTCTTACAGAGATCGGCATCCTCCAGCCTCCGAATGGAATAGCTGTCGATGAAGGGGAGGCAATCAGGGTTGCCCAAGAGATCGGTTACCCGGTGGTGGTAAGGCCTTCGTTTGTGCTGGGGGGGAGGGCCATGGAGATTGTATATGACGCGCGGGATCTGGAATTCTATATGAAAAGCGCGGTATGCGTGTCGCCGGGCAAGCCGGTTTTGATCGACAGGTTTCTGGAAGGGGCTACTGAAATTGACGTGGATGCCATTTCGGACGGAAAAGACACCGTTATAGGCGGAATAATGGAGCATATCGAAGAGGCGGGAATCCATTCGGGAGACAGCGCCTGTGTCCTTCCCCCCATGTCCTTGTGTCCCGGGATTATTGAGGAGATTATAGGGCACACCAAGGCCATTGCAAAAGAATTAAGCGTGGTAGGCCTTATGAATATTCAATATGCGGTCAAGGAGGGTGCACTATATGTGCTTGAAGTGAACCCCAGGGCGTCCAGGACGATTCCCTTTGTGAGCAAGGCCGTAGGTGTACCCCTGGCAAGATACGCTACCAAGGTTATTATGGGATATACTCTTAAGGAACTGGGTCTTACAAAAGAGGTTGCAACGACCCATATATCCTGCAAGGAATCGGTTTTTCCTTTTAATCGATTTCCCGGTGTCGATACCATACTGGGGCCCGAGATGCAATCAACCGGTGAGGTTATGGGGATTGACAGTTCCTTCGGGCTGGCCTTTGCAAAATCCCAGCTGGCCGCCGGCCAGGGATTGCCCTTGTCCGGAAAGGTCTTTATCAGTGTCAAGGATTCTGATAAATCGCACATCCTGGAGATTGCCTCCATATTTCATCATATGGGTTTCGGGATTGTGGCGACTGGCGGGACATTATCATTCCTGGGTGCCAATCATATCCCTTCGGAAAGGATCAACAAAGTAAGGGAAGGAAGGCCCCATATAGTTGATATGATCAAAAACGGGGATGTTGACCTGGTAATAAATACCACCGGTCATAAAAAGTCGGTCTCTGAGTCTTTTTCCATACGCAGAAGCGCACTGGTAATGGGCATACCCTATACCACCACTATTGCCGGCGCCAGGGCGACGGCACTGGCAATTAAGGCAATGTCGGAAGGGAAACTTGATGTGAAGACATTGCAGGAATATCACTGTCTAAGTCTAAATAGATAACTATGGGGAATTATAAAATTATCAGGTTCTTTTCATAATTAGTTGAGATCTGGAGATGATGCTGAAATTTATCATGCAAAATATTAACAGTTCATCCGGTTAATGAGTACGGAAAGGACATTATATAAACACTTGGTTCGGCCCATGGGGTTCTCTTTGCAACAGGCGAACTTGTTTATGTGCAAGGCCCGGGCAATAAGCCGGAGGAGGCGGGCG
>CAYQNR010000078.1:0-13326 GCA_964418945.1 uncultured Desulfobacteraceae bacterium
CATATCTCCTAAATGATAATTTTCGATGAAAAAACTTGAAAAGATCAAGGCATCATTCACACTATCAGGGAAAAGACAATGATCACTGAGTTCCAGAGATTCTTTGAAAATTTATTCTCCCAGCTCAAACCATTTACAAAAAATGGCAATATTGCCAAAAGTTGTAAATAGGAATATATCGAATAATATTAGGCAGATATAAAAAATAAAACGCTATTTAGCCAAAGTGGTAGTATTGCCAAATTGGCTAAATAAGATCAACACAAGACCAGATTAATGTCACTGGTGCGGACGCAAAAGAGCCGCGCCGCACAGTTCAACGGTTAGGCATGGGAAAATTGACCAAAAGTTACAGGTTTGATAGTATTTAATCATGGCACGTATTCAAGAAATCCGCGCAAAGATTAAGCAACGTGATTACGAATACTCCAAACATGCTGTCGATCAGAGTATTCTCCGCGATATAAGTGTGTTAGAATTAGAGGATGCGGTGGCCGGTAAAAGTGAAGTAATTGAAGAATACCCGGACGACAAATATGGCCCGAGTTGTCTTATTCTCGGCTATACTAAAGCGGGTAGGCCATTGCATGTACAGTGCAGCTATCCGAGTCGTCCACTCATCAAGATCATCACCCTATACCAACCTGACCCCGAACTTTGGATCGATTTTAGGGTTAGGAAGTAAGAGATAAGGAGTTTTAAAATGAAAGAGACAATGATTGAATCTAGAGTAACTTACACGCTTGAACATGATGGCAAGTTTTTTATTGTCGAAAATGTACCAGCGCGAGTATGCAGAGAGACTGGAGAACAATTTTTTTCTCCTGAAACGGTAGAGCATATCCAAGGCATTATCAAGGGGAGAAGAAGCCCCGATAGAATGATCGAAACTCCCGTATATAATTACGGATAACAGCACTGCCCAACATCAGGTTTGAGGAGGATGCTCATTCCGCTACGCTTCATTCGCACCTCTCAAGCTAGGCGTTAAAAGCCGGAAGAAAATTATTCTCATGAGTCCTATTTGGGGAAAATGCCATCATTGGCATAATCCCCAAATGAGGATTTTGAGAAAGAAAAAAGTAAATTCAGGCATCATTCACACTATCCGGGAAAATATAATCATCACTGAGTTCCAAAGATTTTTTGAAAATTTATTGTCTAAACTCAAACTATTTACCCAAAATGGCAGTATTGCCAAAATTGCTAAATAGCAATATATTGAATAATATTAGGAAGATATAAAAAATAAAACGCTATTTTGCGGAAATGCTAGCATTGGCAAATCCGCCAAATAACAATAGAACAACACAAAACCAGCTTTTAACATCCTGCTGGTAGGGATGCGCGAAAAAACAATAGGAGGTAACTGAATAAATAACTCTTGCCATATTAAATAACTATATTAATATTTATACCAAAGTTTAAAACTACCCCTGTGGTTTCGACCCAGGGTGCGGGGCCGAGAGATCGGCCCCAGCTTTTTAATTAGAACCCGATGAGGACTTCAATATAAATATGACTGTGCTGCCATAATTTCCAATGACAGCGATTTGGCAGAGCCACTCCATATTATAAGATCGTCTTAAATTTTCCAGAATTTTCTTTCATTGACATTTCTGCGTTAATGTTATATCGTATATACGTTATAGCATAAGGTGAGGAGGTTTATAATGACTACTCAAATGATAGTCAGGATCGATCCTGAACTCAAAGCCAAAGTCAATAATTTTGCCAAGGTGGAAGGGAAAAGCGTGAGTGAAGTTGTCAGGGAATTGCTCGAAGAATATGTCAAAAACAGGGACATCGATTCTTATATTGATAACCTATGGGATCGAATCGGAGGCAAACTTAGGTCAAGTGGGATTGGCCCCAGAGATATTAAGCGCTTTGTTCGTCAGGCGAGGGTTAAGCATTGATCAGGGTAGTGGTTGATACAAATATTTTCATATCTTCTTTCTTTGGTGGTAACCCTAGAAAAATCATTGATCTATGGAAATCAGGCCAGATTATCTTATGTCTTTCCCGCCCCATCATTGATGAATATATAAATGTGCTCAGACGCATGGGGTTACAAAATGAGCGTGAGTTGGAAGAGTTGTTGACTCTTTTTGCGCATGGCTTTCATGTCTTATTCACTTCCAAAGCTCCTAATCTAAATGTTGTTGAAAAAGATCCTGATGATAACAAATTTATTGAATGTGCTGTTGCATTAAATGCAAAATCCATTATTTCAGGGGATAGAGCTTTACAGATGATAAAGGATTATATGGGAATTAAAATACAGAGCCCGAAACAATTCCTGGATTCCTATTGGAAAAAGAAACCATAACAAAATACCAAACAGCATAGGATACTAAATCGTCGAATTATCCTTCTAGAACATGGTCTGTGCCGAGGCGATTAGTCTTGCCCCTGCTTTTTTTAAATAGTGAAATAGAGGGCGGGGCTCCATTGTGCTATTGGCCGTAAGAGAGCTCTGCTATAGTATACTGGAGAGAGCATAGCGTCTTGGAATGAGCAAAGCGGGGGTATGGTAACTTTTGGATGGAAAAATTAAATCGAAAAATCATGCCCTATGCTATTTATCGGAAATGCTCGGATGAGCAAAACCGAAAAATAGCAGTATCAAAAATCAAAATCCGGTGTGAAATGATCCATATTTGGCCAAAATGCCAATACTGGCAAGATGGCTAAATAGGAAAATAAAATCAATATTATCTAGTAATAATAGGTAGTTATCAAAAGCACATAATAAAGGGGGATGTCCATGAAATTATAACTTTATGGAATCGAGTCCCCTTTGGAAAACAGGGTCCAGTGTTCTTAAAAGTTTTAAAGACATTTGATTTTCCGATAAATCGGAATCTATGAGCAGCTGGAGTTTATTCCCGCTTAAAAGGCGGGAGCCGGAATGAACAAAAGCTCATTTACCGAAAATGGCAATATTGCCAAATGCGGTAAATAGCTTTTTTCGAGATCCTTTATCCAGGAAAATCACTTAAATTTACCGCTATTTGGCCGAAATGCTAATATTGGCAAATCGGCCAAATAACAATAGATCAATATAAAATCAGCTTTTAACTCACTGGTGCGGGCACAAAACGACCGCGCCGCACAGTTCAATCGTTGGCTGCTAATCAACTATAAATCCTTGACAAAATACGCCAATGGCGTATAATACAATCATGATTTTCATTGAGACCTCCATTTTTACAAAGGAAATTCAAAAACTTATTTCGGACGATAATTATGGCATGCTTCAAACATCATTGATGCTTCGGCCGGATGCTGGAAGGTTGATTAGAGGAAGTGGAGGGCTACGGAAAATTCGTTGGAATCTGCCTGGTAAAGGAAAAAGAGGTGCATTGCGAATCATTTATTACTGGAATCCTCCTGACACGATTTTTATACTTTTTTCGTACAATGAAGACTGAACAAGAAGATTTAACGCCGGAGCAACTCAAACTGCTCCGTGGAATGGTCAGGGAGTTATTATCATGAAAAAAGAGCATTTCGAAAAATTGGTTGCCAGCATTAAGGAAGCTGGTGAGATCAAGGCTGGCCGCAAGGCGCCAAGTCGTTTGTATGAAATCAAACCACCTGAAATCAAGACCGTCCGCGAGAAACTCAAGGTATCGCAAAATGAATTCGCACTGATGATTGGTGTCAGTGTCCGTACTTTACAGAATTGGGAGCAAGGTAGAAGAGAACCGGAAGGTCCAGCCAAGGCATTGTTGCGAATCGCATCAAGGAATCCCAGTGCTGTTCTTGATGCTTTACATGCGGAATAGAATCAGCCAATAACCGAATTCACTCGGATGTGAATTCCGCTATAGCTCCACTAACACCGGTGATTCGAAGCGTTACGGGCGATTTCTGGTTTAGAAATACCCGCTCAAATTGTGTTTCCCATTTGAACTGGTGTTTTATACTTTGCGATCCAAGCCGATTTATTAGCGGCATTTTCAAGAGCCCAGTAAAGCATCCCATCCCTTCAAGCAGCCTGGCTCCATATCCCCTGTTGCAGTAATCAGGGTGGGTGGTCGTAAGGATGTAATGGTTTTAAGAAAAATAAAATTTAAATTTTTATAAATATTTTGTTGTTTTTGCATAGAAGATCTTCCAAAATCGCAGCAGTAATTCCAGATTCAGATTTACTGATACAACTAAGTAAAGATCCATAACATTTTACAGAGCTCAAATAGATATGAGATATCTTATATAATGCTATTTTCCAAAATAATTGACACTTTCAAGTTTACCTTCCGAACACTCAAGTACAGAAATTACCGCATGTTCTTTATGGGGCAGAGCGTTTCACTGATCGGCATGTGGGTCCAAAATGTGGCAATGGGCTGGCTGGTTTACAGGTTGACCGACTCTGCATTTTTGCTTGGTGTCGTGGGATTCGCAGAGAATATTCCAATGTTCATTCTGACCCCTTTTGCCGGGGTATTGGTTGACAGATGGGATCGTCAGCGGACCGTGGTTGTTACGCAAACATTGGCCATGTGTCTTGCCATAATTATGGCGATACTGGTTTTATCGGAATCTGTAACAGTTTGGCATATAATTATAATAAGCGTATTTCTGGGTACTGTTATGGCGGTTGATGTCACTGCCCGTCAGTCCTTGTTTGTTGATCTGGTAGATAATAAAGAGGATTTGAGAAACGCCATTGCTCTAAATTCCATTATGTTTAACAGTGCCCGGCTTATTGGGCCTTCCATCGCAGGGATAGTGATAGTTGCATTGGGCGAAGGATTATGTTTTTTACTGAACGCCATCAGTTATATCGGCGTAATAGCCGCTCTGCTTCTTATGAAAATCGTCACAAGCAGGGCAGAAGCCAAGATAACTGATTTTTGGCAGGAACTAAAAGAAGGACTTAAATATGCCGCAGGTTTTATTCCCATTCGTTATACCTTTCTTCTCCTAGCGTTAATCAGTTTTTTCGCCAATCCCTATCTTGTGCTCATGCCTGTTTTCGCAAAAGGAGTACTTGGTGGAGGGGCGCAGACGCTCGGGTATCTAGTGGGATATTCAGGGCTGGGCGCGTTGACAGGGGCGATTTTCGTAGCTTCGCAGAAGAGCAATCAAAACTTGGTTAAGCTTATTTTCGCGGGAGCATTTTCTTCAGGCATAGGATTTATCATCTTTTCCTTTTCACGAATATTTGTACTGTCAGTGGTTTCCATATTCATAATAAGTTTCGGGATTATGATGATCATATCATTCAGCAATATACTCATACAAACCGTTGTGGACAATGATAAAAGGGGCAGGGTCATGGCGCTCCATGTATTCGCTCTTTCGGGCATGACTCCCTTCGGGAACCTGTTTTTAGGGAGTGTCTCCAGCAGGATCGGCGCTCCGCATACATTTTTGATAGTTGGAATTATTGTGGTACTGGGGGCGCTTGCATACGGATATAAACGCATTCAGGTGGATTTAGCGTAAGGTCAACGAGGTATCATATCTTCCCCTTAGTGCTTCGATTCGCAAATACGGTGGCGTGTATTGATTATGTGAAAGATTGAAATTACTCACTCAGCACTAAGTCCTGAGGGAATAAATTCGTCATAGAATTTATGAATCGTAGGATTTAGCTTTCAGATCTGTGTACAGGTCCTTAATGGATTTTTTAATATCAGATTGAGGTGGATATACCCTGTCAAAACCGAGTTTCTTAAACGTAGCTTCATCTTCCTTGAAATCACGCGCGCCAACCCCTAGAATTCCGCCTATATACAAAAGAATATCTCCTATTCCGGCCTCATTACATTTGTCCCTGAATCCCTGCAGATCCATTTCAGCCATTCCGTAAAGTGAACTTATGATTATAGCGTCAGCGTCGGTTTCCTGTGCTGCCTTGATGAATTCATCAGCAGGTGTCTGAGCGCCAAGAGCGACTACATTGAATCCGTATTCTCTTAGGACCTTGGATACTATCTTTGTACCTATGACGTGGGAATCAACGCCTACTGTTCCTGTAATGATTGTAGGCATTTTTTCCATCTGGATCCTTTCAGCCTCATTATCAACATCATCTCTTTTTACGGGCGTGCCTATGACGCTTCCTCCGGCAAGAGCCCAGAAATCCGCAAGCGATACATCGAAGTCAAGTTCTGTTCCTTCAGCCTTTTCCCTTTCTTTTACCTTTTCATCATTATACTTCCTGACTTCATCGGGAATCGGCAGATTACCGTAATCTATATAACGGCAGGCACCCTGAAGATCTTTGGCACCCATAACAAGGTCTTTGGCGTATATATTAATGGAAAACGGCGAATCAAGCACTCCCGCTTCCACCGCCTTAACAAGACCAACAACGATATCGCCATCACCCATATCGATAACCTTATCCATGATAGCGCTGACCGCCAGTTCGGTCATTCTTTCTTCCTGTCTTATTTCAGCGGTGTCTGCCACAAAACTCTGCTGCCTTACTACATTAAAGATCCAGTTGGCGGAACGGTAGGTCTGCATGTGAGATTCGACACTAGGCACTCCCAGTGCTTCATCCACGGTTTTTACCGAGCAAGCAGCAAGATCGGACATTGCAGCCACCATGGCAATATAGTTAATGTATCCGAATGCATTTCCGATATCCTGGGGGAATGGAAACAGCGATGATTGGTTGCCTATTATCCCGGGAATCATAGTATCTTTGTATCCGAACTTGTCCAGATACTTCCTGAAAAGTTTTTCACAGATCCTGATTTCAGCGACATCCTGACTTATATTGCCCTGGAAATTCATTAGCGGCACTACGCTTTTTACCCCCTGCTCAGCCGAAACCAGAGCCTCAAGGATCTGGGTGGCTATATTCACATACATTGGTATAACGCCGTTGGGCAGCCATCCGTGGCAATCTGTACTGATAATAACGTCCTCATCGGCATAGCAGCCTATCAATTTGCCCAGGTATTGTGCAGTCTCAACACACTCTTCAACAGTTGCGTTTTTGTCATATCCTGCGATCCAGCCGAAAAAGCTGTTGGGCATTGCAGTCATACCCGAAGCAAAGGCGATTTCTCCCACAAAACTGTTTGCCACGCGGGAACACCTGGGATCAAAGGCGCCATCACAGGATTCTACTACCCTGCGCGTAGTTTTTACGCCGTGGTTAATTATGGGATAGCCGTTCAATTTCCTTTTCCCGGTCTTTATGCTTTCCTCCAGGCCTTTTTGCGCTTTATCAAGTTGAAGATTGCGTGTATAAGAGTCTGTTGTGAAGGGAAACAATCGCACACCAACTTCATTTAATGAATGGAGAAGCTTAATCTCTTCCTCAACAACCGGAACGCCGGAGCGGGGGAAAAGACCGATTTTTCCTTCTTCTTTATATTTGGCAAGTACCTTAGCAAAGTTCTTGCTGTCAGGTATTTTCTTTTGATATTCGATTGCCTCATCAAGATCCACTTCCTTGCCTGTATGCCAGACTGACAACACCTCTTTGCGCATTTTCGCGAATGTTTTATCATCAATGCGCTGCTGTTTGACTCTGATCACAGGTTTTCCTCCTTGATTAGTGTTAATAATTGTTGCTCATCCAAAAACGTCCGTTTTTGAATGAGCGCTATTAGCTATCAGCATTCAGCTATCAGAGAAAAGCATTAAAATAAAAGCGTTAACTGACTGCTGAAAGCTACATCCAGAAACTGGAAACCAATGCCGGAGACATGGGACTTAGCGCAGCTTGTCTGCCGAAAGATTGAACGTTTCTGGATGGACATTAACTATTTTGATATTTCGCACTTAAGCCCATAGGACTCTATTATCTGCTTTGCTCTGTCCAGTTCCTCTTCCGTCGGAATTTTTACATCGTCGAGCTGATATTTCCTATCAATCATTCTGTATTTATTTGCTCCATAGCTGTGATAAGGCAGGATATTCACAGGTGCTTCTTTTGTAAGTCCTGCCACGGTTTTGGCAATGGCCGCTATGTTTTCATCCGAATTAGTATAACCAGGTACAATGGGGACTCGTATGACCATTGGCACTTCACTTTCAACGACCAGGGATAGATTACTCAAGATCAAATCATTTGATTGTCCGCATTGCTTTTCATGCTCAACCGGATCCATATGTTTAAGATCATAATAGACCAGATCACTGTAAGCCAAGATCTTTTCCATAGCTTCTTTTGTGCCGAAACCTGAGGTATCGGCGCATGTATGGATTTCCCCTTCCCTGCAGCGTTTGAAAAGTTCCGCAATAAAATCAGCCTGCATGAGTATCTCCCCCCCTGAACCTGTAACACCGCCACCCGATACTTTATAGAAGTCAATATCTCTTTTGACCACCTTAAAGACTTCATCAACCGTCATTCTCTTACCTGAGATCCTGAGAGCTTCCGCCTCGCATGCTTCTACGCATTTCCCGCATCTGTCGCAGGATTTCCGGTCTATATGTACGCCGTCTTCATCCAGCGTTATGAGCTCTAATGGACAGGTCTTTACACATGTCCCGCATTTTTTACAGGAAGTGTACCTCCAGGTTACTTCAGGCAAAGGATCCTGGGATTCCGGGTTCGAACACCAGAGGCAGGTCAAAGGACATCCCTTGACAAAAACAGTAGTCCGTAGTCCGGGACCGTCGTCAATGCTGTATCTCTGGATGTTAAAGACTATTCCTTCTATCTCTTGCATTCGTTTTGTTCAGATCCTATAAGATTCATTGGGTTTAGTGGTCTTCTATATATTATAAAAGCATATAATATCTAATACTCGCTTATTTAGAAATCCCATTTATACACAAAGAGCCGCCAGATCCAGGCAGCTCTTTCCAATACTCTATATGTCCTTACATTAATAAAGGATATCGTGCATCGAACGCTCGACTATCTCTTGTTGCAGGCCGGCTGGCAGGTCAATGAAATACGCGCTATATCCGCCTACCCTTACCAGGAGATTCCTATGATTCTCAGGGTGCTCCCGTGCATCCAGCAATTCTTCACGGCTGTGGATGTTGAACTGTATGTGCCATCCTCCTCTTTTCATAAATGCCTGAATGAGCCAGGCCAGCTTCTGCAGCTTGTCATCCGTATTGAGCACGTTCTTTGAAAACTTCATGTTCATGGCATAGCCGACAAATTCTCTGCTATAAGGCCCTTTGGTTGCAGACATGATAGCCGCAGTAGGGCCGTTCACATCCATACCAGGCATTACCGAACATGCTGCGTCACAGGTTGGAGTTCCTGCAAGCCTGCCGTTGGGAAGCGCACCGACTGGCGCACCACAGGGAATATGTCCGGCAGCTGCGCCGATAAAGAGCATGGGCTTCTTGCCTGTAATCGGGTCGATCCATCTCTGCATGATTTCAGGCACCTTAGTGGAGAGTTGAGCATAGATCGAATCAACATACTCATCGTCATTGCCGTACTTGGGCGTATTCAAACACATCTGACGGAGTTCCTCATATTCTTCCCAGTTCTTGGAACACGCTTTAAGCAATTCAGTCATGCTGACCTCTTTTTCGTCAAAAACGAGTTTCTTGATCGCAGACAATGTATCAGCAAGATCAACCATTCCGCGGCTTCCCAGCCAGGAGGTTCTGCCTTCGGGATAGCGGGCGCCGCCCTCCTTCGGGGTCAGGCCAGCCGGGATGCAGTCCTCGTATTGCATGGCGCACCTGAGTCCGCTCATTGGTCCGTCAGTGATTTCCGTGCACAATGTGAGCATTTTAACCTTATGAAGGACCGGCACAAAGTATTCCAGCTGTTTGAAATAGGCTTCCATTACCTGATCCATACTTGTAAAGTTTTTCGGATCACCGGTCTTAGGACCAAGCTGTTTCTGTGTCCTTGGATCAAATCCATTGTTTAGAGCCAATTCCAACACCTTCAACTGATTGATGTTATGGCCGCCGCCCACGTGTTCCATGCAGTCGAGATGATAACCAAGGCATCCGCTGGCATTCCAGTTGCAGGCATCTTCTATGGTCACGCCTCTGTCAAGATAGCGCTGGATTCCAAGTTTATCGTTCAGGAAGGCAGGGTTTCCACCGCCGAATCTAATATTGCAGCGCAGGGCATGAATAATAAACGCCGGGTCCATGTCCGGATTATAGCGAATATATACCGCAGGCTCGGAAAGCTTGACCTGAGCCATTGTCTCCAGCACCAGCCAGGAGATCTCATTGGTCAGGTCATTGCTGTTTTCGTCCAAGCCGCAAAGGGTGATGTTGGGCAACAGGGAACCAGGAGCAGCTCTCTGGGAGCGCGGGATCGTAACCAAATTTTCGCATTCCCTTATCTTCAGCCATAGTGCACCCAATAGTTCAGCGGCATCCTGGGCAGTGATCTTACTTGTTTCCTTGTCTTTTTTATAATAAGGATAAAGGAGTTGATCGAGACGGCCTATCGGCACCTCAGGACGGTCTGAACTCTCCTTCCAGCAGACCAGATGGTATAATCTCACGCATTGTACTGCTTCAAAGAAATCTCGCGGAGGTTCAGCAGGCACCCGTTCGCAGGCTTCCGCGATACGGATCAACTCAGCCTTTCGTTCCGGACGAGTCTCAGTAGAGGCCATCTCTCTTGCCAGATCAGCATGCCGCTTCGCATATTTGATGAATGCCTCGCAGGATATGATGCATGCTTCCAGGAGCCAGTACTTGCGCAGGAACTGGGCAGAACCGTGGGAATTGGCATTATCGCCTTCTGCCATCATTCTCTCACGCTCTTTCCTGCACAGATCAATTACATAGTCAAGGCCATGTTCCACGCACTTGGCGCTGACCTGCGCCACGCCCCCTCCATATGCGCTGAAATTCTGGAACAGTCCCCTGTCCATTTTGTAACGCACGCCGCGTCCTTCAAAGACACATGCTCTGTCAAACAAGAGGTCAAAGACTTCTGCTCCCATATCATATTCCAGGGCTTTGTTTACTGAACTAACCTTAGGCATGTGTTCAACCCAGTACTCGGCATCCTCTTTGAGGGCCTGCAGATCCTCAGGTGTGATTTTTTCGGAGTCTATGTCGCTGGTTTTGCGGTCAAACTTGCCTTTCTCGCACATTTCCAGAATCTCGCGTGGCTTCATGGCGCACAGGGTGCCGTTACCGCGTATGAACTTGGTCAAAGAACCTACAACAATCTCGTCGTCCCTGATAACTATGGGGCATTCCAGCAGTCTTTTTTCTAAGGCTTTGGCCCAACGGATATCAACAGGCAGACCCTCTGTCTCCTTCCACGATTCGGTAAACAGGAGCGTATCATCCACATAAACCTGGGGCTCCGCTTCTTCCCACTCCTTTTTCAACTTCCGCAGTCTGGGAGTCAGAACCTGAACCTTACTTATTTCTTCAGCATCAACCGTAGCACTTTCTGTCTTTTTAAAATCCTTTTTATCGGCTGAATGAACTATTTTTAATTTTTCAGGACCGACCTTAGCTTTTTCCAACATTTTAATAACCTTCCTTCTTGTATATGTATAATAATTAATTTACAAATACTCAATATTCGAATATCTATTAAAAGAATATCAATAATCAATGGAAATTTCCATGGTTTTTTAAGTACATAAAAAATATATACATTTTTACTGAAAAATCAAGGTCATAGGAACTTGCTTTTTCAGAGAGAAATCATAGGAAGATAAACCCTTGTGTGTCAAGACAAAATGCCGGTAGTGACCCCCTTGAGCATATCTTCACAAAATCACTTACCGAATTCCACAATCCGCTTCTGGTGACACGCTGCGCAGAAGTCGGGACGTAAAAAACCTTATTGTTTCGGAAAGAGATCATTATCTTAATTACGTATTGTGTTATATTGTTGCAAACAGAAAACCTATTTGACTTTTAACAATCTTTTTTAAATACTGAGTTAAGATCATCACCCTTCTTTAATAAAATAAATAATTACAAAATAATTGGAAATATAACCGAGAAAGAATTACAGGAGGTATATTATGAATTCCGAACTGCAGGATCTAGCCATTTTCAATGAATTCAATTTTAAATTGAAGCCCTTTGGAATTAAATTTCTACTTTTCAAACCGGACGAAATGCGGAAGCTTGACAAGAATTTGTCTTTCTGTGAAATGTTCAGAGAGGCACAGGAACAGGAACCTTTTTATTCCGAAGTAGATAATTTTACGTGTGTCGGACCCATAATAACGGGAATGGTTGAATCAGACCCTGTTTTTGAAAGCGGCAATATAGGCCAGTCGCTTAAGATCTTTGAGGAAGCTCGCGCTAACCGCAGGCTGTACTATTATCTTACAAAGCTGGAAAGAAACAGCGTTAATTACATAGCATTTTCATCTCTGGATACAATATCCTTCTCTCCTGATGTTGTTATTTTAGCTGTTGATGATACCCAGTTGGAAATCATATTACGTGCCATGTGCTTCGCGACCGGTAAAATGTGGACAAGCAAAGGCACCCCGGTGATTGCCTGCAACTGGCTGACCACATATCCGTATATCAGCGGTGAATTGAATTATCTGATCACTGATCTGTCGCACGGAATGAAAGCCAAAGGGGTCTTCCCTTCGGGCACTATTCTGGTTTCCATTCCCTATGATCAAATAGCAGCTATAATCAGCGGCCTGAAAAAGATAGAATGGGAACCGGCCATGTATACGGAAGGCCGGGAAGCACATGACCGGAAATTCGTGGAAGCCTCGGAACAGCTGCATAATAAGCTTGCTTCGCAACGCGGATAGGCTGTAATTTCGACTATAAGGTATCGCCAATATCCGGTCACAGGCATTCTTTTCAAGACGACATCTATGGCGTTCAGTGGACGTGGTCTTATTTTCAAGGGTTTGGCAAACCTTTTCCTGGTCGCAACGGTACATTCTACGTGGTGTCCTGGTGGAGCAAACCCTTGAAAACAAGCCCACTGCAGGCCTTGGGTGGAATTCTTTTGGAGATGTCATCTTGAAAAGAACACCTGTGACCTCGGGTAAGGCTAAAGATATGTCACTGGGGCGAAGGGCTGTTCCTCCGGGAGATCCGGAACGAAGAAAAGGGGCAGACCTTCGCTCACAGGCATTTTTTTCAAGACGACAAGCGCAGGGCGCAGCCGCCTTCGCCCTTTTAGGAGGGTGTGAAAGGGGATCAAGAGAGAATAGCCGAAAGCTAAAAGCTAATCGCTAATGGGTGTCCTGGGGGAGCAAATCCTTAAAAACAAGCCCAGTGCATATGCTGTAACCCTGCATAAAACTGGACGAGGCGGGCGGGTGGACTATAAAAGTAGTGGTATCATTTAATAATTTTTGATATAAATTCGTCAGAATTTAGATTAGCTATATATAAAAAACATAATCTTAAGGAAATAAATACAATGACGACTATAGAAGAATATAA
>CAYQNR010000079.1:0-13189 GCA_964418945.1 uncultured Desulfobacteraceae bacterium
CGTTTACATGAGGCTTCTTCCTCTCAAATTTCTTCTTAGACATCACTATCCCCCTTTTGAAACAATAGTTGAGTACCCTGATTCTTCTTACAATTCATTCTCTAAAACAAATATACGCACTTTCAGCGTTACCACCGATAATGAGCAAAGGCCTTATTCGCTTCAGCCATTCTATGGGTGTCCTCTTTCTTCTTTACAGCAGCACCTCTTCTATTGGCGGCGTCGATTAATTCACCCGCCAATTTTGCTGGCATGCTCTTCTCTCCCCTCTGTCTGGCAAAAGAGATTATCCATCTGATAGCTAGGGCCTGACTTCTTCCCGATCTCACTTCTGTCGGTACCTGATAAGTAGAGCCGCCGACGCGTCGTGACTTAACCTCAACAAGAGGCTTAACATTATTAATAGCCTTCTGAAAGACAGCTAACGGATCTTCCTTGATTTTCCCGGTGATAATCTCGAATGCGTCATACAGAATAGACTGGGCCAGGCTCTTTTTCCCTTTTATCATCATGCTATTAATAAACTTGGCAATAAACTGATTCTTATATCTCGGGTCGAGCAAAGTCTCCCTTTTAATAACCATTTTTTTCCTGGGCATAAAAACTCCTTAAATAGCCTTGGGTTTTTTTGCTCCATACTTGGAGCGACCCTGTCTTCTATCATCTACACCCGAAGTATCCATGGCTCCTCTCAGGATGTGATATCGAACACCGGGCAAATCTTTTACACGCCCACCCCTGATTAAAACAACCGAATGCTCTTGAAGATTGTGGCCAACTCCCGGGATATAAGAGGTAACTTCGATTCCGTTTGTGAGTCTTACCCTCGCGACTTTTCTCAAGGCTGAGTTGGGTTTTTTAGGGGTTTGAGTATAGACCCTGACGCACACGCCTCTCTTCTGAGGGCTTCCTTGCAAAGCCGGTGTCTTAATCTTTTTCCTGGACTTTTCGCGCCCTCTCCTAATTAGTTGATTAATCGTAGGCATTTATCCTTATTCCTTTTCTTGCCGTCCGTGTTATTATCTATAAATCTTCCCACTTAATCCCGTGAGGCTCCGCTGGGCTCTGAAAAAATATAAACTTTTCTTATATTTTTATCACCTATAATTGTCAAGGTATTTTGAAAGTTATTATGATAAATCCTTACTAACAACCTCTATATCCAAATCCCTATATTTTCTAACTCCCGTGCCCGCCGGAATCAATCGTCCCATAATAACATTCTCCTTTAATCCCTTAAGCCTATCTACCTTTCCGGCGATACTGGCGTCCGATAATACCTTGGTCGTCTCCTGAAATGAGGCGGCGGATATGAAGCTCTCGGTGCTCAAAGAGGCCTTCGTTATTCCGAGAAGCAAGGCCTCTGCGGAAGCCGGTTTCCCTCCCTGTTCAATAACCTTCTGATTTTCTTCCTCAAAACGCCATTTTTCAACCTGTTCTCCCAGCAAGAAACCTGAATCTCCCGCATCCTTGACCACAACCTGCCGCAACATCTGTCTTACTATCACTTCGATATGTTTATCATTAATGCCTACACCCTGAAGCCTGTAAACTTCTTGAACTTCATTTACTAGGTATTTTGCCAGTTCCTTGGGCCCTCTGATCTTCAGAATATCATGAGGATTGGCAGACCCATCCATCAATGGCTCTCCCGCCCTTATGTAATCCCCTTCAAGCACACTCACATGTTTGCCTTTGCTTATAAAGTAATCCACCGGATCGCCTTCATCTGGTGTAATAATAACTCTTCTTCTGCCTTTGCTGTATTGCCCGAATGACACTGTCCCATCTATCTCACTCAGAATTGCATTCTCCTTAGGCTTTCTAACCTCGAATAATTCCGCCACCCTAGGCAGACCGCCCGTAATATCTTTGGTTTTGGTTGTTTCTCTCGGGATCTTCGCGAGGACGGTTCCAGCGTTAACCACGTCTCCCTCATTTACCATAATTATAGCCCCGATAGGCAGATGATAGCGTGCTTTTGCCTTTGAAAAACCCGGAAGATTTGCCGTCTTTTTATCTTTATCCTTTATGGAAATCCTAGGCCTCATATCCGCCTGGTGTGATTCAACAATGACCCTGCTTATCTTACCCGTAACATTGTCCCTTTTTTCCTGCATGGTAAGTCCGTCGGCTATATCACCGAATTTCACTGTGCCCTCAACTTCGGTAAGAATAGGAATATTAAAAGGGTCCCATTCCGCAAGAATCTGGTTGGCTTGAATCTTATGACCATTCTCGACCCTTATGATAGTGCCGTATATGACCGGATACCGTTCGATTTCTCTGCCGCCCTTCCCCAGGATAGCTATCTCACCGTTACGGTTCATGGCCACATGATTACCATCAACGTTTTTAACTGTCTTTAAATTGATAAAACTGACCTTACCTCTGTTTCTGGAATGTACGGTAGTCTGCTCCACCCTCCTGCTTGCTGTTCCGCCTATGTGAAAAGTCCGCATTGTTAACTGGGTGCCCGGCTCGCCAATTGACTGGGCCGCAATAATTCCAACAGCCTCTCCGATATTAACCTCATGACCATAGGCAAGGTCCCGTCCATAGCATTTTTTACATATTCCTCCTTTGGCCTGACACGTCAAAATCGACCTGATTTTGACTCTCTCCAGGCCAGCATGCTCAATAATCTCAACCTTTTCTTCGTCAATCAGTTCGTTGGCCGAGATCAAAAGTTCATTCGTAATGGGATCATAGACATCATCTAGAACGGTTCTTCCTAGAATCCTGTCACCAACCCTCTGAATAATCTCGCCTCCTTCCATTAGGGAACTTACCCATAGTCCATCAACGCTGCCGCAGTCCTCTTCTGTAATCACACAATCCTGGGCTACATCAACGAGTCTCCTGGTCAGGTATCCCGAATTTGCGGTTTTAAGGGCCGTATCGGCCAAGCCTTTTCTTGCACCGTGAGTGGAAATAAAATACTGCAAAACCGTAAGCCCTTCTCTGAAATTGGATGTAATGGGGGTCTCTATAATCTCCCCCGACGGCTTGGCCATAAGACCTCTCATCCCGGCCAGCTGGCGCATCTGGTCTTTGCTTCCACGTGACCCGGAATCCGACATCATATAAATAGGGTTAAAACTTTCGATCTTTGTCTTGTTGCCGTCCGGGGCATCTCTCTCCTCAACTCCCATCTCTTTCATCATCTCCGAGGCGATTTGTTCGGTCGATTGCGCCCAGATATCAACAACTTTATTATACTTTTCACCATCCGTTATTAATCCGTTTCTGTATTGAACATCGATCTTTTTTACTTCACTTTCAGCACTTTCGATAATCTTGGCTTTCTGGGTCGGTATAGTCATATCATTAATGGAGATTGATATACCTGAATTAGTAGCATACTTGTATCCCATATCCTTTAATCGGTCGGATAGTATAACAGTTGCCTTAATCCCGGCCCTCCGATAACATTCATTAATAAGGGAACGTAATTTCTTTTTGTTCATCACTTCATTTATTAGTGAGAAAGGAAGTTCCACAGGCAAAATCTCGTATAAAAGAATGCGCCCTGTTGTCGTCTCTTCGATCTTGCCGTTTATTCTTACCTTGATATATGCTTGCAATTCCAATTGGCCGGCATCATAGGCCATTCTGACCTCTTCAGGGTTCGAGAAAATCATTCCCTCACCCTTGCTGTAAACTTTACCCCTGGTCATATAGTAAATCCCCAGGACAATATCCTGACTGGGCACAATTATAGGCTCTCCATTGGCGGGAGAAAGGATATTGTTTGTGGACATCATTAAAACCCTCGCCTCCACCTGAGCCTCTATTGAAAGAGGCACATGAACGGCCATCTGATCGCCGTCAAAGTCGGCGTTGAAGGCATTGCATACAAGGGGATGCAGCTGAATAGCCTTGCCTTCTATTAAGATAGGTTCGAATGCCTGGATACCTAAACGATGCAATGTTGGAGCCCTGTTCAACAAAATGCAATATTCCTTTACAACTTCTTCCAGGGCGTCCCAAACCTCCGGCGGCTCTTTTTCTACCATCTTTTTAGCAGATTTTATAGTTGTTGCGAGACCCTTCTCATCGAGTTTGTTATAGATAAACGGTTTAAACAGCTCTAAAGCCATCTTCTTGGGAAGACCACATTGATGCAGCCTCAGATCAGGGCCGACCACTATTACCGACCGCCCGGAGTAATCCACTCTTTTCCCAAGCAGATTCTGCCGAAACCTCCCCTGCTTTCCCTTAAGCATATCACTCAATGATTTAAAGGGTCTTTTATTGGCTCCTGTGACTACTTTTCCCCTTCTTCCATTGTCGAACAGTACGTCAACTGCTTCCTGAAGCATCCTTTTTTCATTACGTACAATAATCTCTGGTGCCTTGAGTTCCAACAGCCTTTTTAATCTGTTATTCCGATTTATGACACGCCTGTAAAGATCATTAAGGTCGGAGGTAGCGAACCTTCCTCCATCCAGAGGCACAAGAGGTCTTAGATCAGGGGGCAGCACGGGAATAACATCCATGATCATCCATTCAGGTCTGTTCTTTGAATCTCTGAAAGAGTCGATAATCTTAAGCCTCTTGGCCAATTTCTTTCTCTTTGCTTCGGATCTTGTCTTTAACATATCCGCCCTCAGGGTAGCTGAAGTTTCCTCCAGATCAAGCTCTTTAAGCATGCCCTGGATAGCTTCAGCTCCCACTCCGACGTCAAACCTGTTGCCATATTCCTCCCTGGCCCGAAATAGCTGTTCATCCGTAAGCAATGTGCCCCTTGCTAAAGGAGCATCCTTGGGGTCTGTCACAATATAATTTTCAAAATAGAGAACTCTTTCCAGGTCTCTCAAGGTAATGTCGAGTAAATTCCCAATCTTTGAAGGAAGGCATTTTAAGAACCATATATGAGCCACGGGTGCAGCCAACTTAATATGGCCCATCCTTTCACGTCGGACCTTGGACTGTATCACTTCCACACCGCATTTTTCACATACAATTCCACGGTGTTTCATCCTTTTATACTTGCCGCAATTACACTCGTAGTCCTTTATAGGTCCGAAGATCCTGGAGCAGAAAAGCCCGTCTCTTTCGGGCTTAAAGGTCCTGTAGTTAATGGTTTCAGGTTTCTTGACTTCACCGTAGGACCTCTCCATAATCATTTCAGGGGATGACAAAGAGATCTGAACAGCATTATAGCTGGACGGATCCTTCGGCTTCGTAAAGAAATTGTATAGCTCTTCCAATGTCTTCTCCTTTTACTTTTGTTTATCTTCTATACAAGCCTTAAACCTCTGTGTCTTCCAGCAGTTGGAACTCGAGGCCTAGGCTCAATAATTCCTTGATGAGGACTTTGAAAGATTCGGGTAACCCTGCTTCAAGGATATTATTACCTTTGACAATCCTCTCATACATGCGGGTCCTGCCCGCGACATCATCGGATTTAACCGTCAAAAACTCCTGAAGCGAATAGGCCGCTCCGTAAGCCTCCATAGCCCATACTTCCATTTCTCCCAGCCTCTGGCCTCCGAATTGAGCCTTTCCGCCCAAAGGCTGCTGTGTCACTAGAGAATAAGGTCCGATAGAACGTGCATGTATTTTGTCATCAACAAGGTGATGAAGTTTCATTATGTACATAATACCGACAGTTACTGGCTGCTCAAACGGTTCACCGGTCCTCCCGTCATACAGGGTAGTCTGACCTGTTAAAGGCAATTTGGCTTTTGACAGGCTTTTCCGAATCTCTTCTTCTTCAACCCCGTCAAAAACAGGGGAAGCCATATGAATACCGTCCCTTAAGACTTTTGCTCTTTCCACCATATCTTCATCGTTGAGACTCTTAAAATACTTGTTGTATTCCCTTGTTGTATAGACGCTCCTGAGTTTCTTTCTAAGCTGGTTCATGTCCTTAACATTATCCAAAATATTCCCAACTTGTCTTCCTAGTTCACGTGAAGCCCAGCCTAAATGAGCCTCCAGCACCTGCCCTACATTCATCCTTGAAGGTACCCCTAAGGGATTAAGAATAATATCAACAGGGGTGCCATCTGCAAAATATGGCATATCCTCCACAGGAAGTACCCTTGAAAGAACCCCTTTATTTCCGTGACGGCCGGCCATTTTATCTCCTACCGACAGTTTCCGCTTCACCGCCACATACACTTTCACCATCTTTATAACCCCGGGGGCAAGTTCATCGCCTAGGCTTAGTTTCTCGATCTTGTCATCAAAAAGTCTATTAATCTGGCTCATCCTTATATTGTATTTCTCTATAACAGATTCCATCTTTTCAATAACATTCATCGATGCACTAATATCTGCACCTGACCAGACATCAATGGGGATAGAATCGATTAGTTCATCCGTTATCGGTTTTCCTTTGTTAAGAAGAATCTTTCTCGATGTTTTCCTGCGCAAATTAGTCTTTAACTTTTTACCAGTCAGGATCTCCTTTAATCTTCTGCGGATACTTTTCTCAACTATATCGATTTCATCCGCCTTGTCCTTCTCCAGCCTTTCCCTATCCCTAAGTTCAATCGAGCGACTTCTAAAATCTTTTTCCACTCCTCTTCTGGAAAAGACTTTCGCATCGATCACCGTACCTTCAACACCGGGAGGCACCCTCAATGAGCTATCCTTAACATCACCAGCCTTGTCTCCGAATATAGCCCGTAATAATTTTTCTTCAGGTGAAAGCTGAGTTTCTCCTTTCGGAGTAATCTTTCCTACCAGAACATCCCCTACTTCAACCTCTGCACCAATTTTAACTATACCGCTTTCATCAAGGTTCTTTAAGGCTTCTTCGCCCACATTTGGAATATCCTTTGTAATTTCCTCCTTACCAAGTTTTGTGTCCCTTGAAACTACCTCGAATTCCTCAATATGTATTGAGGTATAAACATCCTCCTTCACGACTCTTTCACTGACAATAATGGAGTCTTCAAAGTTATATCCTCCCCATGACATAAACGCGACCATTACATTCTGACCTAGAGCCAATTCTCCTAATTCAGTCGCAGGTCCGTCGGCAATAATCTGACCTTTCTTGACAATATCACCTTTCATCACAATAGATCTCTGATTATAACTGGTATTCTGGTTCGATTTTTTATATTTCGTTAATTTATGGATATATACCTCTTCATCATGATCCTCCCCCCCTATTGACCTTATCACTATACGAGAGGCATCCACGTCTTCAACAACCCCTTCGTTTTCCGCTATCACAGAGACTCCCGAATCATGGGCAACTACCCCTTCGATACCGGTACCTATCAAGGGCGCCTTTGCTTTAAGCAAAGGCACGGCCTGACGCTGCATATTTGAACCCATTAAAGCCCTGTTAGCGTCATCATGTTCCAGAAACGGGATCAAGGAAGCAGATACGCTGACCAGTTGGTCAGGCGATACGTCCATGTATTCTACATCCGTAACAGGGGCTCTACTTGCTTCGCCCGCTATTCGTACCTCTGCTAAGTCAATGATAAAGGCGCCTCTCTTGTCGATAGGAGAATTCGCCTGAGCAATAGGATGTTCTCTTTCATCAAGAGCAGAGAGATAGGAGATATTCTTTGTAACCTTTCCATTATATACATGACGGTAGGGCGTCTCAATAAAACCATATTCGTTTACCCTTGCAAAAGTACTGAGAGATACGATCAAACCTATATTCGGGCCTTCAGGGGTTTCAATAGGACATATGCGGCCGTAGTGCGTAGGATGAACGTCACGTACTTCAAATCCTGCTCTTTCTCTAGTCAGCCCTCCGGGCCCGAGTGCACTAAGCCTTCTTTTATGCGTGATTTCCGATAGGGGATTGGTTTGATCCATGAACTGGGAAAGCTGACTTGTCCCGAAAAACTCCTTTACGACAGCGGAAACCGGTTTGGAATTAATCAGGTCATGGGGCATCAATGTTTCGATCTCTTGAAGACTCATCCTCTCCTTGATAGCCCTTTCCATTCTCACAAGCCCTATTCTGTATTGATTCTCAAGCAGTTCCCCTACAGTCCTTACCCTCCTGTTCCCCAGGCTATCAATATCATCCACTGAGGCTTCGGAATTCTTGAGCCGTATCAGTTCTTTTAAGGTGGCTATGATATTTTCTTTTGTCAATATCCTGCAATCAAGAGGTGTATCAGTGATGTTGAGCCTGTAATTAAGCTTTAATCTTCCCACCGGAGATAGATCAAAAGAAGAAAGGTTGAAGAACAGGTTATTAAAAAAATTATTGGCTACTTCCTGTGTTGGAGGACTGCTGGGCCTCATTTTTCGATAGATCTCCAGCCTGGCCTCGTCATAAGCGTCTATCTTATCCAACAACATTGTGTCTCTTATGGTGGTGCTTACATCAGGAGCATCCAGGACAAGACATTCTATTTCAGTGATGCCTTTTTCCATAATAACTTCCAGAATCTCAGTGGTAATAACTTGATTCTGTGAAGCTATGACTTCGCCGGTTGAGGTGTCCACAAGATCATCCGCCAGGACCTTCCCTTCAACATCCGTGATGTTAATGGGGATCCTGTCTATCTTTCGGGACTCTAGGAGCTTAATGAGTCTTTTGGTATATCTCTCCCCTTTTTTGGCAAGTACCTTTTTGGTCTTTGGATCGACTATATTCTCCGTAACCTTTTGCCTGTAAAGATTCCCTAATTTTACAAACCTGAAACACCTTTTTTTACTTATGGTTATCTTTTCTGTTTCATAGAATTCGGCCAGGAGCTCTTTCGAAGAATAACCCAGGGCCTTGAGAAAGGTTGTAGCAGGAAATTTTCTCCTTCTATCTATGCGCACATGAAGCATATCCTTGGGATCAAATTCGAAATCAAGCCAAGAACCTCTGAGAGGTATGATACGTGCGGAATAAAGCAATTTTCCGCTTGAATGGGTTTTTCCCTTATCATGATCAAAAAATACTCCGGGAGATCTATGAAGCTGGCTCACAATCACTCTCTCTGTCCCGTTGATGATAAATGTCCCTTTTTGGGTCATCATAGGGATGGTCCCGAAATATATCTCCTGTTCCTTAATATCCCTAATATTCTTAGTCCCCTTCTCCACGTCAGTGTCAAAAACCAATAATCGGACTGTCAATCTCAGCGGCGCCTCATAGGTCATCCCCTTATTGAGACATTCATCCTCATCATATTTTGGTTCCTCAAGGCTATATTTGACGAATTCAAGTGAGGAAGTACCGCTGAAGTCACGAATCGGAAAAACACTCTGGAATGGGCTCTGAAGACCAAAATCCTTACGTTCCTCCGGCGGAACATCCTTCTGAAGAAAACGATCATAGGAATGTTTCTGCACTTCGATAAGGTTCGGGATATCCATGGTCTTTCCAATCTGCCCGAAATTTCTCCTTACACGATCTCTCGCACCTTCTATTTCTTTCATTGATTCTCCTCTGATTTCAAATTCGGTTGCTTCTTTCTTTATTATTTAATCTCAACCTTTGCCCCCACCTCTTCCAACTGGGCCTTAATCCCTTGGGCCTCATCCGTGGGAACACCTTCCTTGACTGCCGCAGGGACTCCATCAACCAAGGCCTTCGCTTCCTTTAAACCTAGTCCGGTAATAGCGCGGACAACCTTGATTACCTGAATCTTTTGATCACCAACTTCATTTAAAATAACATTAAATTCGGTCTGCTCTTCAGCGGACTCCGCTTGCTCAGCCGGAGCGCCCGCCGAAACTACCTGGGGAGCCGCGGCGGTTACACCAAATTTCTCTTCCAGTTCTTTCACAAAATCTGAAAGCTCCAATACAGTCATCTTCGAGATGAATTCAATAACATCTTCTTTACTAATTTTAGCTGCCATATCTATTAATTATCCTCCTGAATACAATTATTTCGATTATGATTTTATGTACCTTGGCTATTCGTTCCTTTTGCCGACTTCAATAGCTTTCAACACATATATCATATTCAATAAAATACCGTTTAACACCCTGACCAAGGATTCCGGAACAGCGTTCATGGCAGACAAAACCTGCGCCAAAAGCTGGTCCCTTCCGGGGAGTGAGGCTAGTTTTTTAAGAGACCCTAAGTCCAGAGGATTACCGGATACCTGACCCGCTTTTAAATTCAGATCTTTTATATCCTCACCGAGATTCACAAGGGCCTTAGCCGGTCCTATGACGTCATCGTAGGTAATAGCAAGCGCGCACGGCCCCACAAACTGTTCCTGAATGGATTCGGTCTCCGTATCCCGGCTCGCCAGCTTGAGTAGCCTGTTCTTGATCACCTTAAATTCCGTGCCGATATTCTGAAGTTCTTTTCTCACCCTGGTCAAAGACTCCACATCAAGACCCTGATAGTCCACCAGAAAAGTGGCCCGGGCCTTTTTCAACCGGCTGTTCATTTCTGATATAAAAAGTCCCTTTTCCTGCTTGTCCAAATATCAATCACCTCCTCTTCTTTTGATAATTTGCCAAAGACAGAGGCCTTAAGCATGAATATATTCCACAGTCTCGATAGGCCAAAAAAACCTAATTAAGCTCTTTACGATCCTAGTTAAGATATAATTCCGGTCGTTTGAAAGAGCGCCCATTGTCTTTGACTGTTCTAAACATCTTGAAATTAGAGATTAAACAGATCCTTAGTATATGCCGGGTCGATCTTTATTCCGGGACCCATGGTTGTAGAGATAGCGATACTCTTAAGGTAGGTACCTTTGCTCGCTGAAGGTTTTAGCCTGAGAATCGTCTCCATAAAGGCGCCAATATTAGACATTAATTTTTCCAAACCAAATGAAACCTTGCCCATTGGTGCGTGCACTATACCTGCTTTTTCTACTCTAAAATCTATTTTCCCCGCCTTGATCTCTTCAACGGCTTTGGCGACATCAAAAGTGACCGTTCCGAGTTTGGCGTTAGGCATCATTCCCCTCGGCCCCAGGATCCGTCCCAGCTTGCTGACAGACCCCATCATATCCGGGGTGGCAATAGTTTTGTCCAATTCAAGCCAGCCGCCCTGAATCTTTTCTATATATTCATCGGAACCGGCATAATCGGCCCCTGCCTCAAGTGCCTCTTTCTCTTTTTCTCCTTTTGCGAATACCAGCAATCGCACCTTTTTTCCAACCCCGTGGGGCAATACAACCGTACCACGGACCATCTGATCAGCATGTCTGGGATCCACTCCCAGTCTTACAGCTATGTCAACCGTCTCATCAAACTTTACGTAGGTGCTGTCCAGGACCATTTGAAGGGCCTTTTTGTAGTCATACCTCTTTAATCTATCAATTTTTTCGCTTTTTTCTCTGTATTTCTTTCCGTTTGAACCCATATTATCTTCTCTCTATTCAAGTCTAAAATTGTAAGAGATCCCGTAACGGTTTAATCCCGAATATTATCAAGTTATAGTTATACCCATGCTCCTGGCCGTGCCTTCTATTATCTTGGCAGCGCTCTTTAGGTCATAGGCGTTTAGATCTTCAAATTTAGTTTTGGCTATCTCCGTCAACTGTTCCCTTGATATTTCGCCTACCTTTACCCGGTTAGGTTCACCTGAACCTTTTGCTATCTTGGCCGCCTGTTTTAGCAGTACTGAAGCAGGGGGTGTCTTGGTAATAAACGAAAAGCTCCTGTCCGCATATATAGTTATAACAACGGGAATAACCGTCCCTACCCGGTCTTGAGTCCTTGCATTGAACGCCTTACAGAATTCAGCTATATTTACTCCATGTTGTCCCAGTGCCGGACCGATCGGAGGCGAAGGATTAGCCTGTCCTCCTTTCACCTGTAATTTGACATTCCCAATAACCTTTTTTGCCATTATTTACCCTTCATAAAAGATTTGAGCTAAAATATTACCTCAATTTCGTAATTTCCGTTTATTTAGAAGTATTCCTCTTTTTGAGAATCCGTTTCCTTAGATCTTACTAACCTGTATGAAATCCAGTTCAACCGGGGTAGCTCTTCCAAAAATAGTAATTAACACCTTGACCTTCTCTTTATCGTGTTTGACTTCTTCAACAGTTCCTTGAAAGTTGTTAAAAGGCCCATCAACAACCCTTATCTCATCACCTTCCTCGAAAGAATACCTGGGTTTCGGTTTGCTGATACCATCTTCCATCTGTCGAATAATTCGATCAGCCTCTTCATCGGGAACAGGAATCGGCCTGCTGCCTCCGCCAAGAAAACCTGTCACCTTGGCGGTATTCTTCACCGTATGCCAAGTCTCTTCATTTAATGCCATCTGGACCATTATATAGCCTGGATAGAATTTTCTGGAAGAGGTCTTTTTTTCCCCTTTCTTTAACTCTACAACCTGCTCTATGGGAACAAGTATCTTACCAAAAGAATCTTGTTGATTTAAGGTCTTAATCCTCCCTTCCAGGTTAGCCTTGACTTTATGTTCAAACCCGGAATATGTATGCACTATATACCACCTTAACTGATTTTCGTTTTCTTCTGCCATAATGCTTATTTCTCCGGGCTCACCCCACAATCATTGAAATTACCTTTACCAGACCCAAGTCTATCAATCCAAGAAAAAGGGCGATCGCTATAGCAAAAATAATCACCATCGTGGTGGTAGCTAGGAGCTCCTTCCGGTTGGGCCATTTTACCTTCCTAAGCTCTGTTTTGGAGTCTTTCAGAAATTGTATAGCAATATTGATGTAATTGAGAATTAGGTTTCCTGCTTTTACATCTCTTTCCTGCCCGGATTTTGAAATCACCTGCCGTTCCTTTGGTTTAACTGTTTCCTCTACTATAGTCGGCTTTGATTCCTCTTTGGAAACGCTCTCGGGGTTTGGTCGCGAATGAGCCGTCTTTTGCGATCCTTTCTTTTTCCTTTTTTTATGACTCTTTTTCATTCTTCTCCATCAAGATCCAAAATAGAGTTATCCAATTCTGTGATAAACATTTATCAACAAAACTTGCATAAATTGGCAGGCCAGGAGGGATTTGAACCCCCAACACCCGGATTTGGAGTCCGGTGCTCTAGCCGTTAGAGCTACTGGCCTGCATTTTTTTGTTTACTTGGTTTCTTTGTGTACCGTATGGGTTTTGCAGAATGAACAATATTTCTTAAACGTCAGCTTATCAGAACTTTTTCTCTTGTTCTTCGTAGTTGTGTAATTTCTGTTTTTGCATTGTTCGCAGGCCAAAGTTATTATATCTCGCATCTAAAAATATCTCCCTATTGTTAAGAACCGACCTGTTCGTTTATTCTATGATGTCACTTATTACGCCGGCGCCAACCGTG
>CAYQNR010000080.1:0-13083 GCA_964418945.1 uncultured Desulfobacteraceae bacterium
GGTTCTCTTTGCGACAGGCGAACTTGTTTATGTGCAAGGCGCGGGCAATAAGCCGAACGAGGCGGGCGGCGGGCTATTGGAATAGTATACCAGGACCGGAAGTCCGGCTATCATCTCAGAAGTTACCCGCCCGCCTGGCAGGCACCTTATGCTATTATCTTGCTTCTAACCTTTTCGCCGCTGCAAAGAGAGCCCCATGGGCCGAACATCACCAATCTTGCTATAGTTTTATCATTAAGTGTACTCATTTGCCGGATGATCCCAAAGAACTGATCTTTACCTGCATGGGCGATAAATCCTGATCCCTATTGAAATACGCTCCATTTTCTTCTAATGTAGTGCATAATATTGCAATTGATGTATTATAAAGCCTCAAGGGGTCTAGGTTATTTATTATGCCACGGCTCCGATTGTGTTTTAAACCTAAACACGAATGGGAGGCAATATGGATTCAGATGACATAACCATCGGTTTTATAGGCGCTGGAAATATGGCTGACGCCCTTATAAAAGGGCTGACCACCAGCGGAACGTATTCCCGGGGACAACTGGCCATATCCGACAATGACCCGGAAAAATTGAATAATACTTGCGAAAGATTCGGATTAAAAGGGTATACTTCAAATATACAACTTGTGGGGGCATCCAATGTAATACTTCTCGCCGTGAAGCCACAGGTAATCAGAGTCGTCCTTGAGGAGATTAAGCATGCAATCAAGGAAGGACATCTGATTGTATCCATCGCCGCTGGCATCCCCATAAAAATGATCCAATCCATTGTGGGCAATAATATACCGATCATCAGGGTTATGCCCAATACCCCTGCCCTTATCCAAAAGGGAATCAGCGCCATTTCAGCGGGCGGAACCGCCACCTCTGCTCACCTGGACACTGCAAAAAAGATATTCGAGGCGGTAGGGAAAACCATGGTAGTGGATGAAGAGATGATGGATGCGGTTACTGCCCTTTCAGGAAGCGGGCCGGGTTATCTGTTCAAGATCATGGAACACCTGGCGGAGGCAGCCCGGAAATACGGGTTTGATGACAAGACATCCCTGTTATTGGTTATTCAGACTGTCCTGGGAGCCGCTCACCTGGCCGATGAATCGGAGCTGTCCCTTTCCCGCCTCAGGGAGATGGTTACATCCCCCGGAGGGACCACAGCAGCCGCCCTCGATTTTTTTGAAGAAAAAGGGCTGGGAGACATCATTGAAGGGGCGATAGACGCAGCTTACCGGCGATCAATAGCCTTGGGAAAAGGCATATAATAGAATTGGACACACCCATTCTCCCCGTCATATGGGGAGAATGGGTGTAGGGAGGGTACACACAGAATCCCTTAACCTCGCCCCTGTTCCTCATTGCTCCTTTTCCGGTAAAAGTGAGTTTTCAAGGGAGGATCTTGAGAATGTGTGACATTGGATATTGGTGCAATATTCTTGCCATTAGCCGGTTACAATCACCATTCTCTGCTCAACCGCATACAGGATCATTTCCCGGCAAGCTTAATTCCTTAATTGTTTCCGGAGATATAGATACGGCAACGGGTCTAACAGAAACAAATAGACAAGTGGACAAGGTGCCTGGAAAACACCGGATAATGCACCAGGAGGGACGTATTGTGCATTTATTTAAGTGCATAATGCACATGATCTTGTGCAAATCTGAAAAAAGCTACTTATCGATTATATCTGGCCCAAAAGGGTTGCTGGGGAGTGGTCAGGTTCTCAATGGAGATATATTGGTGGTGCGCCCGGGGTCCTATATCCCGTGGATGGGAAATACCTTTTTCCGGATGTAGTCCACCACCCTTCGGGCCTCCTGCATCGCTTTCTCCTTGGCCTCCCCGGTGTTAAAGTAGGGACGGTCATAGAGGCTGCCGACTTCCATTTCGGGACCGAACATCATGCCCCCTACCAGGCCGGCAAATTCATCAGTGGGTTCCACACTATTAAGGGCAGACCAGGCAAGGGTCCAGCACCTGGCAGTACGATAAAGATCATATCCACCGCCGCCCAGCGCAAGGATTCTGGGGGATAATTCAATCATCTTTTTCACCGCCCTTATATAGCCGTTATTGGTGAGCTTGAGGTGGGTTAAAGGATCGGAGATCAGTGTATCCGCTCCCACTTCCGCAACCACCATGTCAGGAGAGAACCGCTCCATAAGGGGAGGGATAATCCCGTCAAATACATAGGTGAACACCTCGTCGTCCGAACCCGGTTCTATGGGGATATTCACCGTAAACCCTTTTCCATCACCTTCCCCTGTCTCTTCCTCACTTCCCGACCATGGATAAAGCTTCTTGCCTGTCTCATGTATGGATATAAAGAATACCCTGGGATCTCCATAGAATGCCTCCTGAACGCCATTGCCATGGTGGGCGTCTATATCGATATAGGCGACCTTCATGCCGGGGAATCTTTCCAATGCTTCCCTGACTGCTATTACTATGTCATTAATATAGCAAAAACCCTCCGCCCGGTCCGACCTGGCATGGTGAAAACCACCCAGAGGGTTGAACGCCACAACGGCATCGCCTTTGACCAGGCTGTCCATAGCCTCACATGTGCCGCCGGTAACTTGAAGGGACCATTCAAAGATACCCGGAACTATGGGATTGTCGGTAGTTCCAATACCCCTCTCAAGTATTTCCAGACTAACCTCTCCGCGGCTTGCCTGTTCCAGTATCCGGAGATAGTCGGCCTCATGGAAAAGGGTGAGCAGGGACCTGTCAACAGGTTTGGGATTGAGGACCCTCATCCATTGCCTATCCATCACCCCGTAACGGTTGCAGAGTTCGTATGTCTTGGCAGACCTTTCAGGCCTGAAATAATGGTCCGGCCCGAAATCAAAATCCGCCAGTTCATCCGAATAAACGAATATGGAACCCAGTTTTTGGATATCGCCTCTATTCAACCAGCCGTCCTCCCTTTTTTACTTTATATCGGACCATTTGATTATTAGGGAACCTGCTACCGAATGAATTATATCATCGATTTGACTGAGTCAATGAAAAATAGGCTATGTGATACACCAGATCGCTAATATCCGGTCACGGCTATTCTTTTCAAGACGACATCTACTGTATTCCGTGTACGTGGTCTTATTTTCAAGGGTTTGGCAAACCTTTTCCTGGTGGCAACGGCATATTCTGCCAGGGGTTCTGGTGGAGCAAACCCTTGAAAATAAGCCCACCGCAGGCCTTGGGTGGAATTCTTTTTGAGATGTCGTCTTTCCAAGAACAGCCGTGACCTCAAATTATGATAAATTACGCTATATGGCGCATGGGGTTCTCTTTTAAGCGGCGAACTTGTTTATGTGCAGTGACCCTGCACAAAACGTTTAATCTTCTACTTCTTTACGTACTCATTAACCGGATGATTCACTCTTTGTTCGATGGCAATAGCCTCAGCCATCTTTTTTTTGACAGGAAGGCCAAAATATTCTAATGATATTAAATTGATGAAAGGTACGATATGGGGTGGATTCAACAAATAAACCGTCTCAACCAATATCAAAAGGAGGGGCTTTACCGAATCCTTATACCTCCCCCCCTCTTCCACACGCTCGGAATCAACCCCGTTACCTTCCATAATAATAAAGGGATAAAGGCCGTTCGTTTTTTTTGTCCCGAGGGTGATAGTACCTGCCTTACAGAAATCAAGACTGAGGAGATGGAAGAACCGGTCTATTCCACCCAGCTCTCTGATTCCATTGACCCCACTGTGATTGAATGGGATTTTCTAATAATAAACGACCCTGGCTCCGTACAATTTCACACCCATATAGATAAAGAAGGGAAAGACACCCTGTTCGGATGGGCGTCAAGGAATCTGGAGGAAGAGGGGAAGGCCTTGGAGGCCGGATATTATCCCGGCCAGACCAGGAAAGGTCTGGGTCTAAGTCGCAGGGCGGACCACGCTCTTGAGTGCTTTTGCCGGATCCTGGACATCAAAAGCATAAGAATGGAAGCCCTCTTTTACCACAACGCCATCACCTATGAAAGATACGGGTATGCTTATTTCCAAGGATATAAAGGGATGAAAAGGATCCATGAGCTCTTTCAACCCGGTAATGAGCTGTTCAGGAGACTTGACAACAGCACCCCTTTCCGGAGGCCGGAATTTGCCCGCACCATAAGGGGGCGTAGCTGGGCAATCCATGACGGCATACTCGATGATGTTCCGGATGACGCTCTGGAAGGGGGATGGGTTTCGCCGATCATGTACCGGATGATCGCAAAACCCAGGCCGATGATCACCTTTCCGGACCCTGTATATTAAATACTGATCAATGATTTCAGGTTAAGACATCCCATATCGTTGTTTATCCCTTTTAAAAGCTACATTCACCCCGCGCATTAAGCTCCCGGTTCTAAATAAGGCGTATTCTTCTTGATTCCCCTGATCCACCATCTAGATGTCATCTGCCATTCGGCAGGCCGTTCGACAAGCTCACGGTCCTGAGCCCCTCGACTTTGCTCGGGGTCGAAGGGCTGCGAAGCCTGCGGTCGCTCCTTGACGCCTTGCATCTAACATCTATATGGTGGCCAGGGTTATACCAAAATTCTGTGATAATATAAATTATCCGCAAGTTTGATAGTGGATTTTGGATTCCAACACACTTTACATTTCTTAAAAAAATATGCTTTAATAAATCTATAACCATCTGGAAATATCCGTCCGGGACAAAAACATGCTCAAATATTTGCGAAATATGAAAATCAGGCCAAAACTGATCAGCGTTTCTATCTTCCTTGTTCTCCTTCCCCTGCTGGGCGTTTCCTCAGTTGCCATGATCCGATTCGGGAGCGCGCTTCGAAAAGCTTCAGAGAAAGATCTGGAACATCTTGTTATTAACATCCATTCCATGTGCAAGGTCCAGCAGGAGGTAACACGGGAAAAGCTAATCTCCCGCCTGAGAGTCGCAAAACATGCCCTTTATGGATATGATGATGAAATAAAGATCTATCCTGACAAAGGGGTTTCTCTCGATGCTACTAATCAGTCTACCAATGAAACCATCCCCGTCACGGTCCCCTACTGGGAAATCGGTAACACTCCTATAACCCTAAACAACTTGATTGTTGACGAGATCCAGAATCTTGTGGGGGGAATCTGCGCTATTTTCCAGAGAATCCCTGGAGATCGCTTTCTTCTAATATCCACTAATGTCATGGGAAAGAGCGGGGAAAGAGCAACAGGGACATTCATCCCTTCGGGCCATCCCGTTTCCCGGGAACTTTTGAAAGGACAACCCTATACCGGCAGGGCGTATTTAGCTGATGACTGGTATATCACAGCCTATGAACCCATAACGGCAGTAGACGGCGAGATTATCGGGGCCTTATGTGTGGGTGTGGACGAACACAGTGCCTATTCCCTGAAAAGCGAAATCAAAAGGATCAGAGTGGGAGAAACAGGCTATGTCTACGTTATCGACAGCACCGGAAACCTTATAATCCATCCAGCAAAGGAAGGCTCTAATATTATTGATTCCAAGGATTCGTCAGGTTTTGAGTATATTCGCGAAATGATAGATAATGCCGTCACCCTCCCTCAGGGAGAAGTAGGCACCATCCGTTACCCATGGATCAACCCCGAGCTGGGAGAGACAAAACCCAGGCAAAAGATAAATAAATATATCCATTTCAAACCATGGGACTGGATTATAGCCGCGGGTACATATGAGGAGGAAGTGTATCAGGATCTCTACGAGACGGAGAGATTTATCATCATCATATTCTTGATAAGTGTTGCCATGGCACTTGTCCTTACTATCATGCTGTCGAAACTTCTAACAGATCCAATCAGGGAGCTCACCGAAGTCACAACCAAGATGGCAAACGGCGACCTTTCCCAAAGGGTCAAAGTAACCGGCACGGATGAAATAAGTATCCTTGGAAATTCATTTAACCGTTTGATAGGCCAGATCCAGCATTACACATCAAACCTGGAAACGATGGTGGAAGAAAGGACCGGGGCGTTAAAGGTATCAAGGGAGAAATACCGCGGTCTATTTCAATTTCTGAATAGTATTCTCGACAGTTCAACGGAATACGCCATAATGGCCCTTGACCTACAAGGTAAGATCATCGAGTTTAACAGAGGCGCTGAAAATATATTCGGATGGAAAAAAGAGGAGGTCATCAATAAACAAAATATCAACATCACCAACATCCCCGAAGACAGGGCCAGAGGGCTTCAAAAACAGATTGGGGAGAGGACCATAAACGAAGGTGTCTTTGACCTGGAGATACATCGCATGAAAAAAGACGGTTCCATATTCCCTTCACATACAACCATCAACGCGATACGTGGTCCTTCCCATGACGTGACGGGCTTTGTGGAGATAGTCAGGGACATCACCAAAAGAATAATTCTTGAACGGGAGCTTAGAGAAACAAAAGATTTTCTGGAAAATATCATGGAGAGTTCTGTCGATGGTATTGTAACTACCGATCTTAAGGGAAAAATTACTTACATGAACCGCGGCATGGAGGAGGCGATCCAATATAAACGGGAAGAACTATTAGGGACTCATATCTCCGGTTTCTATGTAAGGGGCATCCAACAGGCGAGAGATATTATGGATGTGCTTAGAAAAATGGAAAGAGCTAAGAATTACGAAATAGAGGTCAAGAGGAAAGACGGGAAAGACCTACCGATCCTGACTTCCCTCTTTCTCCTCAGGGATGACAATAACGACCTTATCGGAACAGCTGGAATCTTCAAGGACATATCCGAGCAAAAACTTTTGGAAGCCAAACTAAAGGCAACCCAGGCCAGTCTTATCGAGGCATCCAAGATGAGGGCCATCGGAGAGCTGGTAGCCGGGGTAGCCCATGAAATAAACAATCCTCTGATGGCCTCGCAGACAATTCTGTATGTCATATTGAAAAATCTTCCCCAGGACTCCCCTGAAAGGCAAAGGTTGGAACTCATAGAAGGGTGCAATGCCCGCATTGAAAAAATCGTGGAACATCTTAGGGAATTTTCCAGACAGACAAAACCCGAATTTATTCTTATTGATATAAATCAGCCTATTGAAAATGCAATGATAATTACGGGACAGCAACTCATGAACCATAACATTAACATAGAAAAACACCTGTCCGATGACCTTCCCAAGATCCTGGGAGATGTTAACCAACTCGAACAGGTCTTTCTGAACCTGATATCCAACGCCAGGGATGCTATGGAGGACACAATGGAAGAGAGGAAACTGACCATATCCTCATATTCCGTGGACGAGAATGGGAATCCCTATATAGCCGTGTCCTTCAAAGACACAGGCGTTGGGATACCCAAAGATAACCTGGATAAGATTACTGAACCCTTTTTCAGCACCAAACCAGCAGGAAAGGGTACCGGTCTGGGCCTTTCCCTGTGTTTTGGGATTATTGAATCACATAGTGGAAGGATTGAGATTCAAAGTGAACCGGCAAAAGGAACCGAGGTAAAGATCTTCATCCCGGCAAACAAGGACATATAAAAAGAACCCTGAAGGAGTAATACAATGGCAAAACGCATTCTAATTGTAGATGATGATGAAATGGTTCGTATTGCGGTAAGTGAACTCCTTAAACCCGAGGGCTATGAAATCGATTCAGTTAGCAGCGCTAAAGAAGCCCTCGATAAAATAGAAGGGGAAAAATACGACCTCTTGGTGCTGGATATTATTATGCCTGAGATGGATGGGCTGGAATTGTGCAGGAGGGTCAGGGCGAACAAAGATCTCGTTGAGCTCCCGATTATCTTCCTGACGGCAAAGAGCAGGGAACAGGACAGGATAAATGGCATGGAGGCAGGTGCCAATCTTTTTCTGTCCAAACCCATATCTCCGGCGAAGCTTCTTGAGCTTGTATCCGAGACCATAGGCTAAAATAGGGACATCCCTATCATTACATCGATTCTGTAAGCCTGTTAAGATAATCGTCCCTATCCATCATGGACATAAAATGTCTAATCTTCTTTTCATCCGCCGGAGAAAGATATGCCGCACTCTTTTCCAGACGCTCCTGGGCTGCGAAGCTGTCATCCTTTACCAGTATCAACGGAATCTGTGCTTTCTTTGCCGCCTCCAGGACCTGGTCGGGAGGTTTCCGGTTCCCGGTCAAAAGGACTCCGGCGATCTTTCGTGAAGTTGTGGATGGTTCAAGAAGGAATATCTTGTTATAGACCCTCTTGAATATCATTAGGCCTCTATCCAGACCGGCCGTGCCCACGGTCATACCGCCCACCAATCGTTCACGGTATTCCTCACAACAGATGATCCTTCCCTCCAGCATCTCCCTTATTTCTTCAATGCTTCTCAAGGAGAGTAAAGGGTCTTCCGGCAATACAGCGACATTGCCTATGCCTTTTTTATCAAGAACAGACATGACCTGTTCCTTTACAACCTCAAGCTGTTCCGGCTGAACCCTGTTGATAATAATCCCTTTGACCCTGTCCCTGAGAAGTGAATGAACCGATAGTATGGAATAAAGTGTGGTGGAGGTCTGCCGGTATCTATGAACCAGCACCAGGTCCGCATTCAATTCCGATATAAGGGAAACATCAGGAAGTGAATAGGGGACATCATCAAAAAAGATATGTCTGGAGCCCATTACAAGAACAATATCTTTGCCTTCCGAAAGTCCATTGGCTATAGACTTTATCTTATCGAGCATTTCAATCTGTCCGTTAGGTATTTCCACCTTTTCCGACATCGGATAGGGGCAGATCATTTCCAGGGGCTCCTGGAGCCTTAATAATCCCTTGAGCAGATGGGCGTCCGGATCTGTCCACATGTCATCCATGCGCAAGAGTCCTGTTCCAAATGGTTTAAAGACCCCCGGGGTAATCTTCTTTTCCATAAGCCTGAGCGCAATAGAACTCGTGATCAGGCTCTGTCCGGCATGATCACCCGTTGAACAAACAAAAAGAAAAGACATTTTTCTGTAAGAACTCCTTAATTTGCTTAGATCCCCTTCAAAGGTTATTTCACCTCTATTTATAGGTAACCCTGAAGACCTCTTCTATAGTGGTAATGCCGTCCATAACCTTCTGTGCACCGTTTCTGCGTAGGGTCACCATCCCCTGCTCCACTGCCTTTTGCTTGATGATGTTGGCGTCCGAGGTCTTTAATATGAGATTCTGAATGGCTTCACCGATTAGCATGAGCTCAAATATACCGGTCCTTCCTGCATAACCGGTATTCAGACAGGCAGTACACCCCCTGCCCCTGTATAAAGGTTTTTCTCCCAGCATTTCCTTGGTCAGGCCGATGCTTTCCAGGGATTCCCTGTCGGGTTCATATTCCTCCCTGCAATTATCGCAGATGACGCGCACCAGCCGCTGGGCAAGTATGGCGATTACCGAAGAGGTCACCAGGAACGATTCTATGCCCATGTCGATGAGGCGCGTTACCGCGCTCGCTGAATCGTTGGTGTGCAACGTGGAAAACACCAGATGACCGGTAAGGGCGGATTGAATGGCTATCTCCGCTGTTTCCATATCCCTTATCTCTCCTACCAGTATCACGTCCGGGTCCTGTCGCACGATTGAACGCAATCCATTGGCAAAGGTGAGGCCTATCTTTGGATTGACCTGAATCTGCCCGATCCCCTCGATCTGGTATTCGATAGGGTCTTCTATGGTTATTATATTTATGTCCGTTCTGTTTATTGTCGAAAGGACGGCATAGAGTGTAGTTGTCTTTCCGCTGCCGGTAGGACCGGTTACCAGGATGATTCCATGGGATGCCCGGATAAGCCTGTCGAATTCCTTCAGCTTTTTCTGAGGCATGCCAAGATCGGTAAGACTCAGGATTATCCTGGTCTTATCGAGCAACCTCATTACCACGCGCTCTCCAAAGGCCGTGGGTATGGTGGAAATCCGAATATCAATATTTTTATCTCCGATCCTGATCTCTATCCTGCCGTCCTGGGGAAGCCTCTTTTCAGCTATGTCCATCTCCGCCATGATCTTGATGCGCGAGGTCAGGGCGGATTGAATGTGCTTGGGCGGAGACAGCATGTCATAGAGTATTCCGTCCAGCCTGTAGCGGATTCTCAGGCGGCTCTGGGTGGGTTCGATGTGGATATCGCTGGCCCTGTCCTTTACCGCCTGGGAGAGCATGAGGTTCACCAGTTTTATTATGGGGGCGTCGCTTGTATCATCAAGTAGATCGCCGGCGCCCTCAATGGCGGAGATTATCAGGTCGCCATCTTCGTCGTGCATATCCTGTATAACCTGTTCCGCGGAGTCACGGCTCATGTCATATGCAAAATTGATGGCGGACAGAATCGTTGAACGGGGCGCCAGAACCACATCTGATCCGCTTATGCCCAGAAGGAGCTTCATGTCGTCCAGGGGTTGAAACAGGAGGGGATCATTGGCCGCAATAAAGGCGTCTTCGGCTGTAATAATCGGCACCATCGTGTACTTTTTGAGAAACTGTATGGGAACGGTTTCGGTAAATTCGGTCTTCATCTCCTTTATCGGAACGGCAGCCAGGAAATTCATGCCGTACTGTATGCCCAGGGCCTCCAATAAATCCGCCTCCGATATGGCCTTCTGCCGGATCAATATCTCGCCGATGCGCCCGCCTTTCTCTTGCTGTGTGTTTAACCCCTGGGAGAGCGCCTCCAGCGAAAGGCCATAATCTTCAATTAATATTTCCCCGATCAATTTCATTGATTATCTATGCTTTCCTGCAGATTCTTTAAATTATCCCTGGCAATGTCTGAAAGTTTACGTCCTGTCTGCATGGGGTCCGTGGATGTATATGCCCTATCATCCGGGTCAAGGGCGATGAGCCTTTCATACATCTCGGCAGCCTTTCCCTTTTCACCCCGTTTTTCGTGGATGAATCCCATATTAAGGATTACGTAGGGATTATTCGGATTGATTGCAAGGGCCTTTTCATAGTATTCAGCAGCCTTGTCATAGTCCTTGGTCTGAATATAACCATAACCCAGGTCCGACAGCCTCATATCTTCCGTTTGTCCGCTTCTTCCCCGGTACATCCTGATAACACTCTCCTCAATAGAGTCAATATGTCCTTTCTTATCCTCATATAGATCTTGAGCCTCAGCAGGATTTTCTATGATATGGGGTGTAAGGAATATATAAAGGTTTTTTTTGTCCAGTGATCTGGAGGTCGACCTGAATAGATAACCCAGTATGGGGATATCTCCCAGTAGGGGCACCTTGTAATTGGTCCTGCTTTCCGTCTCATCAATAAGGCCCCCTATAACCACTGTTTGACCATCTTTGATCACTACAGTGGTCTTGGCCTCTCGTTTGAGGGTGGTAGGCAAGCCTATACCTTCCTGTTTGACGACCTGGCTCACCTCCTGTGCTATCTTGAGCCGGACGAACCTTTCCTGGTTTATCTGAGGTGTTATATTCAGGGTAACGCCCACATCCTTGAACTCATAATTGCTGTAATCCACCCCTGCATCACTGGTATCTTTTCTGGTGAGGAAAGGGATATTATCAGCCACTGTTATCTCCGCCTCTTCATTATCGGTGGTCATGATCTGAGGTGTGGAGAGGATATGAACATCGGAATCTGTCCCGTATGCCCGCACAACCGCACCTATGCTGGGAAATCTAATATCGTTGATGGTGATGGTGTCTCCCAGGACCCCGAGAGAAAAACCTGCTGGAAGGCTAACCATACCACTGGCGTCAACTGAAGGCATATTCGTTGCGTCGGGCTTGGAGCCTCCGAAAACTCCAATAGCATAATCACTGATCTCACCCGCAGGCCTTCCTCCAAGCCATTCTACGCCCAGATCCAACTGCTTTGCCATGCTCACTTCCATGATAAGGGCCTCGATATAGACCATGTTTCTGGGTATATCGAGTTTTTTAATGACATCCTCAAGGATTAGATAGTCTGTTTTTTTTGCGGTGATTATCAGGGAATTGGTCGCCTTGTCCGCCACTATCTGCACGTCTTTAGAGACAACCGGGGAAGTGCCTGTTGGCGCGGTCCCACTCTGTTTGGAAGGAATTGCCGCCAGGACTTCCCTTATATCCTCGGCATTGGCGTTCTGCAGATAATACACATGGATATTCCCTTCTCCCCTGGGGGTCTCCTTGTCTATTATGTCTATCAGTTGCCTTATTTTAAGGGTGTCCACTTCAGACGCCAGTATTATCAGGGAATTTGTCCTTTCATCCGACACAATGGTAATTGCTGTGGAATCACCTTTTGCGCTTGTTCTTGTCGTCGTCTTAAAAACCGATGTCAATATATTGGCCGTATTTTCGGCGCTTGCATATTCCAGGGGGATCACGGAGATCACCTCACCCGTTCCCTCCACATCTATTATATCTATAATCTCCATCAGGCGTTTTATGTTGGACAACACGTCCGTCACGATAAGCATGCCGGTGGGTGCGTATGAGACCATCACACTGCTCTTGGATATAAATGGTCCGAACACATTTTTTATTTCTTCAGGATTGGCGTACTTCAGGGGTATCAACTGGGTTACGACCTTATCTTCACGTTCCGCTGCCTCCTCACCCAATTGGGTCTCAATATCTTTTGATCTTGCGTCGGTCATAGGTATGATTTTAGTGATACTTCCCGCCGGAACCGTAGTAAAACCATGCACCTCCAGTACGGATTCAAAGACCTTGTACGCCTCGTCAACAGTAATCTTTGTCGGAGAAATGATGGTCACCTTCCCCTTTACCGCTGTGTCTATCACAAAGTTCTTGCCGGTCAGCTCGCTTATAAATTTTATGAACAAGGCGATATCCACATTGTCAAAATCTATGGTCACGTACCTCGTCTCTGTAGTGTCTGATTCCTGTAATGTCTCAGCGGCGGAGGCACTTGCTTCCCCCTCGCCAGAGAGGTCCGACCCCCTGGCATATCCCAAAGGTAGAAAGCACAGCATCGGTAAAACAAGAAACACCATCAATAGACTTCTTATTCCATATCCCATGGTTACCCCTTCATAACTACTCTGTTTATCATAATGTGACAAACCTTTCGAATGCCTTGCACCCTCGGATTCCCTTCTGATCCCAACTCAATCCCTGAAACTGTAATTCAGGGACATTTCCCGACCCCT
>CAYQNR010000081.1:0-12961 GCA_964418945.1 uncultured Desulfobacteraceae bacterium
ATGGGTCTTGAGAACTTGATAATGGCCTTCGGTCGAAGTGAAGCCTTGAAAAAGACCGGCATCCTTTTAATAGGGGGGCACGGGTTCCTTGAGGATCAACTGAAGGCGTTGGTTGATAAATTAGGTATCGCGAATAATATCCGCTTTCTTGGCCATATCCCGGATGAAGACCTGCCGGGGATATACCAGGCTGCTGATTATTTTGTCCTGCCCACGGAAAAACTGGAAGGATTCGGCCTGGTAATCCTGGAAGCCATGGCATGCGGCACTCCGGTGCTGGGTACCCCTGTGGGCGCCATCCCGGAAATAATCGGACCTTTTGATAAAAGACTTATATTTAATGGGACGAACTGGAAGGACATTAAAGAAAAGATGGAGGATATTATCGAGAGACCCGATCTGTACTTTTTCGATCCCAAGGCCTGCAGAAAATTTGTAGAGGAGAATTATTCCTGGAAGAAAGTCGCCGACGACTTTGAGGAGGTGGCCATACGCTTAATGACATAATCAAAAGATTTTAATTTGACAATAAAGGCTCTTTAAGATAAAAAGCCATCTTTCAGCAGATTAATATAAGGGGAAAATGAAAGATGGCTTTTCGCATACTATGGATATTAAATAGACGGGTTGTTGGATTCTACCTGAAAATAGCTTTGATCTGTTTTCTTTTATCCTTTTTCTCAAGTAACGCATGGGCTTCTTTTCTTGATTTCATCATTGGAAAAATCTAGTCCCTATCCTGTTCAGACAATTCTTTCAGTATTTCGGCGTTTCTTTGAATACGCTTGAAATCTGCCTTCCGATTGGCCTTGTTGGGCCTATCTTTCCATTTTCTAATCGCTTTTGCTTTTTTCCCGTTTGAAGACATAATCAATCTTCCCTTTCTATACTTTCTCTCTTTTTCATCCTCTTCTTTTTTCGCCGACGCCTCCTTTCGATCTCGCGACGTCTTTCTATCTTCTTGTGTCTCGCCATCTTATGTTTGGCTTTCCTCCATATTGTCTTTCTTTATTGCTTCATTTTACTTCTGCTATAAATGCCAATTCAAACATTAACAGCTAACGGAATTTACCTCAAAAAACATTCGCACTTTCTATTAATCGAACTATTTCCTAAAGTCAATCGAAACAATACCTCTTATCTAAGAAATTACTTCCAGGCCTAAATCCACGGCCCTTGCAGAATGGGTGAGAGCGCCCACAGATATAAAGTGTACACCGGTCCTGGCGATTTCGCCTATGTTTTCAAGGTTAACACCTCCTGAGACCTCCAACATTGCCCTGCCGGCTACCATGTTCACGGCCTTTCTTATCTCGTCATGTGACATGTTATCCAGAAGTATTATGTCCGCACCTGCCTCAACAGCCTCCTCAACCCCGCCAAGGTTTTCGGTCTCCACCTCAAGCATGATATTATGAGGCGCATTCTTTCTGGCAAGTTCCAGGGCCTTTGATATGGAACCGGCTGCTGATATATGGTTGTCCTTGATAAGGATGCCGTCATATAATCCGAACCGGTGATTGAATCCACCGCCCATACGAACGGCATATTTGTCAAAAACCCTGAGCCCGGGGGCTGTCTTTCTGGTGTCAAGCACCTTTACCTTTTTTGATCCGGCCCTATCAACATATTCCCTGGTAAGGGTGGCAGTGCCGCTCATCCTTTGTATAAAGTTCAGGGCGGTCCTCTCGGCCTTGAGAATAACACACAAAGGTCCTGAAAGATGACATATCACGCCCCCCGCAGGTACGATCTGTCCGTCCTTATAATGATTTTCAAAATCAATCCCGGTACTCAGCAGATTGAAGGTCCTGTTAAAAACAGGAAGCCCTGCCAGGACAATCCTCTCTCTGGCCTCAAGCACTGCCTTTCCTTCGATTCCCGGATCTATGATTGCATCAGTAGTGATATCTCCTATGCCCAGATCTTCCTCAAGGGCCACGCGAATCGGGGGATCTGCCAGTATTAGATCCTCACCCATTGATTGCCTCAAAGAATCTGAGGTTTTTTTCCAGTTTTTCCAGTTCGGTCTTCATTGATTCGTACTTTTCCCTCACCATCTCTACGATCCCCTGGGGCGCCTTTTCCAGGAATCCTTTATTGGATAATTTATTCCCCGGGGCTTCCATCTCTTTCCTGAGTTTTTTTATCTCTTTTGCCAGCCTTCTCTTCTCTTCCTCAAAATCTATAAGCCCCTTTAACAAGACATGAACCTGGTTCCCCGCGAACACCGCAGTCGCTGATCCCTTTGGTTTGGAAAACACTTTATCAATTTCCACGGAACCAGCCCTGGCCAGGTTCCGGATATGTGAAAGATTCTGGCGAATAACGTCCATATCACCTGCTTCGGGCATCTCTATCAGGATATCAACCCTTTTTGAAGGAGGAATGTTCATCTCACCTCTAATGTTCCGTATCCCTGTGATTACAGACATAACCAGGTCCATTTCCTCCAGGGCCTGTTTGTCGGACAAGAATTCCCGTGCCGCCGGAAAATCCGCATACATAATACTCCCTTCATGGCCTGGCAACCGCTGCCATATCTCCTCGGTAATAAAAGGCATGAATGGATGAAGTAGTCTTAAAATACCCCTCAGCGTATCCATAAGAACGATCTTTGCAGAACTCTTCACCGGTTCATCTTCCCCATACAACCTTTCCTTAACCATCTCCAGATACCAGTCACAAAACTCATGCCATATAAACTGGTAACAGAGGCTGGCGGCGTCATTAAATCGATACTCATCCAGGGCCCTGGAAACTTCTTCGCTTACCATCCCCAGCCTGGTCAGTATCCATCGGTCTGGCAAGGAATAGATGAGATCCTTTGACGGGATAACCGAATTCTTGTCCAGGTTGGCGAGTGCGAGCCGAGCCGAGTTCCATATCTTGTTTGCAAAGTGCCTGTATCCCTCTATCCTCTCTTCAGAAAGTTTGATGTCCCTTCCCTGGGCCGCAAATGCGGCGAGGGTAAACCTGAAGGAATCCGCACCGTGTCTATCGATGACTTCCAAGGGATCGATGACGTTACCCTTTGATTTACTCATCTTTTTCCCTTCAGCGTCTCTGACCAGGGCATGGATATATACATCCCTGAAAGGAACCTCTCCCATAAAATGCAGCCCCATCATCATCATTCTGGCCACCCAGAAAAAGAGGATATCAAAACCTGTTACAAGGACTGATGTGGGGTAGAAGGTCTTCAGTGCCTCGGTCCTGTCCGGCCAGCCCAAGGTGGAAAAGGGCCACAGCGCAGAGCTAAACCAGGTGTCCAGGACGTCTTTTTCCTGCCGGAGTTCCTTGCTCATGCATGAAGGACATGCCTCCGGTCTTTTTTCCGTCACTGTCATCTCTCCGCATTTATCACAATAGTACGCGGGAATACGATGGCCCCACCATATCTGTCTGGAGATACACCAGTCCTTAACATTATTCATCCATTCATAATAAACATTTTCCCAAGTTTTCGGCACTATCCTTGTCTTGCCTGATTCAACCGCCTCAATAGCCTTTTCCGCCAAAGGGGATGTCCGCACAAACCACTGTTTGGAGAGAAGGGGCTCGATCATAGTCTTACAACGATAACAGTGGCCTGTTGCATGGCGATATGGTTCTACCTTTTCCAGCAGTCCTCTATCCCTTAGATCATCCAGGATCTTTTCACGGCATACAAACCTGTCCAAGCCTCTGTATGGCCCGGCTAGTTCATTCATTACGCCGTTTTCATCAATGACCTTGATTCTTTCAATATTGTGCCTGTTGCCAATCTCAAAGTCGTTGGCATCATGGGCAGGGGTAATTTTCAACGCCCCCGTTCCGAATGATTCATCAACATATTCATCAAAGATAACCGGGATAGGCTTATCCAGTATCGGCAAAAGAACAGATACGCCTGATAGGTCCCTGTAACGATCGTCTTCCGGGTTTACCGCAACCGCAGTATCGCCGAGGAGGGTTTCCGGTCTGGTAGTCGCTACCGTCACCCAGCCATCCCCCTTTTCAAAGGGGTATCGGATATAATAAAGAGAACCCTCCCTATCTTCATGCTCCACTTCAAGATCGGCAAGCGCCGTGTGACATCTGGGACACCAGTTTATAATGTAATCCCCCCGGTAGATAAAACCTTCCTTATAAAGACTCACAAAAACTTCCTTAACAGCCCTGGAAAGCCCTTCATCCATTGTAAAACGTTCCCTGTCCCAATCACATGAACTCCCCAGTTTTTTTAGCTGCTTGATAATCATCCCGCCGTATTTGTTTCGCCATTCCCATACAAGCCCTATAAATTTATCCCTGCCGATCTTGTGACGATCCGTCCCCTTTGAGGCAAGGGACTTCTCTACCACGTTCTGTGTCGCTATACCCGCATGGTCCGTCCCCGGCTGCCACAGCACATTGAATCCTTTCATCCGGTTGTATCGGCAAAGTATATCCTGAAGGGTATTATTCAGGGCATGTCCCATGTGAAGGGAGCCGGTCACATTCGGCGGGGGGATCACGATACAAAAGGGCTTCTTATCGGACTTATCTTCGGCCCTGAAAAGGCCGTTTTCCTCCCAGTATCTGTACCAATTATCTTCAATATCCTTTGGTTCATAAGCTTTAGGTATCGTTCCTTGATGCATTACTAAAAACCTCTCGAAACTATCGGTGAATTAGATTCGTCTTGAAAAGGACTAGCAGTAACCGGCAGTTAGCTGTTAGCCATTAGCTATTCTCCCTTGAATCCTCGAACCCTGGAATCCTCGAATCGTAATACATCACCTCTCAAAAAACCTCATGACCTACCCCTCGAAAAACGATCCGGCTTCATTTTTAGCAGCGGAGGTCATGGGCCTTCTTTTCAAGATGACATCTCCAAAAGGATCCCACCCCAGGCCTGCAGTGGGCTTGTTTTCAAGGGTTGCTCCACCAGGACACCACGTAGAATGTACCATTGCGAACAGGAAAGGGTTTGCCAAACCCTTGAAAATAAGTCCACGTCCACTGAACGCCATAGATGTCGTCTTGACAAGAATGGCTGTGACCGAAGGGCTGATGCCACATCTTCGGACGTGCTTAAGGTCACGGCGGTTCTTGGAAAGACGACATCTCCAAAAGAATTCCACCCAAGGTCTGCAGTGGGCTTATTTTCAGGGGTTTGCTCCACCAGAACCCCTGGCAGAATTTCCCGTTGCTACTAGGAAAAGCTTTCTCAAACCCTTGAAAATAAGACCACGTCCACTGAATGCCATAGATGTCGTCTTGAAAAGAACTGCTGTGACCTTAGACTATGCTATTCCCTGTTCGACATTCTTTGCTCACTGTACTCGCTACCCCCCGAATCCTGATTATCGATAAACAGATCTGGAGATAATTCTCAAAATGAAGCTCCCCACCGCAAGCGGTGGGGTATCAAGCGGAATTCCGCCATAGCCTACCCGGCTTCGCTCTTACGAGCTTCGCCGCGGTTCACCTTGCCATTCATCCCTGCGGCAAGCCGCAGGGTATTCTGGCGAAGGCGAACAAAAAGGGATCGCAACAATAGCAACCCCTTAAATAAACATAAATCTCTAAGATTTAAAAGATCTTTTTTATTCCGGCTCTTTTTCCAGACTCAACTCCAAGGCATCAATAGTCTCTCTTATTACCCTCTCCGCTACCTCGGCCATGGTCTCTCTGGCAACCCTTTCTACCACTTCCTCCACCACTCTTTTTACAATTACCTCTATCCTTTTTTCAGAAATGAGGTGCATCTCCTCATCTTTCGCAGCTTCCGTGGAGGGTGTATCCGATATCTGAGACCCCGGTTCTTCACGGGAGGCCTCTTTAAGCTCCTCAGCCGCTTCCTGGGGTGCTATTGGGGCCCTGATAGTCATATCCATTTCGCCGGCAGCTTCTTGCATGGCACTTTCTTTAATCATATCATCGGCGAGCTCACCGAACTCTGAAGCATTATCAATAGTCCTGGCCATATCCGATTTTGTTTCCTCTTCCAGCATGTGTGCAATGTCATCTTCAGAAAAACTTTCCCCGCTTGTTCCCGTATCCTCTTCATCTTTTTCAAACATTGAAAGATCCGACTCCATGGATATATTCGCCAGCTCCAGCTCTGTTTCTGAAAAGGATGCCTCCTTATCCAAGCTCTCCCCGCTATGAGGTGTTTCCGCTGCATCACGCGTGGCCTCTCCCAGTTCTTCTGTCGGCAGATCATCCTCATAGGGTATGGTACTTTCCGTCTCACTTTCCTCCATGGCCTTATTGCCTTTTTCCACAAGATCTACAAGCTCTATGATCTCTTTATCAGATTTATCGCCTGAGAACTCGTTATCAATATCTTCCGGTGAAAGGTCATCCAGGCTCAGATCAAGCAAATTGTCTTCCCCGCCATTCTCTTCTTCCAATACATCGTCCTTTCCTCCCATGGTCGGACTCCCTTATTATAGATTGTTCTTCTTTCCTGAGATACTAATATCATGAAATACTAACATAAATAATGGACATAGTCAATACGCTTCAACCTCCCTCATCCACTATCTAATTCCTCCATTATAACCATCCTTGACTGATATGTCTCCATAGTTTAATCTGTATACTAATAACAATGGTTATGGTGTGGATGCTTAATCGCGAGCAACTGCGGAGGAAATGCCATGAAGATACTCATAACGGGTGGTGCCGGTTACATCGGAAGTCATACCTGCCTGGAGCTGTTAAAAAAGGGTTTTGAAATCGTGGTGGTGGATAATCTTTGCAACAGCAAAGAAGAATCCCTTAAAAGAGTGGAACAGCTTGCGCAAAAAGCACTGGATTTTCATAAAGTGGATATACTTGATAACGACTCTCTAAACAGTGTTTTCAGGGACGCCTCGTTCGATGCCGTGATACACTTTGCCGGACTCAAAGCGGTCGGAGAATCCGTAACCGATCCTCTGATCTACTATCATAATAATGTCATAGGCACCATCTCGCTATGTGAGGTTATGATAAAACATAATGTCAAGAACCTTGTTTTCAGCTCATCCGCAACTGTCTATGGTGATCCACCCAAAGTGCCGATCACTGAAGATTTCCCCCTTTCCCCTGCAAACCCCTACGGCCGCACTAAATTGATTATAGAAGAGATTCTTAGAGATCTCCATCGTGCCGATAACGCCTGGAATATCGTGCTGTTACGCTATTTCAACCCTGTGGGAGCTGACCAAAGCGGCAGGATAGGAGAAGACCCTAACGGAATCCCCAATAACCTTTTCCCTTATATGTCTCAAGTGGCGATAGGGAAGCTCCCGTTTTTATCGGTTTTCGGCAATGATTATCCCACCCCCGACGGCACAGGAATTCGTGACTACATTCATGTCGTGGATCTGGCTCTTGGACATATAAAGGCGCTGGACAAGCTGATGTCAAATCCCGGCGTTGTCACCTATAACCTCGGAACAGGACAGGGATATAGCGTGCTGGAGATAGTTAACGCATTTGAAAAGACTTCCGGTAATAAGATCCCTTACAGGATAACTAAACGCCGCCCGGGAGATATCGCATCCTGTTATGCCGATCCTTCCCTGGCAAGAAAGGAATTGGGGTGGTTTGCAAAAAGAGGCATTGAAGACATGTGTGCCGATTCATGGAGATGGCAGTCTCAGAACCCCGACGGCTATATTAGTGTGCCTATTGGGGATAGTTGAAACCCCTTGTCTTACAGATGAGGGTTGTTCAGTGTACTCTTGCCGGTTTGAGGTAAATAACATGGAAGGGTTTTTTAAGGTTGTTATCCTGGAAAATGATCAAGAGGCCTTGCTCCTGGACTCCATCCTTACTGAAAGAGATGTGCCCCATGAGATAAGATCCTATCATGATACCGCATTTAACGGGCTTTACCAGATCCAGAAAGGCTGGGGCCATATAAGTGCCCCTAGGGCCTATCATGAGGAGATAATGGGAATCATTTCGGATTTGAGAAAAGAAACATGAAAAAATTATGGTTCATCCGGTTAATGAGTACGCTAGTTAATGATATCTAAATATTTCGTGCTATATGGCCCATGGGGTTCTCTTTTAAGCGGCGAACTCGTTTATGTGCAATGACCCTGCACAAAACAAGACGAGGAGGGCGGATGGATCAAAATATCATCACCGGATAAAGGTATCGCTGATATCCGGTCACGGCCATTTTTTTCAAGACGACATCTATAGTATTAAGTGGACGTGGGCTTATTTTCAAGGGTTTGGCAGACCTTTTCCTGGTGGCAACGGGAAATTCTGCCAGGGGTTCTGGCGGAGCAAACCCTTGAAAATAAGCCCACTGCAGGCCTTGGGTGGAATCCTTTTTGAGATGTCGTCTTTCCAAGAACAGCCGTGACCTCAGGTCAGGATGGTTTTTGAAATGATATCTGAATATTTTGCACTATATGGGCCATGGGGTTCTCTTTTAAGCGGCGAACTCGTTTATGTTCACTGACCGCGCACAAATCTGGACGAGGCGGGCGGGTAGCCTTTTCCAGACTTGGCCGGACCGGAGGTTTTTCTATTATCTCATAGGTGCTCCGCCCGCCTGGGTGGCACCTTACGTAATTCGCATGCTGTCAATGTTTTCGGCGCTTAAAAGAGAGCCCCATGGGCCATTAACGTACTTATTAACCGGATGAAACAAGATTATGCGCAATCTGAGGAGAAAAAGACACGCTTATTTATTGCAAACGATATAGATGTCAATCCGTGGGGGTAAAAGCCCTCAATAGTAAGCCTATTTTCTATGAAAGCAGTAATGTTGATTATCGGAGGATGCCATGTCACGCAAGATTTTTTCCCTGTCTCTGATTTTATTCCTTTTTCATGGTTCCGCTTGTTCAGACATCGCAGAAAAACTATCCTCGGTCCGACCTAAGACAATAGGTGATATCAACCTTTATTCCTTCTCATCCCATGACCAATACTTTTTGAGCGATGCCCAGCCTTTTCCCCTGCCTGCCGACACTTCCATTGAGGACGCCCTTACAAGCCTCGGAAAGCACCTGTCTGAAACCTATTTTGTCCATGAGCATATGGATCCCCAATTCAAAATCCTGTTTGAGATTACAGAAATCCATGAGATTGCAAAGTTGCCGGACACGCTCAGAGTAGCAGTGATTAATATGGTCGACATGGAAAGATACGCCATGAAATATTTTTTCCAGGGCTCAACCGGCGCTCAGACAACCTTCTGCATGCTCGGAGCGACATTTATACAGCCGCAATTGGACTCTCCTTTGCTGGACGGCTTAATCATACTCTATAACGGAGAGCCCCTTCCGGAGCTTGACCATATCAACCTGTCAGGTATCTTGACCCCGAGGTTATTCAAATACGTTGCCAAAAGGGCTATAGCCAGGACCAAAACAGAAACTGTCGGGATGGAGCAAGAATCGGCATCCTGGTTTTTACCGTGCGTGAAAAATCTTTGACGCCAAAAACGAAAAGACCAAAGATTATATAACGGACTTGTTATAGGTCTAGCGACCTTATTCGGCACCATAGGGGCCCTCCTTCCTACACGTGTAACGGATAGGCTTCCGGTTTTCCTAAGGACTATTCGGTGACAGTATCGTGATAGGTGTAATATTGGCCATAGCACTGGAAGGTATTATGTTTAACAAATGGAGAAGGATATGAAGCTCTGATTATTTGGCTTTTGAAAACAATCTTAAAAGCTAATGTAAACGCTTTTAGGTAGGAGAAAAAAGTGGAACTTAAGGTAAATGAGATATTTTACAGCATCCAGGGAGAGTCCTCATATGCCGGCAAACCTTGCATTTTTATAAGATTGACCGGCTGTAATCTTCGATGTTCTTACTGTGATACGAAATACGCATATCATAATGGTAAAGACATGGATCTGAAGCAGATCATGCAAAAGATCGTATCATATGGGTATCCGCTCGTGGAGATAACAGGAGGAGAACCCTTGCTTCAAAAAGATACCCCGGATCTCGCAAAACACCTGCTTGAAGCGGGATATGAGGTCTTGCTTGAAACCAACGGAAGCCAGGATATCAGCCGGGTTGATAGCCGCTGTGTCAGGATATTGGATGTAAAATGCCCCTCCAGCGGAGAAATGAACAGCAATGATTTAACAAATCTGGACAGACTAACCCCGGGAGATGAGATCAAGTTTGTTATAGGAGATCGGAAAGACTACGAGTATGCAAAAGAGGTTCTTAGCTATATTAAACATCCAAATCCCTTGCAGTTTCCGGTTCATCTATCGCCCTCCTTCGGAAGGATAAAACCGAAAGAGCTAGCCGGCTGGATACTAGGAGACCGCTTGAACGTCAGGCTACATTTGCAGCTTCACAAGTATATATGGAGCCCTGAACAAAAGGGGGTATAAACAGGTTAAAACCTGGTAGGGAGTAATGATTTCATGGACATTTCCCCTCCCCAAAGCTATGTTAAACCATATTATCAGTCCTGCTGATCAGGTCATTCTGGTTATCAAGACCGAGTTCAACAAAGTAGGCGGAAAAACCGGCGATACGCACCACCAGGTCACGGTATTCTAACGGATCAGCCTGGGCCGCACGCATGGTGTCCGTATCAACAATATTGTACTGAATTTCAAGCCCGCCTTTCTTAAAATATGCCTGCGTCATCATACGGAGCTTGGCAATTCCTTCTTCATTTCCAAGCGCTGTAGGATGTATCTTCAAATTCACACACACTCCATCCATGAATTTACTGTGGTCATAGCAGCACTCGGAGAGGCACACTGCTGTTGGGCCGTTGCGGTCCCTGCCCTGCGCAGGAGAAGCCGCGTCGGCAATGGGTTCTCCGGTAATTCTTCCGTCGGGTGTTGCCCAAGTTGTATAACCCTGGCATACATGATCCGCCGCGCTGTATAAACCCGCTTTATATACCTTTGCCCGTTCGCTATGACATTGTTTGCAGACATCATAGTAGGTGTTTATTACCCATGTCATCATTTCGTCTGCGTAGGGATCAGCGTTGCCGAAATGGGGAACCTCATTCAGGATTCTCTGTCTCAGGTCCTCATGGCCTTCCCAGTTTGCAAGTACTGCGTCAAGCAGTTCCCGGGCAGTGCAGAGCTTTTTGTCAAAAACCATGTACCTAATTGCAGTGAGTGAATCGGCAATGGTTGCAAGCCCGGTGGCTGTGCCTCCGTATGAGTTGTACTTGCAGCCGCCCCAGGTCGCGTCCATTCCTTTTTCCATGCATCCGTCCATGGATATGGACAGTCCGGCTTCGGGAGCATTGTACTGAATAATATACTCAACATAATTATCAAAACTGACCTGAAGCTTCATCACGTATTCAAGAATCTTGCGATAGGCATCCTTTACATCCTTTATGGACTCCATTTCATACAAATAGCCTGTTTGAATCTTGCACTGCTCATTATTGAAGGGATTAATGCCGTTATTAACGGCCATATCAAGTACAACCCCGTGATGAATACTCGCGTATGGTGGTGATACTCCGTTGGCAGCGGCATAATCGTTTCCGCTCCCCACTATTTCCTGGCACCCGATAATGCAATAGTCACGGGCGTCTTCCAGAGTAAAATCAAGCTCCTTGATAAGGCCGGGGATTATTACATCATCGTTCTGGAACAGGGGCAGCCCCCCGCAAATCATGGAGGTTTTGATTGCAAGATCCCAGAGATCCTCCGGTGTGTTTTTATTTATTCTCAGAGATATTGTTGGGTCATGAAGCTGAAGTCTGCTAATGGTATCAAGCACCATGTATGTTACCGGGTTTGTTGCGTCCTCACCTGTTTTTGGGACAACTCCGCCAATGGTTGTGTGCTGGTAGGTGTTGCCCACACCCACAGTTTCAGCGAGCTTCCCACTAAGACCCCCGTAATAACAGTTTGCCTTAAGGAAGAATGCGTCCGAATACTCCTGGGCCTGATCCATATCAACGCGCCCTGCCTCCAGGTCCGCCTTTAAAAAGGGCCAGGTATACTGGTCTATACGTCCGAAAGCAGGGCCTGGGAATAATGTTTCAGAATATATATATAGCTGATAGAGAACGGTAAGTTGCAGGGCCTCCCAGAATGTCCGGGCAGGATTTTCAGAGATCCACATAAGCCCGTCGCCCATCCACTTGAGTTCCTTTTCGCGCTCCTCATCTTCGCAGGTTTCGGCCTTCTCATAACACTCTTCACCATAACGTTTGATAAGCAGTGTTACGCCATCACAGGTAATAACAACCGACTTGTAGAAAAGATATTTCTTTGTGTCTTCACCCATAAGATTGCCGTTGTGCTCCTCAATCCAGGCCTGTGCCTGTTTTCTGATAGCTCCGAATCCGGTGTTTATTATCTTTTTATAGCCGGGTGAAAGGTGCCCGGACTGCATCATGATAAGCGGGGAGCGCGGAACATTTTTGCTAACATTCAACCGGCACAACTCGTCATATCCGTCCGGCTGCCACGCATCGGCGATTCTCGTATATGTATGTTCTTTCCAGTAATCAGCAACGCTATTCAATTTTTCAACGTCTTCAGGTGAGATGGCCATTCTCACCGGATCTTCCTCCGGGCTGTGGTACAGTCCGTCCTCCTTGATGAGCCATGCACCAGGTTGTGATGGATCGTTTGAATATGCAGATGTTTGGACGCCCATCCATTCCACAAGATGGGTATTGCCAAGGAAATACTCACCTCGATTTCCGACAATCACCTCAAAATCTTCTACCCTGACCTTCTTTTTTTTGCAGTATTCATACATTGTCAGGGGTTTTTTGATGGCGGGCACAACATGTTCATATTTTCTAAATGCCTCGGTTATGATAACCGCTCTTTCCGCATCATTACGGATTACTCGGTCGCGTATCAACTCTCTCATATGCTTGATACGCTCTGTAACCGGTCTTGGTTCATGCATAGTCATCAACCTCTAATTTAACTTATGATATATGATATTATGATACCCCGAGTGTGTCAATAGTACTGCAATACCTTGATTTTGCAGGATTCTGGACA
>CAYQNR010000082.1:0-12591 GCA_964418945.1 uncultured Desulfobacteraceae bacterium
AACATGAATGACCAAGAGGTCCTGGAGACAACCTATAGAGCCCATGGAGGCGCGGTCGCCCAGATGATATTGGATCAGCGCACCCTGAAAGAGATAGGATTCCTTGCCTGCGCCACCCTTGTAAAGGGAAAGGCCATTGAATCGCATACCGATCCCATGGAAGAGATCTATTTTATTATGACGGGTGAGGGAGAAATGACCGTGGGTGAAGATAAAAGGCGTGTTAGTCCGGGTGATGCCGTGTGGATACCTGCCGGTTCCCCGCATGGCCTTATTAATTCAGGTGATACCGAGCTATTTATCCTTGTGGTAGCATCTCCAAACCAGTGAGAGAAAAAGCAATGGAGGATCTTCGTTTTGCTGTTGTGGGTATAGGGGCTACCGGAACAGTCCTGGCCGCGGCCCTTTTAACTGGATACCCGGAAACCATCCTGGTGGACTCCAGGCCGGTTCCTGGAAAAACCCTCACTGAAGAAGGGATTCATGTGGCTGGGGCCATGTCATATGACGTTCCTGTGAGGCATTATTTTAGCAGGATAGCGGATCTAAAGGATCATCTTCCCCAGGTAATATTGATTGCTACCAAGACATTCCATCTGGATACTGTCTTGAATGGCCTGGAAGAGATAGCAGGACGGGATACCATCTTTGTCAGCACCCAAAACGGGCTTGGCCCGGAGGATATGATCGCCGAACAGTTCGGCGCGGATGCCGCCTTTCGGATGTCTCTGAATTTCGGGGCCACTCTTGATGATACGGGAAAAGCGGAGGTAAACTTTTTCAACAGACCCAATCACCTGGGGGGACTATCCGACAGAAACAGAGAACTGGGATCCCGGGTCGCTCATGTATTGACGGATGTGGGGCTTGACACGGAATACGTTGATGACATCAGGCTATATGTCTGGAAGAAGATGATAATGAAAGGCACTATGGCATCCATTTGCGCGGTAACAGGCAGAACCATAAAGGAGGCCATGGAGTTTCCTCCTACCAGAGAGATTGCCGAGGCATGCTTCAAGGAGGCCCTGGCCGTGGCCGAGGCCATGGGATATTACCTGGGAGAAGATTATATGGAGCAGGTCATGGCATATTTGAACAAGGTGGGGATGCACAGGGATTCCATGTGTTACGATATGGACAACAAAAAGCCCACGGAGATAGATTTCTTGGGGGGTAAGATCGTGGAGTATGGCCGGCAAAAGGGCATTCCGACCCCCTTTTATGTCACCATGACCAATCTGGTCAGGGCCATGGAGGCAACCTATGCAAAAACATAAAAATCAGGTACGTAAATATCTTGTAATATACTCCTTTACTTTTACTTTTTTCAAAGTGTTTTTAGAACTCATGTATCTTATCTTACCAAAAAGGGGTCTTTCCGGTCCCCAGGCCCTGTCGTATCTCCCCAGCACCCAGAAGATACCACTGTAGGAGGTGGGATCTCGTCCGTCCAGGGCGTATTTGTTGTTTAGTTGTATCATGGTGGTCAAAGCGGCGTGCGGTGTCGCGGACCATTCAAGGATCTTCTTTCCCCAGAGCATTCTAAGGTAGTTGTGTACGCGACCCTCCATAAGGAGCTGTCTTTGGGCGGCATTTCTTTTTTTCGAGCTTTCTGGCATTATCCGCCATCCCGTCTAGTATAAACCTGTGAATGCGGTCAGAGGCCCACTCATAACCGCAGCGCAATGCCTCCAGGATAACCAGGGGCTTGTCCAGTTCCTTTGCCCGGTATACGGCCCTGTCCACGCTATAATTCCAGGTAACCCTGCGGTAAGCGATCATCCAGTACAGGACATAATCCCCTTGTGGATTGACAGGGGCCCTGTTAGCCTTACTAATGCGTATTTGAGGAATCGGGTCCAATAGAAGCCAAGCCTTATGAAAAGTATATTTATTGTATTTTATTATTGCATTCTTTTTTGTAAAATTCGATAGAAATTATTAAAGAGAAAATGAGAGAACTATTCAACGCTGGGGAACAAGAACGGAGAGAGTATAATTTATGAAAAAATTATCCTTGACCAAACTAATCACGGTATTGGCGGCTTTCGTTTTGTCAATCCTGTTTTACTCGCCATGTCTTTTTGCCGCCCAGGAAAATCCCGGAGCCATATCATGGAAGTTTCTTATTATCGGCATGTTAGGGGGGCTGGCACTTTTCCTATACGGAATGCGGAAGATGAGTGACGGCATGAAAAAGGCCGCCGGCAACAAGATGCGGGAGATCCTGTCCGCTTTAACACGGAACAGGATAGCGGCACTCCTCCTAGGCGCCTTTGTAACGATGGTGATCCAGTCGAGCAGCGCAACAACGGTTATGCTGGTCAGCTTTGTCCAGGCGGGATTGATGAATTTTACCCAAACCCTCGGGGTTATTTTAGGCGCCGATATCGGAACAACGTTTACAGCCCAGTTAATCGCCTTTAACGTGAGCGATTATGCCCTTTTAATGATAGCGGTGGGTTTCGGAATGCAAATTGTGTGCAAGGCCGATCATCTCAGGAACATCGGAGAAATCATCCTGGGTTTTGGGATACTTTTTTACGGGATGAAACTGATGAGCGATGTTATGAAACCCTTGCGCGAATACGATGTCTTTATTAATGGGATGAAAGAACTGGAAAATCCGTTACTGGGACTGCTGGCCGGAACTGCCTTTACAGCTCTCGTGCAGAGCAGCAGCGCTACAACCGGCGTGGTTATTGTCCTGGCCCATCAGGGGTTGATAACCCTTGAGTCCGGCATCCCCCTTATATTAGGCGCGAATATGGGCACCTGCGTTACGGCCGGCCTCGCCTCCATCGGTGCTTCCCGGGATGCCAGACGGGTGGCACTGGCTCATGTCCTTTTTAAGATTGCAGGGGTCATGCTGTTTATTTTCTGGATCCCCGGATTCGCGGAAATTATCCGGGGGGTTGCCGTCAGAACCGGATCTGACATAGCCCGACAGGTCGCAAACGCCCACACTATCTTTAATGTTAGTCTGGCATTAATCTTTGTACCGTTCACAGCGGGTTTTTCCCGCATAATAATGAGGCTTCTACCCGATGAAGAGGAGGATGAGAGTATCAAGCCCAGCGTAATGTATCTTGATGAAAGCACTGTATCATCTCCCGCACTGGCAATCGAACTTGCGAGAAGGGAACTCTCTCACATGGCTGGAACCTTAGGCAGGATGTTGCGCGCAATCATTATTCCGTTCATATCCGATGAGAAATTGATAAGACGGCGGGAGGGCCTGACAAGGCAAGAAGCTGAGGCCATGATAGAGCAGATCCCCAGACGTGATGAGCGTCATCCCCAACTCACGCTGCTTGAAGGGGTTGATATGCGGGAAGAAAAGCTTGATTTTATAAACGACAGGATTGTCGAATTTCTGATCAAGATCTCGAAGCAGGAGGCATCCGAGAGTCAGGCAAATGAAATATACGGGATGATTTCAATATCAAACGATATGGAGAGCATCGGTGATCTTATCCACAGAAATCTGGTAAAGCTGATCGCCAAAAAGAGGCAACTGGATGTGGATTTTTCGGAAGAAGGCAAGGAGGAATTGATGATTTACCATCAAAAGGTATGCCGTCAGATTGATCTTCTCCAGCAGGCCTTTGCAGAGCGGGATCTTGAGAAGGCGGGTCAAATAATGGGAAGCGAGAGAAAATATCTGGACCTGGAAGAGCAATACAGGGTAAGGCATCTTGAGCGCGTAAGGCGCGAAACCAGGGCGTCCATAGCTACACACGAGGTGCATGTTGAGCTGATGGATATTCTGAAGCAGGTTGTTGTTTATTCATCTAATATCGCCAAGACATTCTTTTTGAGATGCGGGCCGAGCTGATGCTTCGTGATTATTCGGTAGTTGAATGTTAAGATGCAGGGATAATTGACCCTCGGAACACATCATCCCTGCCGACCCCCTTGATTCCCGTGTCCGTTATTGTCTACAAAGGCCCCTATTCATCATGGTTATGATTAGTGGGCGTTATTTCGATATCCTTGTCAAGGGCCAGGTATTTAAAGGCTTCATTAAGGACCAAATTGGCCTTGGGGATGTCATTTGGATCAAGACTGTTGGTGGTTTTCCATTCTCCGTCCGTGGTTTTGTACCTCTTCTGGAAAGAGGCCTTTTTGGTGGTTACCTTCCTTCCGTCCTTTGTGGTTAAAACATTTTTAAAGATGGATACCTCGCATGCCCCGCATCTGAACCTTTTTTCCGGTTGTGCCATTTGTTCTTACCTCCGTTTATTTTGTTTTTCTACAGGACTCCATTACAAGATTCGTACCACAATACAGTGTGGTAACAGAAGACCAGGAATAGCGGGGAGGACCTAGAGATTCTTTTGATTTTTCCAAGGAATCGCGGTTATTAAATGCACAGTGAATTGTGCGATATTACACAAAATAGAACAAAACAGGGGTGGCCACGGAGCACCAATAATCCTTGACTTACTTTGACGGCCAGTTATTAATAAGGATTTGAGGGCAATACCCTGTGATTAGGGCATATCTCACACTTCGAGATGTTGTTTCATTCTTTCTGCGTGGAAGGAGACACCTTAGGTCGGGTCTGATTATTTGACTGGATATGAATTGTAATGCCATCAAAACAAATCTCTTGCATAGTTAAATGTCTTTCCGTAAAAGATTGCTCAAAATCGAAAATTATAGTATAGATTTTAATATGAAATTATGCTATATTTTGTATATGCTTAATAAAAGACCACCACATATAGTTAGCTTATAATGGTTTTCGGAATTGATTTCAAGAAATATTTAACCATTCTAATTGCTTAGGTAAGTGACGCAATCATGGAAATAATAAAAGCTGACATACTTGCCGGTGATTGTATTGAGGTTCTGAAGGATTTCCCCGAGAATTTTTTTCATTTAATCGTAACATCTCCCCCCTATGTGGACAGAAGAAACAAGACATATGGAGGAATAAAACCGGATAAATATGTTGAGTGGTTCCTTCCGCGTTCTGCAGAGTTCCTTAGAGTTTTGAGGCCGGATGGCACGTTTATTCTGAACATCAAGGAAAAAGCTATTAAAGGAGAACGTCACACATACGTTATTGAATTAATATTAGAGATGAGACGTCAGGGTTGGCTTTGGACAGAAGAATTTGTATGGCATAAAAAGAATTGCTATCCCGGAAAATGGCCTAATCGTTTTAGAGATGCCTGGGAAAGATGCCTGCAATTCAATAAATCAAAAAAATTCAATATGTATCAAGAAGCAGTAATGGTGCCAATGGGTGATTGGGCAAAAACCAGGCTAAAAAACTTAAGTGAGACAGACAAAATCCGTGATAATTCAAAGGTAGGTAGCGGTTTTGGAAAGAATGTTTCCAAATGGTTAAAACGTAAAAAGGCATATCCTACCAATGTATTACATTTTGCAACAGAATGCTATAATCGCAATCATAGTGCTGTTTTCCCAAAATCTTTGCCGGAGTGGTTTATAAAACTGTTTACTCAAGAACATGATTGGGTTCTTGACCCATTTCTTGGTTCTGGAACAACATGTGAAGCAGCCCAAGAACTAAATCGAAATTCGGTCGGCATTGAAATTTTGCCTGAATATTGCGATTTAGCGAGAAAACGCATTTCAAATTACCAATATCGTCTATGCGAGGAACAAGCAGAATATGAAGTCAATAAGCCAAAAGGTTATAGCGGAATACGTTGAGAGAAATATCCCTGATTTTCATAAAAATCGTTTGGAGAAATTGAAGAAGTTAAAACTCAAGGATGTCCTAAAACGGAAAAACCCATATCTATTCAAAGTCAAAAACATTACTACTGCCAGCGACTTTATAAAAACAATTCTTGAGGCCTACCTTTCATCTCAAGAGGAAAGTCTTTTCGGAGGATTTTTAGAAGGGCTCGCAATCTTTATTTGTAGTAATGTTTATAATGGACGAAAGTCTTCCACAGAAGGTATTGACTTAGAATTTGAGAAGAACAATACGAAGTATATCGTTTCGATAAAATCCGGACCAAATTGGGGGAATAGTAGCCAGATCAATAAAATGAAAAGCGACTTCAATAAAGCAAAACGGATCTTGGGGACAAACAGATCTACTATATTTAACGTTATTGCGGTAAATGGCTGTTGCTATGGAAAAGATGATTTGCCGAATAAAGGTGATTACCTAAAATTATGTGGGCAGAGATTTTGGGAGTTTATTTCCGGAAATGAAAACCTCTATACGGAAATCATCCAACCGCTAGGACATAAGGCAAAAGAAAAGAATGAACTTTTTTTACGAGAATACTCCAAAGTAATAAACAAGTTTTCACTCGAGTTTATGAAAATGTTTTGTGACACGTCTGGTGAGATTCTTTGGGAAGAAGTAATCAAATTCAATTCAGCTAAAAGAATTGTAACGGCATAACAAATCGCTCAACCAGACTATTTGATCTTACCGGTTTTAAGTTTTGTATTTCGCACCACCTCTTTTTGCCATTTCAAAAGTCCGCGCCTCATAACCGTTGGCTGGTTAACTCGGGCAATACACGCATTAAAAGAAGTGAATAATGTTTATAGCGAAGGAGAAGATGTTATGGTCAATTGGGTTGAACAGATAGATAGATGTACGGAATGTGATCAGTGTATGGATGTGTGCCCCACCTACAGGGCGACCGGCGATTACCGTTACTCCCCCAGAGGCAGAATAGGATCCGCCAGGAGGTTGTTCAGCGAAGACATCCTTGATGATTCTATTATAGAGAGCTTCTACAATTGCCCCAAGTGCATGGCCTGCGAGGAGGTTTGCCCGGAAGGAATAGAGATAAGCAAGATCGTGGGCGCTTCCAGGAACAGGATAGTGGAAAAGGGTCAGGGACCGCTTGGACCCCATAAAAGGATTATCTCGGGGATATGGGAGAAGGGTAACTCGGTGAATGGTGATCCCGCAAAAAGGCTGGAGTGGCTGCCAGAGCCCTTTACACCGCATGAATCAGAAACCCTTTTTTATGCGGGATGCCTGCCCAGTTATCTGGTAAAGGATGCGGCTGCCTACTCATACCTGGTACTTAAAAAGGTGGGAGTGGATTTTATGATACTTGAGGATGAGGGGTGTTGCGGGACTTACATTTTTGAATCCGGAGAGATCGAACAGGCCAAAGAATATTTCCATAAGAACGTGGAGCGGTTCAAGGAATTGGGCATAAAGAAGATGATTGTCCCCTGTAACGGCTGTTTCAAGTGTTTCAAGTATTTCTATCCTGAAGTCCTGGGTTCCATAGATTTCGAGGTCTTCCATGTGGTGGAGACTATCTACCATAATCTGAAAAAAGGGCCTGATATGCTAAGGAAGATAGACAGGGAGTTAACTTACCATGACAGTTGCAGGCTGGGACGCGGGGAGGGCATTACCCGAGAACCCAGGGCTTTATTAGAATGGTGCGGGGCGGAGGTAAAGGAACTTGCCGAAAACAGGGAGAATACGCCATGCTGCGGTTCAGGCGGGGGGATCCGATCCGCTTTTCGAGGATTGTCCTTTGATATAGCCAAAGACCTTCTCAATAAGGCGCCTACAAGGGAACTGGTGAGTCCTTGCCCCTTCTGTACCTTTAACTTGAACTATACCAGCAAAAAAGGGGCAATTGAAAAGCATGTAACCTATATTACGAAAATAATATGGGAATCCCTGCAGTAGGGCATGGGCATTTCAGGCAAAACACGGATGAACAAGATTTATGTTGCAAAATTCGGGAGCTTCCCCTTAGGCTAAGATAAGGGAGGAGATGGATGTACGAGTTAAGATTTGATGCAAATAAGTGCCTTCGCTGTCCCACCCAGGGGTGTCTCACCAGGTGCCAATACATGGATATCGACAGGGATACCGCCAGGGAGGAAATAGGCAAGATAGCACGCGGTGAGGATTCCTTTGTGCTGCATGATTGCGTTACCTGCTATGCCTGTGAAGAATACTGCCCTATGAACAATCATCCTTTCTACCTGATAGTGGAAAGGCAGGAGGAGCTCAATCTGCCGCCCTTACCTCGGCCCCTTATTCAGCGAGGCATCAATATGGGGGTTCCCTTCAGGGGGGAACCCGCTATCGAGGAAGTAAACGGAAGAGCCCTGCTTATGGGGGCCTTCGCGGATCACATGTTTCTGATCCAGGGCAGGCTTTTTGAAGGTTTGCCCGTTATATCCGATGACCCCCGCAAGATGTTCCACTACTTTTGCCAGTTGATGTACCTTCATTACGCGCGTATGTCCGTAATCAATGAACGGCTTCCCAAGGTTATAGAGACCATCTCCAGGCACAATGTGACCGAGGTCGTTTGTTTTCATGATGAATGTTACGGGGCCTACAACTCCTATTGTCCGGCGATGGGTATAGAGGTCCCGTTCAAGACGGTGCACTTTTTTGAATTCCTTTACCATCGCCTGCTGGAACTCAAGGAGCGAATAAAGAAGGTGAATCTTAAGGTGGCTTACCAGCGTCCTTGTTCGTCGCGCCTTTCCCACAACAAGCACCTCTTTGTCCAGGATATCTTTAACCTGATAGGGGCGGAGGCGGTCCCGCGGAAATACGTGGATGAGAAGGCCCTTTGCTGCGGCGGGACTATTGAGGGGCAAAGGCGGAAGGGAAGCCGCAAGAGGGCCTTGGAGGTGCAAGAACGCAACATATCGGATATGGCGGAGGCGGGTGCGGAAGTATGCGTTTTTAATTGTCCCGCCTGTTACCAGACCATGAGTCATCTGGTGGCTGAAAAAGGGATTAAGCCCGTGTTTATGAGTGATCTATGCCGTCTTGCCATCGGTGAGCGGCCGGAGGGATGGAGGTAAAAACATGGACCCCGTGTACCAGGCACTTATCGATATAGTAGGTGAAGAACATGTATCCAATCAGCAGGAAGAGCTTTATATCTATTCCTGGGACCTGGGAACAACCGAACCCCACCGGCCGGACTACGCGGTTTCTCCGCGTACCACCCAAGAGATTCAAAGGATCATGGAACTGGCGAACAGCAACAAAATCCCCGTGGTCCCCCTGGGTGGAGGGCTGTCCCTGGCCGGCCTGGCCGTACCTTTCCGCGGCGGGATACTGCTTGACCTGAAGCGTATGGACAGCATCATCGAGGTCAATGAAGAGGCGCGCTATGCTGTCCTGGAGTGCGGGGTGTCCCAGGGGCAACTGACATCCTATCTGGAGCGGCACCATCCCGGGCTGGCCCATTCCGAGCCGGGCGCCCCGCCTACGGCGACCATTGCCGGGAATGCTGCTGTCCACGGTCAGGGTGATCTTGCCCAGCCTTATGGTTTCACTTCCGATATGGTGAATGGCATGGAGATTGTCCTTCCGACCGGCGAGGTCTGTCGGTTCGGTTCCTGTTCCATAGGCGCCGACTGGTTTACCCAGCACCCCTTGCCCGATGTGGGCCTTTTTTTGGGGTGGACCGGAACGACCGGGGTCATCACCAAGATATCCTTGCGCCTTTTCCCCTGTAAAAAGATCAGGGGCACGGCCCTGTTTGTGGTTGATAACGAGGATCAGGTCCCGGAGATCTTTTATAAGATCACCCATACCCAGATGGCAGAGGATATCATTGCCTTCAGCCAGACCATCCCGCCCTACGCCAGCGGGCTGCAGCACTTTACCATCAATCTGGCCGCTGATTCCGAGAAGGAGCTGGAATTCAAGCAGGAAATCATCTTTGATGACGCCTTGGGGGAAGACATTCGCCGGGGGGACGGCGGTTATCTGGGCTTTACCCCCGGGCTGGAAAGACCTCAAATCTCCAAGACCTCCGACTGGCGCAAGGGTGGTGGTTTTGAATACGTGGGAAGCATCATGCCTGTTTCCCGATACCCCCAATGTTACCGGTCCGGCAAGGAGATATCGGAAAGACACGGAATCCCTTACACGGTACTGGGGCGCTGCATCGGTGCCGCCCATGCCATGATGTTTTCCTGGACGTACGCCTTCAACCGGGCCGACCCGGAGACCATTCGGCATGCCAGGGAGGCTATGCATGAAACAGATGAGCTTGCCCTGGAATTGGGCGGCACTATCTGGAAACCCGGACTCTACGGACAGAAGCTGGTTATGGACCGCCTGGATCCCAACACCCTGGACTTGATGAAGAAGGTAAAACAACTCCTTGACCCCAACCATATCATGAATCCCGGCAACTGGGAGGCAGGCTGATGAAGCTGGCGGATTTCAGGTACGGGGATATCATACACCGCTGTTTTCGGTGCGGATACTGTAAATTCGGGGCCGACTGGATAGATGTAAACAACTGCCCGGCCTATGCCCGGTACCGCATGGAAAGCTATTCATGCGGGGGAAGGTTATGGCTGACCCGGGCGTGGCTGACGGATGAGATCCAATGGACAGACCACCTGGCCCACATCCTTTATTCCTGCACCTCCTGTAAGAATTGTGAACTAAAGTGTCCACTGTACATCAGCGTGGACATCCTGAACGTGATCAGGGCCGCCAAGGCGGAAATGGTGGAGCAGGGTAAGATCCCTACGGAAGCCAGGGATTTTCTGGAGAATATCCAGGTGCACGGCAACCCCTATGGTGCCCCCAAATCCAAGCGGGGCGAATGGATGGGAAAAACTACCATGGATTTCTACCAGGGGCAGGAGTATCTTTACTATGTGGGTTGTGTGGGCTCTTATGATACAAGGGCTCAAGAGGCGGCCAGAAGACTGGGGCAGGTGCTTCAAAAGAGCGGCGTCTCATTGGGTGTGCTGGGGAAGGACGAACGCTGTGACGGCAATGAAATAAGAAACCTGGGTGAAGAGGCCCTGTTTGAGATGATGGCGGAGGATAATATCGCCCAGTTTAAAGGGCTGGGGGTGGAGAAGATTGTAACCCTTTCCCCACATTCCTATAATGTCATTAAAAATGATTATCCCCCATACGGGGGCGACTTTGAAATTATCCATTACACCCAGTTGATACAGGAATTGATTGAAGGCGGAAGATTGAGTTTGTCCGTAGAAGTGCCCGCCAGGGTTACCTTTCATGATCCTTGCTTCTTGGGAAGATGGAACGGTGTGTACGATGCGCCCCGAAGTATCTTACAGTCTGTCCCGGGGGTTACGCTGGTAGAGATGGAGCGCAACAGGGAAAGCGCCCTTTGCTGTGGCGGCGGAGGGGGGAATTTCTCTATGGACTTGCTCGGCGGCAGCCCGGATAGTCCTGCCAGGCGTAGGGTGCGCGAGGCCTTGAACACCGGCGCGGATATACTGGCGGTGGCCTGTCCCAAATGCCTGACTGTTCTGGAAGACGCGGTCAAGGTGGAGGGACTGGATGATAAACTCATGGTAAAGGACATTGCGGAGATAGCTTACGAGGCAGCAGGAATCACTTGAAGGTATATACTGAGAATGATTGACCAGGGATCTTTTGTTTTGCGGATGATTTCTGCTTTTCCGGTGCTTATTCCAGCACATGGATATTTTTTCTTTTACTGATCTCCGTTAGAACATTCGGCCATACCGAGACGGTTACCTCACCGATGTGAGCGGTTCTGAGCAGATACATAAAGGTCCGTGACTGGCCGATACCACCCCCGATACTCAAGGGGATTTCATCCTTGAGGATTGCCTGGTGGTAGGGTAACTGGAGAAAGTGCTCCTGCCCAGCCTCCTTGAGTTGCAGAGGCAAGGTCTCTTTAGTCACCCTGATGCCCATGGATGTTAGTTCATGGCGGCGCCTGGTCACCGGATTCCAGACCAGGATATCTCCGTTGATGCCGTGGAATTGCCTGCCATGCTTCTTGATGGTGGGCGTGATCCAGTCATCATAATCCGCCGCGCGCATCTCGTGCGGATACCCGTCTTCCAGCACGTACCCGATACCGATGATAAAGATGGCGGGTGATACCTCCTGGAGCATCTTAATCTCACGCTCCTTGCGGGGGAGGTCCGGGTAGCGTTCCAGGATTTCCTCTGCGTGGAAAAAATCAAGCTTTTTAGGGATTTCCGGATACTTATCAACATCAAGACCCGGAAAATCCTTCTTTACCATTTGGCCTGCTTCATATATGACACCCCAGATCTTTTCTACAATGTCTCGCAGAAATTCCAGCTTTCGCATATCCTCAGTGATAACCCGCTCCCAGTCCCATTGATCAACATAGACACCATGGTCATGGTCCAGGAAATAGTCCTTGCGGACTGCCCTCATGTCCGTGCAGATGCCTTCCCCTGCTTGACACCCGAACTGCTTCAGGGCCATCCGTTTCCATTTTGTGGCGGCCTGTACCACCTGGGCCTCGATTCGTTTTTCCAGACCCAGGCCACACGAAAAATCAATGGGCGTGCGCGAACCGTCCCGGTCAAGGTAGTCGTTAATGCCGCTTTCTTTGGAGACTATGAGGGGTACCTGAACCATAAACAGGTTTAGTTCCCTGCATAGGTTTTCTTCGATAAAATTCTTGGTCTTGAAGAGCGCTTTCATCCTTTCCTTGGGTCCCAACAGCGCCTTATAATCGTCAGGCAGGCACTCTTCCACCTCTTCGTAAGTGCTTATACCGGGACCTGCCAGGTCCGCTTTCTTATCAATCATGTCCTCTCCTATTGTTTATTCATTATTTAGGGAATATC
>CAYQNR010000083.1:0-11537 GCA_964418945.1 uncultured Desulfobacteraceae bacterium
CTCGGCTTTGCTCGGTGTCGAAGGACTCATGGCCCTGAGGATACTCGAAGGGCTGTGTTGACGTTCGGCTGAGCTCACGTCGAAGCCTGCGTTCGTTCCTCCTTGCGGTGTATTCCATATACGCCTCACTCGTCGCTCCTTGGCGCCTTGCATCTAACATCTATATGGTGGCCAGGGTTATACCAAAATTCTGTGCTAATATGAATTATTTGCAGGTTTGATGGTGGATTTTGGGCTTGCCAGTTCGTACCGGAATCATCCTTTAAGCACTTCATGTAAAACTTTGCTCAATGATAATGATTCAAATGGCTTGGGCATCATGCCCTTAAAACCATATTGGTGAAAATTCGCTAAAACCGGATCATCGGAGTAACCGCTGGAGACGAATGCAGATTATAATTATCAGCCTTATTCTTTAAAGTGTGCCACGGTCTGGGCAAGCATGACTTTCTGGTCTGGGCGCAATTTAAGCTCTTTTCTAATTGCATCTCTGTCGACCATTGCGCGCAGGATGCAAGCTAGGCCTTCCGATGCACAAAACAGGTACACATTTTGAGCGATTGCACCGGTGCCGGCAAACGACCAAACTTCCGCCTGTGGGATTGTTTCGCCATCACCACCGAAGCCCTTGGCTTTGGCGAAGTCAGCCACATATATAAGGTTTAAAGGAGCCGATTTCACAAAGTCTTGCAGACCGGCGACAGCGCGGACGTCTTCCCTGCCAAGGACTATTAATACGTGTTGATCCGCATCATATAGGAAGAGGCCATCCGCGGTAGTGACATAGATGTCGATATTTCGCCAGTCTATTGCAGAAGGCGCCGTGCGCATTCCGTCGGGCCGATTCACACCGTTTGCAGCCCAAAGCAGGTTCGAAATCACCTGCATGGGTAGTTTTGTATCCGGTCCGTAATTGCCTCTTGTGCTCTTTCTCAGCTTCAGGGCCTGCATCAAAGGCATACCGCCGTCGGTTTGAGGGGACGGCAGCTTGATGACCTCTGTTTCTTGAGCTGAGGCAAAATTGGTGTTTAAGAAAAAGAAAAAGCCCATGACCAGCACCAAAAGTATTGTTTTCATGATTATTCTCCTCTCCGCTATCTCCTATGGTTGAAGTAGCATATGGTTTATCCAATTGCGAGCGCCGCTTTGGTTTTGCGACTGGATTGATAAGAACAGGCCTTTTTGGGCTGAAATGTTAAAACAAAATTATATAAAAAAGCTTATTCTTAGGCAATAGAAAAGACGGGGCAAACACTAGCTAAAGATGGCTTCCACGAAATCTTCAGCCTTAAAGCTCGTGAGATCGTCAATCTTCTCACCGATGCCGATAAACCGTATAGGTATAGCAAGCTTCCGGGATATCCCCACCACGATCCCTCCCTTGGCCGTGCCGTCCAGTTTTGTCAGGATAATCCCTGTTATACCCAGGGCGTTGTGGAACATCTCGGCCTGTGATATGGCGTTCTGTCCGGTTGTGGCGTCAAGGACCAGCCACACGTGGTGGGGAGCTCCCGGAAGCCTGCGTCCTGCGACCCTCTGGATCTTCCTGAGTTGTTCCATGAGGTTAACCTTGGTATGAAGACGGCCCGCTGTATCTATCAGCATGACGTCAACTTTTCTTGCCACAGCGGCATTAAGCGCATCAAAGACAACCGCGGAGGGATCAGCACCTTGATCCCGCCTCACCACTTCAGCGCCGACCCTTCCTCCCCAGATTGCAAGCTGGTCGATCGCCGCCGCCCTGAACGTGTCGGCCGCAACCAGCATAACCTTCTTGTTCTGATTCCTGTATAGATCAGCTAGTTTGCCTATGGTTGTAGTTTTACCGACACCATTCACTCCTATCACCATAATTACCAACGGTTCTCCTGGTCCGGGATCGCTGTGTTGGGGCTCTGGAACATCAAGAAAGCCTAGAATATTTTGCTTTAGAGCGATTTTCAGGGTTTCGAGATTATCCAGGTCCTTTTTTGCTGTTTCCTCCCGGACAAGGCGGATAAGTTCTTGGCTGGCGGTCACCCCCAGGTCGGATGTAAACAGGATCTCCTCAAGTTCCTCCAGCAGTTCCTCGTCTAGCCGGTTTTTCCTTGATATCAGCTGATCCAGTCTTTCCGTGAACCCGGCCCTTGTCTTGGAAAGGCCTTGTTTCAATCTGTTGAGGAATTTAATCTCTTCTGACTTACTTTGTCTTTTGCCGAACATCCTTATTCTTCTCCTTTGAGGAAGGCCTTTTAAGAGGATTCTCTTAATAAAGCCTTTATATCATTAATGCAAGACATATTGTATGCGCTGATCCACCATCTAGATGTCATATGCCATTCGACAGGCCGTTCGACAAGCCGTTCGACAAGCTCACGGTCCTGAGCACCTCGGCTTTGCTCGGTGTCGAAGGACTCACGGTCCTGAGTACCTCGGCTTTGCTCGGTGTCGAAGGACTCATGGCCCTGAGGATACTCGAAGGGCTGCGTTGACGTTCGGCTGAGCTCACGTCGAAGCCTGCGGTCGCTCCTCTCGTTCGACCTAGAGGCTCTCGACAGGCTTGCGGCGTATTTCATATACGCCTCACTCGTCGCTCCTTGGCGCCTTGCATCTAACATCTATATGGTGGCCAGGGTTATACCAGAATCCTGTGCTAATATGAATTATTTGCAAGTTTGATGGTGGATTTTGGTGTGGGGATAAACACAAGAAAGCCTTTATCTTTGCCCGAAATATAATAGATGGCATTGCTTTCTGTGGATTTGCACAAAACTATGTGAAACAGATACTTGATCAAAGGCCTATTTGGCGCGGAATCCCTTGCTATGAAATCCAATCCGTAAAAACGGACAGCCATCTCTCCTGAAGAATAATGTGCCATAAGGCTCTCAAGGGGGCCCTGTGTATCAGGTTTGCCAAAAATCGTGATGGCAAGCGGCCGGTGGCAAAGATATTGCATTGAGATAAGGTCAGATAGCCACACAGTCTTAAGATTATCCTGCACCGTATCCTTTTTGCCGAAAAACCGGCGGGGAAAAAGGCGAGATGATCTTAATGCATCGTGTGGGTCCTCTCCCGCCACTTATCCCCCTCCTTTGAAAGAGGGGGATAAGTGGATCAATTAAAAGGCAACCAGGATGGTAGCCATAACCATTCAGTATTAGGGAAAAGAAAACCGGACAAAGGTTCGACAAAACGGAATGTTTACAAAGGTCTAATTCTTGGAATTACCATTCAGATTAACCGAAACCATCTTTGATATCCCGGCATTTTCCATTGTGATGCCGAAGAGGCTATCCACGATTTCCATGGATCTCCTGTTGTGGGTCACCAGGAGGACCTGAGAGCATTTTTTTATCTCTTTGAGAAGATTATTAAAACGGTCTATATTGGCCTCATCCAGAGGGGCGTCCACTTCATCAAGAAGACAGAACGGGCTGGGCTTTATGAGATAGATGGCGAATAACAGGGCCATGGCCACCAGGGCCTTTTCACCCCCTGATAATAACCCCATATGGCTCAATTTTTTCCCCGGTGGCCGGACCTCGACCAGCACACCGCTCTCCAGGGGATTTGATTCATCCGTCAATCTCAAAGCCGCTTCTCCTCCATTAAAAAGGATGGGAAAAACCTGTTTTATCTTTTTATCCGTCTCCTTGAAGGTATCCATGAATCTCTCCAGACATGTTCTGTTGATCTTTCTTATGGCCTGCATTATAGAATCAATTGAATTAAGCAGATCTTGCCTCTGGGTCTGGATGAATTCATATCTCTCTTTTAGGGCTTCATGTTCCTGGATGGCGGTCAAGTTTACCTCTCCCAGCCTTTCTCTCAGTTTCTTCTGATGGTCAAGCTTGTCTCTGGTTTCAGTCTCCGAGAAACTGTCTTCAAGATAATCCCTGTATATCTCGGGCAACTCAAGATTATGTCTGTCTCTTACCAGTTCTACGAGGTTATCCATCTTGATACGAATCTCGGATTGTTCCATCTTTGCCCGGCTGATCTTTCCCTTGAGCTGATCAAGTTCCTCCCTTAACGCCTTGCCCTTTTTCTCCTGTTCACGTATTTCGGCATATAAATTGTTCCGTTCTTGCTGGACAAGGTTCACTTCCTCTTCCGCCTGACGCAGCTTATCATAGAATCCTTTTATTTCTTCTTGCAGTGTTCCTTCCCTGTTCATATACTCATGGTATTTCGCCTGAACATTGTTGATATCCTGATCTATCTTTTCCAGCTTGTTTTTGGATTCCTTGAAGAAATCTTCTATCCTCTCAATCTCGCGCAGAATACCCTTCTTTTCTTCTATGGATCTGTTGAAGTTCATTTTGAATCTCTCCAGCTCATCCCTCATTTCCTCGTATTCCTGTTCACATTCTTTCAGTTCAAGCCTTTTTCTTAGCAAGTATTCCTCTTCCTTCCTCTTTTTTTCCGCGCATAATTTGAGTTCGGATTTGATCCTGTCTAATTCGGATCTATGTTTGGTCTGGGCTGTGCTATTATGTTCAAGTTCCTTGGAGATTTTCTCAGAGAGTGTCTGAAGCTGATCCAGCTCATGACTGAGGCGAAAAATAACCTTATCAAGGTCATTGAGCTTATCCTCGCAATCTATCTTCTCTTCCTTAAGTCTATTCAGTGATTGTTTCTTTTCCTCCATCCCATTATATATCTCTCCCAATCCGGCCTTTAATTCTTCCACTTTATTGTGGTATTCAATCTTATTATGCTCCAGTTCTTTGATCTCTCTCTTTCTGGCCAGGAATCCGTAAGGTCCGCTGGCAAGCTTTCCACCGCTTATAATACCGTTCTTGTCGATTAGATCCCCGTCCGGTGTGACCATTATTTTATCCCTTCCGTTATTTCTCCATTCGGAAATAGCCTGCTCCAGGTCTTCGGCAATAGCTGTGTCGCCTAAAAGGAAATCTATTAGAGGTTTGTAGGGGTCCGATGCCTTAACGATATCGCGCAGTAAGGGGAGACCGTTGCCGTCGCTGTTATTGTTCTGTCTGTTCAGATCCCTTAATGATACGAAACTCCCCCGTCCCCTTTCTTTGGTCTTCAGGTATTCAACGGCTTCTTTTCCGTCTTCCTGATCCTGTACAATAATGTACTGAAGCTTATCGGCCAGAACCGCTTCTACCGCCTGTTCATATCCGGGGTCCACCTGAAGAATATCCGCCACCAGGCCCAATACGCGTCCTTCGTTTTTGGCCTTCAAATCCTTTGACTTCATAATGGTCCGGACGCCGACCTGATATCCTTCAAAATTTTCGTGCAGGGATTTGAGGCTAGATAGTCTTGTTTGACAGATATTAAGTTTTGATTCTGCTGATTTGAGTTCTTTCTCTATACCATCAGCGGTCCGTTCCAGTTCTTCGAGGCCCCGCTCTTTTTCCTGGATGTCCGCTTCGATATCTTTGAGTTTAAGGGTAGAGGCATGACGGATTTCGTTCTTGTTCTGGGATACCTCCTTGAGTTCCTCGATCTTTAACTGCAAATCGCTTCTTTCTTTTTCGAGCCTTTCCCTGGTGTCGGTTATTTCCTCAATCCGTTTATTCAGATAATTGATCTCCTGATTAAGTCCGGCCTCTTTGGTAACGTCGGAACCCACTTGTGTACTCGCCGCTTCATATTCCTCTCTTACCTCCTTTAGTAGTTCCCTTCTACCTTTCATTCTCTTTTCTACCATGGAGATGTCATTCGCCAGTGCCGCGGAGTCTTCTTTCAACTTATCTGCTTTTTCAACCAGACCTGTTTTCTCTTCATCCAGGGAAGAAAGCCTTTTTTTGATATCCTCTTTTTCAAGTTTGAGCCGGTTTTCAAGCTCAGACTGCATCTTCTTTTCAGTGATAAGCGATTCCAGCGCGGATTGTTTTCTGTTGAAGTCCTCTTTAATCTTAAGATGATTGTTCCTCACAGACAGGATCTCACCGTCCTTTGCCTCCAGTTCAATATTCAAGGACTCAATCGCAGCCTGCTGTTTTGAGATTTTGGTGGTAAGGGCTATTTCCTGCTGTGCCAGATCATCAGTGGATTTTATCCTGTTTTCCGATTCAGCCTTCAAGAGATCATAGGCATTGGCATTCAACACCAACTCCAGCCTCTGTATCTCCACGCCGATGGATTTATAGCGTCTGGCCTTTGCCGCCTGTCGTTTAAGGGACCTAATCTGGCTTTCCACCTCAACGAGGATGTCTTGCACGCGCAGGAGATTTCTTTTTGTGAGTTCCAGCTTCCTGCGGGATTCGGCCTCCTTTTTTTTGAATCTGGTGATGCCGGCGGCCTCTTCGAGCATCATTCGGGTCTCTTCAGGCTTCTGCTCCACGATTGAGCCGATCATGCCCTGGCCGATGATAGAATAGGCCTTGTTCCCGAGTCCGGTATCCATAAATATCTCCTGGATATCCTTAAGCCTGCAAGGAACATTGTTTAAAAGATATTCGCTTTCTCCGGAACGGTATAAACGCCTGGTCACGGACAGTTCGTCTTCATCAGCGAATTCATGGGGGAAAGACTTGTCGCCGTTTTCAAGGACAATGGAAACCTCCGCCATTCCGAGGGGTTTTAATTCGCCGGCCCCGTTAAATATTATATCCTCCATCTGGCGGCCCCTTAACTGTTTGGGGCTTTGCTCGCCCATTGCCCAGCGTATTGCATCAACAATATTGCTCTTACCGCAGCCGTTGGGACCCACCACCGCGCTGATCCCGAATGGGAAGAGGATATCGACCTTGTCCATAAAGGATTTAAACCCCATAATGCTGAGTTTCTTTATTCTCATACTCCCTCCGGAAATTAATCTTATTAATCATAAGAAGATACTTATAAAAAATCCTATCATTTTTAAATATTGTTGTAAAGAAAAAAATACTGTATAATGTATATAATATATCGATATTATCAATATGTGGTATAATTTTTACCCAAAATTAGAAAGTAATTGACATCCTTCAGCCCGACTATCTAGAATAACACATTATTTATCATCATTATTACTTATGGAATATCCTGTTATTAAAAGATAAATTCAGTCTCATCCCGGATCTAATGACCGCATTTTTCGGATAAATTCTAATTATAACAGGAGAGGACATTGGAACTCCACAGAACAAACAGGGTCTATATTGGCTTGATGATAATCTCCATCCTTGCGGCAAGCTCTATAGTATTGTTTCGCCCATGCATAGCCCAAGAGTCGCAACAGGAAGAGGAGGAGACATATTCCATCTCTCTTGTGCAGACTGCCGAGGTAGATGGAACCATACATGAGGTGGACGGGAAAAAGGTCTACACCGAGTCATATACAGTTAAAAAAGGAGATCATATATGGAATATCTTAAGGAATAAAGGCCTGTTGGAGAAAAGAAACTTAATGGAGATACTAGAGGTTCTCAAAAGATTAAACACTTCTCTCACCGACCTGGACCTTATATATCCGGACGAAACCATTATTATACCCCTGGAAATATCTCCGGCGGAGGGGGGCGTTTTTGCCCAAGAGGCGGAGTCCGTTTCCCTTGCTTCACTCGAAGGTATTGAGGGGCTGGAACTCTACACGGTAAAAAAGGGGGATAGCCTTATCAGGGTAGTCAAAAGCCTGTATGGAGTTCCCAAAAAAGAGCTTTATAACGAATACCTGAATCAATTGAAAAGGCTGAACCCTTCCATCAAGGATCTAAACCGTATCTTCGCGGGTCAGAAGGTCAGGCTCCCCATATATTCCCCGCAGACAGTCAGGATGCCGATCACGCCTTCCCGGGCACGTGCTAAACCCGGAGAAGGGACAGAGGAGGAATTGAGATCCATCGCTGTTCAATTGGGGGAGATATTTGCCCTTATAGGCGAAGAGTGGCTGCAAACCGGCGAACATTTTATCCCCTTAAAAAACGGGGGCCAGATAAACCTGAACGCGGACTCATACCCCATTATCAATCTCAGGAACGGCAAGAAGGTAATTGTAGACCTGTTCAATGCTCTGCCTGAAGATATGTCGGATCTTATAACATCAAGCTGGGGTAATTACGGGATTGTTCATCTGGAAAACGGTGTCGACCTGAAGGAGGCCATGGACAGGATAATAATCCTGTGTGATTATAAGAAGATCCAGGGGATAAACGAACCGCTTATATTGGGTGGTGATATCCCCTTGAGAATCACCACTGACTGGATTATACATCGGGTCTCCGGGGAGGCAGCCGGAGGGCAGGATATTATAGTAATCAATCTCCTTGATGACGAGAGTTCGGGCACCCCTGGCTCTATCAGGGCCTTCTTAAAAGGGCTGGGTATTCAGACTGTTGATTATCCACCCGTCCCGGAGAGCGAGGTAGAATACGGGGAGGGTGCCGAAGTTTTAGGGGATATGGGTGATGACGTATATTCCCTTGTGGAAAAGCTGATAAGCCTTAAGGGCGCGGAATTTTCGCGCGATGAGGAAATACCGATATATCCGGATGAAAAGGCCGATTTTAATCTTGTGATAGAGGCCGATTTTGTGTTTGATGTCCACGGCAGAGACCATATTATCGATATGAGCGGATTGGACCCCGAGATCGTGGCCCTGCTTAATGAGCACGGCTTTCGGGTCCTGTCGCTTTCCGAACAAGAAGAATCCTTTGCTGTTGTCACTAGGACGCTTGATTTCTTGGACATGGAATATGATTCAGAGCCCCATATCTTCTGGGCTGCCGATAGGACCGAGTTAAAAAATATCAGGTTAGAGATCCCCGGGATAATATTCCGGGACCATGAGGCCCGGGATATCTTCGCCACCCATATAAATATCCCGGAGGAAATAACCGGTTTTTTACATGGTAAGGGTTACAAAACCCTGTTCTTGCCCTTTCCCTGATCTTCTGACAATCCCGGTTATCAGCTCAACCCGCCGGACGCGTCAAAGATTGTTTGAAAATAGATCGGGATACCCTGTATACTGTTTTATTAATAAACGATTCTTTGTGGATATGCCCCCCGGAAGGGGACATATACCGGAGTGTTGTGATGCAATCTGAGGCCAGTATTTATAAGCGGCCCCTTTCTTATAACACCAACTGCATTTCTGTGCTTTATCTGACTAGACCCAAAAAAATACTCAAGACTATTGCTTGAATGATCCAGCCGATAATACAGACACCAAAGGCACGGAAAGTGCTCTTATAGTCAAGCGCCTGTCTCACGGCAATAATCATAGCTACAAACATCCATATCGCGGCCACTAAAAATACAATCCATGCCAAGCCGGGGATGATCCCCAGGATTCTTATCAGGCCCGGCGAACTTGAAAAGCCTATAGTCCTGAGCAATTCGCCATAATCAGCATGGGTCTCGGGAGTAGGCAATAATCTAGTCCCTATGATGTAGGTAAGATATGCCCAGATGAACCATCCTATAAGAGCGGAAATCGTTCCGGTCAAAATAGCAAGGATTCCCGCTTCCGTAGTAATCCCTATGCCGGCTGCTACACTTGATAGGATTACCACCCACATGGATTGAGCAAAAGCTGTCTTATCGGCCTCTACCTCTTCGTATAGGTCAATATCCAGTTTTGCCGCTCTGATAATACGATTTAAAAAGTAGTTCATGGTAGGTCCCTTTCCATGGAGTTAGAGATTGTGATGTTGCATCCTTACCGGCGTCATTTTGAAGAAATTCTTCCGGGATATGTTAATGAATCTCTTCTTCTTTGCTGGGTTTATATCTTTCCACGCCGTCCAGAATTGATTCCAGATTGGAAATCAACTCTTTAAGGCCTTGGTGAATTTTATCATCCATAAAAGCCGATGTCATAAGTCCATTGGCCAGTTCTTGCGAGAAATCGATATTAAAGTATAACCTTCCTTCATCATATATACCTATAATAATCCTTTCTCTGAAGCTGATACTGTTGAAAAAATCTTCAATCATTTTTTCTTTTTCAATCATTGGATTCCTTCTTTCCCTTGATAATCCCCAAGCAGGGGCCTCTGTTTCAGTGATATTCCCCTATTTCAGGCCATATTCAGAGCTTGATTTCCCCATTCCTCAGCTTTTCCACAAACTCCTCCTTCATCTCTCTAATCAAGCACTGTTCCGGGGTTTCTCCCTCTTCCACCGCTCCTCCTGGAAATTCCCATTTATGCGCGAGCGGGTCACCCTGTTTTCGTTTTGCTATCAATATTCGATTGTTTTCAATAACAATGGCAGCCGTGACTCTGTTCAAATCAGCCATTTCTTAATCCCCATCGGCCTTAGCGTTCTCCGGGACTTTGCGGTGAGCATGGAGTCCCTTTCCAGCTATGCCCCGGTTGGAAGGGTGTTTCTTGAGCATGCGTTTTTGAGGTTCTGTACACCTTTAGATTTAGTCCAGGGCACGGCAAATCAAAGTTCTCGTTCCAGGTTAATGATTTTGGAAGGGCTAAATTGGTTCGCACTAAAGAATTGTATCAGTTTGGAATCATGCCAGTCCACCAAGGTGTGTATTTTTTGCGCGCCGATTTTTCCCAGATGATCCACAAATTCGTTGATCAATTGCTTGCCGATACCCTTTTGCTGGTAATCGGGATCAACGCCGATGGTATCCAGGGTCGCTTCTTCGTGTAAAATGCCGTATTCCCCCATATAGAGCTCGCCCATTACAAACCCTACCACTCTTCCATCTGCTTCCTCCGCCACCAGCGATACGGGTAAATAATCCTTGGACTTAAAGAGCTTTTTAAACCTCAATTCATAGTACTCCGGTCGGGAAGCCTTGAGCACTTTTTCGTCAATCCTGACCACAGCATCAAAATCGTCCTCTTTCATGAGTCTGATATTAATGGCTCTCTCGTTCATGGGGCCTCCTATCTATAATTTGAAACATAATTATGTCCCTTGAAATGCCATAGGCAAAGGTAGAAGGTGAATGGCACCTTGTATTAATAGACCAATATCCCACGGATTTTTTTTTGATGTCAAGGCCTAAACGTTCAAGAAGGTTTTTTACAATATTATCATTCTTCGTTGGCTTTTAGTTATCAGCAAAGAGCAATGAGTTATGAGCAATGAGTAATTAACAATGAGCTTAATCCCTAATCCCTAATCCTTAATCCCTCTATTGCCTATGAGCTATCAGCTATGAGCTAATTTGCGTTTTGCTCTATGCACTCGAAGCCTCGAATCCTTCTCATTAACCGGATTAACCATCAATATTCTGTTTGACATAGAAGCGGGAGTTCTTCTATACTTTCAAGAAAAACAGGAGGTCTCTTATTCTCTCAACCCATTTGGAAAGACTCAATAAGAGATTGGGCGGTTAACTCAGCGGGAGAGTGCCATCCTCACACGGTGGAAGTCGTGGGTTCAAATCCCACACCGCCCACCATCCAACATTAAGGGGTTATGGGAATACCTATAAACCCCTTTCATTTTTATCAACCACATTTTATCCCTATCCAGAGCCAACCCATGGCCACGACTTCACATCAACTGAGCTCCACATCCTTGCCCCTTATTTTTCTCCATCACGCTCATCAAAATATGAATAGTTGCTATAGTCCCTATACTGTTGTGGACTGATCAACTCAATGTCGAGCATATCCTTTAGA
>CAYQNR010000084.1:0-11533 GCA_964418945.1 uncultured Desulfobacteraceae bacterium
CCTTGAAAACAAGCCCACTGCATACCTTGGGTGGGCCCCTTTTGGAGATGTCATCTTGAAAAGAACAGCCGTGATGTTAGGTAAGGCTGGAGATATGTCACCGGAACGAAGAAAAGGGACAGCCCTCGGGTCAGGTCCATTCCTCATCTATGTGTTCCGAAGATTCAAGGATTCACGGGTCCAAGGGTTCGCTTCTTTACATACTCATTAACCTGATGCTAGTTATATGATTCTATGATCGCACAGATTCCCTGACCTCCTCCCCCGCAAATGGTTTCCAACCCAAATCTGGACCCGCGTCTTCTCATTTCATATAAAAGGGTGACCAGTCTCATTGCCCCGGTTGCGGCAATGGGATGACCCAATGATATACCGGACCCGTTTACATTAATCTTTTTGTCGAATTCATCTTGAGAGATCCCCATGAGTCTTGCATCTGCTAAGGTCTGAGCCGCAAAGGCCTCTTGAATCTCAATGAGATCTATCTGTTCAAGCCCTATAGCTGCCTTCATGAGGGCCTTTGTGGCCGACGCAGGAACAGCAGGATATGTAAGTGTGGGGTCCGTGCTTGCAACGGCGCAGGAACGAAAATACGCCAGGGGCTTAACACTGAACTCTTTTGCCTTTGACTCGCTCATCAAGACCAGGGCAGCTGCTCCGTCGTTTTCACTGGATGAATTTCCTGCTGTGCAGACTCCGTCAGGATAAACTGTGTTTAGCTTTCCCAGCTTTTCGACGGTGGTATCTCTCCGGGGGGTCTCATCACAGTCAAATATTATGGGATTCCCCTTTTTTTGCGGGACTGGTATGGGTGCAATTTCCTGCTTAAAGATCCCTTTTTCTGAGGCGAAGACAGCCCTTTGATGACTCCTGAAGGCCCACTCGTCTGCCTCCTGCCTGGAGATACCTTCTCTTTTTGCAGCGGTCTCAGCCCATGCCATCATTGAGTTCAGTTCTCCAAATCGACCAACAGGCTGAGACATTACCCTCGCCCTCTGTATCCTGTCAAAAAGAGGAATTCCCCACATGGCCAAGGCCCCATGGCCTTTTGGCATGAACCCCCATTTTTTGTCTTTCCTGCCCCCTAGACCCCACTTAATATCACCCGGTATATAGAGCTCGGCCTGACTCATGCTATCCATTCCGCCTGCAACAATAATATCGGCATTACCGGTCTGAATCTTCATTACCCCCCAAAATACTGCATCCAGACCGGAACAACATCTGCGGTCAAGTGTTACACCGGACACGGTATCAGGCCATCCAGCTTCCAGCAGCGCCATACGGGCGCCATTTGCACACTCACCATTCTGATAGGCCTGTCCCATAATAACATCATCTACCTGCTCAGGATCGAGCTTGGCACGATTGATGGCTTCATTCAATACGATGGCTGTAAACTCAGATACGTGCATACTGCGAAGGGTACCCCCGTATGCACCGATTGGTGTTCTTACACCGCTAACAATAACTACGTTTTCCATAATATACCCTTCTCATAATGATTGGAAGAGAGTGTACCTGGTTCAAAAACGGTAAAGCAATAAGTTACTAGGGATAGCTATTTAGCCGGCCGTCAATCCACCGTCGATATATATGGTCTGGCCCGTAATGAAATCAGAGGCCTGTGAGCTTAGGAAAATACATGCCCCGACAATATCTTCAGGCATACCAAGTCTTCCCAACGGGATGTTTGCCTTGTATTTCTTAGCCAGGACCGGATCGTCTTGGATGTGGACGGTTCCTGGTGTGATAACCAGTGAAGGTCCCAATGCATTCACGTGGATGTTGTAAGGTGCCCATTCAAGGGCAAGGGCCTTGGTTATCAATTCAACGGCCCCTTTAGTGGCACAGTACGCAGAGTTTCCTCCGGTATATCCCCTGATACCTCTTACGGATGACATATTAATAATTTTGCCATATTTCTTTTCCTTCATCACCTTTGCAATATGTTTACATGCTATCATGGTGCCATTCACATTGGTTTTAAAGATTTGATCCCAGTCCCCCATGGGGTATTCTAACGCGTCCCTTTTTATATTCAGACCTATGGCATTTACCAGGATATCGATGGACTTGAATCTATCAAGCACCGTATTGACAAGTCCTGCTACGCTGACCTCGTCAGTAACATCTGCCTGGATTGCCACTGCTATGCCCTTGGTTCTGGTTTGAATGTCCCTGGCTGTATTCTCCAATGCCTCTTTATTACGGCTCGCGACAACAACCCGAGCTCCGTATTGACTCAGTCCCAGGGCAAGGGCCTTCCCAATGCCCCCGGCTCCTCCGGTTACGATTGCCACTTTTCCGTCTAATCTGAAAAAATCCTTCATGCTCTCACCCCTTTGATTACTGGATTATTCTTCAACGATTGCTACAAGACGGACTATTGAGGCCTCACCTTGCTCATAACGAATGGGGAAGGAGGCCAGTGTGCATCGTATACCGGTGACCTCATCGATCCGACCTCCGGCAATCTCAATCCCCGGGATATCGGCCTTGGCCAGGGCCAAGTGACATGGCTCATATATGGGGAATTCTTCATTGGCATCTTTTCCGGTTTCTTCCAGATACTCCTGGTAAAGCCATGGTGCATTTTTATCAAGGGGCCGGTGGGCCAGAGGACTATCCATAGCACCGCCATCCACAGCAACGGCCTTGACCTTTTTCTGCACCAGCCATTCACCCGCCGAGGCATAAAAGCCTGGAAAATAATTAAAAAAATCATAGGGTTTGCTCTTAAAATACTTGTGCCATCCAGTGTTTATGACAGCAAAGTCGCCTGGCTCTATCTTTGGCTCTGCCTTTTCCAGATCCTCGGCTGTAATAATGTCCCATTTGCCTTTATGCCTCATGTCAACAATGACACCTGTACCATAACAGCTTGACAATGGAATCTGGTCAACATTGGTGCCCCCCTGCAGTACATGGGACGGGGCGTCCATATGAGTGGATGCGTGAAATTTCGTTGTGATAACTGTGGTAAGTTTGTTTACACCTCCCGGGAATCTGTCTCTTTCGGGAAATGATACACGGTGGATGGAAACATCTGTCATGACAGGCCATGGCCATAGGGGTGTGTTTGCTCCAAAGGGTTGGGATAGATCATAAAACTTGAGTGCCATTTTTATCCTCCTATCTGGTATTGTATGTATTTTTATATCATATCCACTTTTTGAAAGATACCACTTTTGGTCTCACACATCAGAAAGTATCTAGAAGATGCGGTCCCCAGCACTTTAATTGCCATCCAGACCGTTGGGGACTTTGTCTTAATGTAGAGAGGAGGTTTCTATGGGGATACCTACGCTAAGACTGTTGTTCTCATGTGTCTATTTCCACCAGGCATGCAGACTTGACAAAGCTCGGCAGCCACGATATTATGTGCTGCCAGTGTCATTGACAGACAATGGTAATTCTCACCAACTCGGATCCCAATAAAGGAATTTCTTATCAACTCATCAACTTGAAAGGAGGATCAGGCATGAAGTTACGCATAGCGGTAATAGCAGCCCTGTGCATCGGACTGTATTGTAGCTTCCCGGGCATACACAGTCCGGCCGATGTGCAGGCGGCAAATGTGGAAGATCCCATACTTACGGTACTGAATCCATTGGGCACACCCCCACCGATAACGCTGAAACCCATGGCGCCCCGTCTGGATACGCTGGAAGGCAAAACCATCTATATCGTAAATGACGGCTATCCGGGATCGGGCATACTGCTCAAAGAACTCACAACGGTATGTAAGGAAAAATTCCCCAACACAACCTTCGTCTATAGGGATAAGCGAATGGGTATGTCAGCGAAAGACCCGGCTTTGTGGAAAGAAATGGAGGAAAAGGCTGATGCGATGATCATAGCCCTGGGGCATTGAAGTGTATGTGCGCCCGGGGTCACCGGACTATCCATAGATTTCGAGTCCACAGTAAAGAAACCTGCCGTACCACTCGTTGTCTCCAGCTTTAAAGATCAATTAACCGAAGTCGCTCTGACCAAAGGGATGCCCGGAATTAGGATTCAATATATCCTTGGTCCGATCTGGGGCAAAACAGCGGAGCAGCTGCGCAGAGATGTCGTTTTGGGCAAAAACCCCCTTACGGGCGAGCCTGTACTGCAGGAAATAGTTGAAAAACTCACCAAACCCTTAACTAAGGAAGAAAAGAGAACCGGAGAATATCCGCGCGACAGAGGACCTGAAAAGTTCACCGGAACGGCCGACGAGCTTCAACAGTTATTCCTCGAAAAGAGGTTCACGGACTTTATGCCGATCATTCTGCCGACTGAAGAGAAAGTCGCCGAGATGTTGAAGGCTACCAGCCACGATCCGGACGAGAAACTCGGAGAAATGGCGCCGACAGGCGGCGTATTCGAGTCCTGGTCCTACACGGTAAAAACCGCGGCCATTAACGCGGTCATGGCAGGAGCCAAACCGGAGTATTTTCCGGTCATACTCGCGATAGGATCCACGGGTATGGAAGGGATCTCGGTATCCGACAACAGCTTTGTCGCGGGGGCCGTAATTAACGGGGACATACGCGATGAGATAGGCCTAAATTATAGTTATGGCGCAATGGGGCCCTATGCCCACGCCAATACCACTATTGGAAGAGCGTGGAACCTGCTGTCGATCAATGGAGGAAACTGCGGCAAGGCCGGAACGACCTACATGGGGACGGTAGGAAATCCTATGAATGCCATCAATATCATCATTGCCGAGAATGAAGAGGATTCTCCATGGGATCCCCTCTCTGTAAGAAGAGGCAGGGGAGAAGGAATGATGAGATTCGGTATGGGCAACGCAGAACCCCAAGGATTTAAAAAGGGCGAAAATGTTATTACCCTGTTTATGGGGTGGGGTGTTCTTTCGGCCAAGAACTGGCACGCGAATGTCTGGGGAGATGAAATGAACTATCCCCAGATTATCAAGGACATCTATAAGACCCAGGACGGCTCGCTTTTCGGGACTTGCGCTGTTTTGAGCCCGCCAATCGCCAATTTCGTGAAAGACGCCGGATTCGATACAGTGGAAAAATTCACGAAATGGGTTATGGAGGCCCAGGGAAATGCTGAACGGCAGGGCATGTACATTGCCCCTCCGGGAGGCACGTTCACCGTCGTCGTAACCGGCGCGTCCAACAACAATTACTTCAGCATGGGCGGGCTGGTACCAAGCCGGTCCGTCAGAATCGATCCGTGGAGGTAGATATCGCCGACCGGTCTCTGCCCGGCTGTCAATCTACATCCCGCGGATTAACCGTCCAAACAACCGCCGATCTGCAAAGGATTTCAGCCTTCTGCAGATCGGCGGTTCCGTTTTCACCATAAAACAGGGTTTTCAATCGGCTTACTCTTTTTCCACCTTCGTATACCCTCAGTTTCATTAATTACCACCCTGTAATTTATGGTTCATCCGATTAATGAGTACGTAGAGAAGTAAAAGATTAAACCTTATTATAAGTGCCTTAATGGCCCATGGGCCTCTCTTTTAAGCGGCGAAAGTATTAACAGCATGCCTAACTACGTAAGGTGCCACCCAGGCGGGCGGAATAGTTATGAGATAACAGAAGATTCTCCAGTCCGGCCAAGTCTGGAAAAGGCTACCCGCCCGCCTCGTCTCGTTTTGTCAGGGTCATTGCACATAAACGAGTTCGCCGCTTAAAAGAGAACCCGATGGCCCATATAGTGCGAAGTATTTAGATATCATTAACTAGCCTACTCATTTGCGGGGTCGCTCAGGGCCGAAAGGCCGATCAGATTTTACTTGACACCCAGGTTGTATTCACTTATACTACTCCAACAAAAATTCTTCCCTATAAGACGAGGGATTCAAGATTCCTCGAGTTGAAAGCGGGTATCATCTACAACGGGTTTACCTAATAGAATACGTGGGCTTATGCCTTTTAATCATTGCATTATTTTGCTTTTTTTTGGGACAATGTATAACTATAACCTTTATTTTGGCTAAAGCGAAGGGGTTTCAACCATCCCGGAAAGGAACATGAAATAAAAGCAATGTCTTGTCGATTTAACTCAACAAAAAGAAAAAGGAGGAAAATATGAAAAAATCGAACCGGATTGCCTTATTTAGGCGTTTATCAACAGTCGCACTGGCCCTTGGCATGACACTGGTCTGGGGGACGGCAACGGCCCAGGACGAAGGGGAACAGGAGGAATACTTGCTGGAGGAAATCACCGTCACGGCCGAGTTCCGTGAGAAAAAGATCCAGGACACCCCGCTCTCCATCACCGCGGTCAATGCCGAGATGATGGAGGTGCGAAACCAGGTTACTCTCGATCAGATTGCCTGGCAAGCGCCGAACGTCTCACTCAGGCCTAATAACTCTGGGATGGGCAGTTCTCTTGTCGCTTCCATTCGGGGAGTCGGCAGCCAGACGGACTTCAACCCGTCGGTGGAGCCGGGCGTGGCCATCTATGTGGATGATGTCTATTATTCGACCATAACCGGGAATATCCTCGAACTCCTGGATCTTGAACGCGTCGAGATCCTGCGCGGCCCGCAAGGAACGCTGGCCGGACGCAACGCCCTCGGCGGCGCCATCAAGCTCTTCACGCGCAAGCCGGACGGTATCGATGACGGCTCCGTCTCAATAACCTATGGTAAATTTGACCGCCTGGATGTCAAGGCCGCGGCCGGATTTACGATCCTTCCCGACAAGCTCTTCGCGCGCGTCGCAGGCGCCTCGCGTTCGAGAGATGGCTATGTGACCCGCCTTGATTATGCCTGTCATAACAACCTGGGACCCCCTGGTACTCCGGGTGGTATGCCTTCCTACACAACTGCAAGGGCCGGTCTCGAGTGCGAGCTTGGCAAAGAAGGCGGCCAAAGTATGACGGCCGGACGTCTTAGCCTGCGCTGGCTGCCCAGCGACAATTTCGAGGTAAATTTCTCGACCAATATCGTGAAAGATAAATCGGAGTCTCAGCCCAGCGTTCTCATCAAGGCAGTAAATAGCGCGGATTCGAATCGTATTATTGTAGTGCCCGTCTTCATTGATAACAACGACAACGGCGTCTACGACACAGGAGATGTTCCCTACGATAGCCGTTTCGTAACAGGCGGCACCTATTACAACTATGCAACCTATATCAACGACGGTACAAATTTCCCGGACCCGAATTTTATTGACTTGACTACGTACACACCCGATATCTTACCGCCGATCAATCACTTTGAATCAAAGGATTATACCCTCAGTTTCGATTGGCAGTTGTCCGATAATGTCTCGCTGCTCTCGGTTACTTCACACCGCGAGTACCTGAACGAGTTTGCGAATGACGAAGACCTCTCGCCCATCGCGTTAGGCCAATTGTTTCAGAGGATGGACCACAAGCAGTGGACCCAGGAGCTTCGACTCAATGCCACGCTCTGGGACGGCTATGCAGATCTCACCGTGGGCGGATTTTATCTTGACAAGGAGACCAACGAGGACGGGCGTGTGGATATAAACTATGCGGCACTAAACTTCCTCCACGGCCCTGACATAGTGCCGTCAGAAAGCAAGGCTGTATACGGACAATTATCCCTGAATCTATCCGACCGTACTGGTTTGGCACTTGGCCTGCGTTATTCCGAAGATGAAAAGAGCTATACATTCCATCGGCATAACCCGGACGGAACGCTACCCAGCCCCCCCATGGGCTATCCTTGGGCTCCGGATCAACCGCCTAATAACTTGGTGGCTGGATTGGATGGGCTCTCCACCTCCTATTCCAGTGATAGTCTTGATTATCGCGCGGCCCTCGACTATGACCTTACCGAGGACATTATGGTCTACGGCCAGATAGCTACAGGCTACAAAGTGGGTGGCAACAATGCCCGTCCATTCTATCCGACTCAGCTTCATGCCTGCGATACAGAAGACCTCACCAGCTACGAAATCGGCGTGAAGAGCACCCTGTGGGATCAATTTCGCCTGAATGGGGCAGTCTTTTATAACGACTATAAGGACATGCAGTTGATGATGACTACTTGCACCTGGGCTCCTGTTGTTCCTTTTGATCAACAACACCCGTGTGCAGCTGTGGATAATGTTGGTGACGCGGAGGTTAAAGGTTTGGAGCTGGAAGGTTTATGGTATCCAACAGAGGCGGCTACTATTGATTTCTCATACGCCTATAACGACTTCGAATATACCAGGATAGACCCGCTGACCGGGATCTCGCCCGACAGTACCGCGCCCTTCACGCCTGAGAACGCGGTGAGCATTGGCGCGCAATATAGGTTCGAACTCGGTAAAGGATATGGAACCCTGACGCCCCGCGTTGATTATTCCTGGCAAGACGATACCTATACGTCTGCCCTCAACACAACCGGGGAATCGGTCCCGGCATACAGTCTCGTCAACTACCGCCTGACATGGCGATCGGACGATCTTAAGTGGCAAGCAGCCATAGAGATAACCAACCTTACGGATGAGTACTATTATTTGACCATTTATGATCTGGCTTCAGCCGGTTATACCAATGCCCAACCCGGACGTCCGATAGAGTGGGCGTTTACTATTAAGCGCTCTTGGTTTTAGGAGTGATATCTTTGCCTGTGCGGTGATGAGCAATCACTACCATGTTCGATGGGTCTGAAGGACCCACCGAATGCGCAGGTGGCAAGTAGTTACAGGCCAGGTGGCTTTTAGATGAAGCTCTTTACCGTTTGGGGTGAGGAGCTTCATTACTTTGACACATAAGGATAAAATTTGGTTCATCAGGTTAATGATTACGTAAAGAACCAAAAGATTTAACTTTAATCATATGTACCTTAATGGCCCATGGGGTTCTGTTTTAAGGGCCGAAGATATTATCAGCATGCCAACTACGTAACGTGCCACCCAGGCGGGCGGAATACTTATGAGGTAATAGAAAATTCTCGAATCCGGCCAAGTCTGGAAAAGGCTACCCGCCCGCCTCGTCTTGTTTTGTACAGGGTCATTGCACATAAACAAGTTCGCCGCTTAAAAGAGAACCCCATGGGCCATATAGCGGAAAATATTTAGATATCATTAACTAGCGTACTCATTAACCGGATAAACCTAAAATTTCTATACTTCATTCCGAATAGAGCAAGTTCGTATCAACTTAACTAACCTAACCGAGTATCAAGAAAGGAGACGTCTAATGGGGATAAGACTCTTGACAACAGCCAATATCTTAATCCTGCTTTTCATGGGTGCAGCCTGTCAGACTCAGGATTCTGCCGAACCAGTAGAACCTATAGCCCAGACTTCCTGTGATAGGGCCTGCCTGGAGAATTACGTGGATGAATACATGGACGCTATGCTTGCCAATGAACCCTCAGAAATGCTTTTTGCCGAGGATTGCGTGTTTACCGAAAATGGTGTACGATTGCCTTTAGGTGATGAAGGTCTCTGGGCCGGTATGGTGGGGAAGGGTACATATAGGTTCTATGTGCCTGATATCGAAACCCAACAGATCGGCTTTTTGGGAACCGCAAGAGAAGAACCCCAGGAGGCGGGAGATGAGCCGAAAGCTGTGGCCCTTGCCCTGCGATTGAAGATTGAAAACGGGTTGATCTCCGAAGCGGAACAGTTAGTCATAAGGCCGGAAAGCAATCTGCTGAATCCCGATGGGGCACCTTCGGGTCCTTCGGCCGGCGAGAGTATTGAAAAAATGGGTAAAGAACTGGGGAACCCTCATCCAATATTCACCGAGGTTATTCCCGAGGACGAACGGCCTTCACGCGAGGAACTGATCAAGACTGCTAATTACTATTTTACCGGAATGCAGAAAAACGACGGCAAAGGTGTCGGTGGTACGGGTACTTACCCCTTTACAGATGACTGCGAGCGGTACGAAAACGGAATGCGGTCTACGAGTGTGCCTCTGGCTCCCGGTCAGGAAATGCCGGATCCACTCAAGGAGACGGTGTATTCGTCCCATTGGGGATGCAAGGAGCAGTTCGAGTCCGGCCTGATCCATTTCGTGACACGTATACGCGACCGCCGGTTTGTTGCTGTGGATCGGGAACGCGGAATCGTTTTCAGTTTCTGTTTCTTTGATCATTCCGCCGGAAAGTCCCGACATTTTACCACACCAGACGGACGGGAAGTGGTTGCAGGACCCGCGGAACCCTGGACCTGGCAGATTGCCGAACTTTTTAAGGTGGAGAAGGGGAATATTCGCCGCATAGAGGCCATCCTGCAACGCTGCCCTTACGGTATGAATTCCGGTTGGAGTACCTACGAAGACGGGCTGTCGGATAAGATACAGATTATAAAATAGTAGATTGAGAACGGACCACAGCTAGCTGTTGCTTATGTTTAGTCTGAAACCGAGTTGCCTTTTCTCTCTTTGGCGGCGGAAGAATTATAGTTCTTCCGCCGCCTTTTTCAAATAATAACTGATCTCCTGGTATCCCTGCGGGATGGAAATATCTGTTTAAGGTATATACGAACGGTCTACGTTTATCTCATGCGCCTGGTAATGAATGTGGTCGGTGGAGGACCTCCGCCACCGGGGCCGCCAGGACCGCCGCCCCCTATGTCGGGGGTAAAAGACAGTTGAAGGTTATTTCCTAATAAGATTCCGGTATACTTGTTGGTCCATTTCATTTCGTCGAATTCTCTCTCAACTGTAAAGGAAATATGGGTGCCGTCGATTTTTCCGTCCTTTATCGGGATCCACTCACCGGGCGCCCCGCTAACAGTCCCTGTCAGAGTATCTCCATCCTTTTTGAGATTGAAGGCAACTGTCATGGATTGGCTGCCCATTCCTGTAAATGTCCCTGACCATCTGCCTTCAATGCCGGCATCAAAGCCTTTTGCCAGATCACTCCACTGAGATGCCTTCTCTTTATCAGGAGTAATGCCGAATGAGCCTTTAGCATATATCTGGGAAAGCGTTTTTGCTGAACGTATATGGCCGAGTAATGCAGCACTTTCCAGCCATTTTATGCAGTCAATGGTCTCGTGTTCTCCTCCCCAGCCGTTCAGGCACATATATCCCACATTATGCATTGCCGCGGTATTTTTGTCTTGTTTTGCTATGTCCATACACAAATTGAATGCACGCACCCTGGCCACCTCATATCCCTGCCTTGCCGCCTTCATTATCCATGACAGACCTTTGGTGACATCCTTTTCCACTCCCTGTCCGTTTACATACAGGGAGCCCAGCATGGTCTGAGCCTCCACATTGTCCTCTTCGGCCAAAGGGCAAAGCAATTCGTAGGCCTTTTCAAAGTCTTTATTCTCAACAGCTGCCTTAGCGTCTCCCAGCTGCTCAGCATTTGATAATACCGGAAAAACAAAACAGAGTAGCAAAGAAAATAATAAGAACCTGGTTAATTTCATTTTAATCCTCCTATTTTTATAGATGCTCTAGATTTTAGAGTGAACCTATTTTAATTCCTAATAAGTGTCAATAGCTTTCTTCATGTTAACCCTTAGGTGTTTGATTAATAAGAAAAATTGGTTCATCCCGTTAATGAGTACGCTAGTTAATGATATCTAAATATTTTGCGCTATATGGGCCATGGGGTTCTCTTTTAAGCGGC
>CAYQNR010000085.1:0-11142 GCA_964418945.1 uncultured Desulfobacteraceae bacterium
CCTTGCACATAAACAAGTTCGCCTGTCGCAAAGAGAACCCCATGGGCCAAACCAAAGTATTTATATAAAGTCCTTTCCGTACTCATTAACCGGATGAACCAATATTCTTTAAGACTCCATTTGGTGTCCTATAAGTATTTAAAATCTATATCATATAATAGTCATTTGCACAATTCATAATAAGGGTCCTTGGCAAAAGGGTCGGTCCATGAGAGGCTTTATAAAAGGAGTAGACTACCGGCACGGAAATATTATGGCAAAGGCATCAATATTCAGCTTGACTACTCTTTTAACGCTTTGATAAAAAAACAGCATGAATATGCTGGATTATATAATCATCGTTTCAATGATTTACCTTATAATAAAAGGTATTTTGCGAGGATTTATTGGGGAGGTTGCCTCCCTTGCAGGGATTATACTTGGAATCTGGCTAGGCAATCTCTTTCAGCCCCGCGTAACCGAGATTTTAGAGGCCTATATCCCTTTTACAGGATATATTCCCTTGATCAGCTTTGCGGTGATCTTCGCTACTGTCTTTATCCTTTTCAATTTTCTCGGCTGGGTTCTCAAGTTGCTGTTCAAAAAGATCTTTCTTGGATGGTTGGATCGTGTTCTTGGCTCCCTTCTGGCTATTGTTAAGGGAGTAATAGTTATCTATCTGGTTATCGTTTTACTTACCTTCTTCATGCCTGAGAAGACACCACTTATAGCCGAGTCAAAGCTTGCGCCCTGGATTACCAAATCTTATCAGTCTATGATAGGCCTCATCTCTCCGGATCACTATCATAACTGGAAAAAAAGGATTGTGGGTGAACGGCAAAGCACGGGCGAGATAATATCCGGAAAGATCCGGGATATGGCCGAAAACCATGAATGATGAAAGACTTTCAAACGCCTTATCAAACCTTGTAGAGTTGATCTCAAAGCTGCGAGCACCCGACGGCTGTCCGTGGGATGCCATGCAAACGGATTCCACAATCAAGATATATCTCCTTGAAGAGGTCTACGAAGTCCTTGACGCCATTGAAAAAGGATCGCCCGAAGAGGTGTGCCGCGAGCTGGGTGATGTCCTATTCCATATTATCTTCCTTGCCCATCTTGCCAACGAGAGGGGAGAATTCGATCTCGCAGAGGTTATGGAAAAGATAACCGAAAAGATGATAAAGCGACACCCCCATGTATTCGGGGATACTATAGTGGAAGGACCTTCAGATGTGTCTGATAACTGGCAAAGAATCAAAATGGAGGAAAAGGGGGAATCCAATACACATCGTTTCCCCCTCCAAGATGTCCCGGTAGATCTTCCAGCCCTTTTGAGGACACATAGAATAAGTGAAAGGGCCTCGGTTTTGGGATTTGACTGGCAAGGGAAAAAAGATATACGGGATAAGGTGGAAGAGGAATTTACCGAACTTAGTGAAACCTTGAAGAACAACGACAAGGATAGAGTTGGGGAAGAGATAGGTGATCTCTTATTCAGCTTGGTTAACATGGCCAGACATTGGGGTTTGAACGGTGAGCTTCTTTTGAGAAATGCTAACCAGAAATTTCTTAAAAGGTTCCAGGAAATGGAGAAAATACTAAAAGAATCCGGCATTAATCTGGAAGACGCCACACCCGTTGAGATGAACCTGACATGGGAAAAAATAAAGGCCAAGAACGAGTAATCGCTGTCGTATCTCAGGTTACTGGCATCTGGATCGCTCTTGACTCCGTGGAAAAAAGCGGGCCTTCTTTCTGGGCTACAAGTTCCTGAAACGCCATATACTCCTTGCAATCATCCTTTAGTTTACACTTTTTACAGACACGAACATCCATGCGGGGATTGTTTCTCTTTTTCTGACATACAATGTAAAATGGCATATCTACTCCAAAGATTTAAGATACTTAATTATGTTTTAATTATATATTATTATAATATAAAGATATTTATATGTCAATAATTAATTTTATGTTAGCCAAAGGTTTTTGGTCAAAGTTTTACATTTGATATGCCAAATATGCCCGGAAGGTATTTATTTTCAGAGACAGAAGTATATAATCAGACAATCCCTCTACCCTGTAAATACCTGGCAGGGTTATGCAATATTTTAAAGGCGGACTATCTATGTTGAGATTCCTATACCTAAATGCCTTCCTCATTATACATTCGATCATTATGTGCCTCTGGGGGCTGATTATTTCCACTTTCAGCAAAGACAGCAACCTTGTTCATCACTGGTGTGCCGTACCTTGGGCTAAAATATTCCTGCGAGTATGCGGGGTAAAAGTAAATGTCAGGGGGCTTGAGCACATCAATAAGAAACTGCCGTATATCTATATCTCAAACCATCAGAGCTACTTTGATATATTCGCTCTTCTATCAGGTCTGCCGGTGGACTTTAGATTTCTCATGAAACAGGAGTTGATGAAGATTCCTCTGCTGGGCATTACCATGAGAAAGGCCGGTTACATGAGTATTGATCGCAAAGACACCAGAAATGCGATCAGAAGCATGAATTCGGCAGTTGACAATGTCAGGAACGGTGCTTCCGTCCTTATCTTTCCAGAAGGCACAAGGAGTGAAGACGGATATGTACGGTCATTCAAGAAAGGAGGCTTTCATCTGGCACTTAAATCCGGCTGTGATATTGTCCCCATAGCTATAATCAACAGCAGAAGCATTGTGCCCAAGGGTAGCTTAAGAATCAATAAAGGCACCATCGCCTTGAATATAGGCAAACCCATACCTGTCAAAGATTATTCAAAAAAGGATATTGATATCATAATTGAAAAAGCCAGAGGATCGGTAATCACCCTGATGGCTAATACAAACGGGACGGAGACATGGAAACATAATCATGATAGGATCCTTTAATATGAAGTCGTTTCTTCGCGGTATAGCACTTATAATATACTTTATGATCATCTTGAACGGAGGAGCTTATGGATACGTCATGCCTGCCGAACAACTTCTTGCCTTCATGGCAGATAATTTTGCCGATATTCAAACAGCTATAATAGTGCAATCAACTCTGAAGACAGAACAGGATAATGAAAAGGTCTTTATGGAACAGGTCCAACTGAAATCTCCCAACCTCTTTAGCATAAAGGTATTTGATAATACGGCTCGCGGGGGCCGCCTCCCCGATATGGCCTATCGCCAGCTATTAATTGCCAACACCAGCTCCCGGCTCCAAGGGGTTTTATCCATGATGGGCATAAACCTGCAGGCTGTTTCCTTTACCCGAATTGACGGGACTATTGCCTACAGTATAGGAGAAAAAGAGGATAACTCTCCGAGATTATTGATTGAAAAGGAAAGGTTTCTGCCTTTGCTACTGATATACAGGCCCGGCGGAGTTATGTCGGGAGACACGGTGACCGTTCGTTTTGAGGACTATAGAAGAGAAGACGCGGGATGGCTCCCTTTTCAAATAACCTACTCCGTGAATGATAAGATCAGGGAAGAATATACCATCCAGTCCTTGCAGACCAATGTGCCGTTGAATCAGTCCCTTCTTCAACCTTTCGAGACAATACCCTACTTCCCTGACCAACCCATGGAAGAAACGCTATCAGGTTCAAATATCCAATAGGGGCCTCTGCATGAGATTTCAAAGACATTTGACCAAATATATTAACCCATTTCCCCTGATCAAAAGACCATGCCATTGACCAGCAAACAGCTATATCTCGGGATCGCGGTCACACTCCCTGTCAAAGAAATCTTTTCCTATGCCGTACCGGAGCATCTTGTTTCCATGGCTGAGATCGGCCGCAGGGCACTTGTTCCCTTCCGGAATCGCGAAGTTATCGGTTACATACTTAGAAAAGATTTCGGAACAAAACAAGAGGAAATAAAAGAGATTCTGGACATACTTGATGCGGAACCCCTTTTCAATGACAGCCTTGTGCCCTTTTTCCAATGGATGGCTGACTATTATCTTTTTCCTATAGGTATGCTCATCCGTTCGGCCCTGCCCGCCGGTCTGAACATAGCGCAATTCAAATCAGCAAAACTCACCAGAGAAGGAATGGAGGCGATAAAACGGCTGTCTCCCTCTTCCCCGGAAGGAAAACTCCTTTGCTGGATAAACAACAACCCGTACAAGCGTCTTCCGGTTCCTCTAAACTTGGCCTATAAATTAGAAAAAAAGGGGTGGGTTATCATTGAAAACCGTGAGGGAAAGACCCACACACGCCCCCTTAAAAGAAAATACTTGAGGCTCAAGGAGGGGGTAAATCTCGACTCAATCACAGGAGAGACTGAGCGCGCCTTCAGGGCAAAGAATGATGCTGAATTCCTTAAGAGCCTGGCCTTTTCATCCAAAGGACTTCCTCTAAAAGAGATCTCTGCAAGGTTTAACAACGGGCCGTACCTTGCCCGAAAATGGAGCAAGAAAGGATTAATAGAGAGTTACGAGGAAAGAGTGTTTAGGGATCCGGCAGGGAATATCCTTGTTCCTTCTCCTGTGCCTTCCTCACTATACGATCAGCAGAAAGAGGTGCTGAAGACAATCAAAAGACGCCTGGAAAGAGGGGAATTTTCCACCTGTCTGTTAAATGGTGTGACGGGAAGCGGAAAAACGGAAGTATATTACCGCGCCGTTAAACATGCCATAGACATGGGCAGGAAGGCCATACTAATGCTGCCTGAAATAGGCCTTGCAATCTATACTGAAGGGATTTTCAAATCACGTCTCGGACACCGGGTAGGGGTATTTCATAGCGGTCTTTCCAGGGGTGAGCGATATGACCAGTGGATGCGAATGTTTAGGGGTGAAATTGACATAGTGATAGGAGCGAGATCGGCCCTGTTTGCTCCCCTCAGCAGACTTGGGTTGATTATTGTGGATGAAGAGTATGATTCTTCCTATAAACAGGAAGATGGGCCTCGGTACCAGGCCAGGGACGCCGCTGTAGTAAGGGGGAAGATAGAAAATGCCCTGGTTATTTTGGGATCAGGCACTCCTTCTGTCCAGTCCTTCCACAATGCCGCTACTGGAAGGTATCAACTACTTCCCATGCCTGAAAGGATTGACAAGAGGCCTATGCCCGATATTGAAATAGTAGACATGAAAAAGGTTTGCAAGGGGGATAAAAGCAATAATATCCTCAGCCCTGCATTAAAGAAGGCCATTGAAGACAATCTTGCAGAGGGAAGACAGACTATCCTGTTCCTCAACAGACGTGGTTTCAGCAGCGTATACCTTTGCCGCTCCTGCGGAGAAGCGGTGAGGTGCCGTAACTGCGACCTGACATTAACCTACCATTTAAAGGATAACAAACTTGTATGCCACTATTGCGGCTTTTTTTCCAAACCCCCAACCAGGTGCCCTGCCTGCGGACATGAAAGGATGCGAGCTTATGGATTCGGTACGGAGAGACTGGAAAAGGACTTGGGGGAGATGTTCCCCTCTGCCCGAACAGGAAGGTTTGACAGAGACAGCACACGCGGCAAGGGTCAGGCTTTTAACATATTAAAGAAATTTAATGAAGGTGAGATAGATATCCTGGTCGGTACTCAAATGATAACAAAGGGATATGATTTCCCCCGTGTAACCCTTGTCGGGGTTATATCCGCAGACCTTTCTTTGGGATTTCCGGATTTTAGGGCCGGTGAAAGGACCTTCCAGCTCCTTTCTCAAGTGGCTGGCAGGGCCGGAAGAGGAACCCTGAAGGGCAAGGTAATCGTCCAAGCCTTTAACCCGGACCATTATGCCATTATGGCAGCAAAAGGACATGATTACGCCTATTTTTTCAATAAAGAGAAGGAACTAAGGGAGCAGTTGGGGTATCCTCCATTCTCCTATCTGGCGTGCCTTAGATTTCAAGGAAAGAATCAGAAGGACACACAAGACACCGCCAGTGAAATAGGGCGTGAGATAGAATCAATAATACAAAGATGGCCGAAGAGGGGAAAAGAGATCAGGGTATTAGGTCCGGCGGAATGTCCCATGTCTAAATTAAAAAACAAGTATCGCTGGCAGATACTCATAAAAAGCAAGGGTACCGGACTACTCCATTACCTCCTGAAGGAGATGGAAGGGCTTTCCAGAAACATATTAAGGAAGAAAGGCGTAGGCATGATAATCGACGTGGATCCTTACCAAATGCTTTGAGTTAGATTAGGTTCATCCGGTTAATGAGTACTTACTATAAGTACCTTAATGGCCCACGGGCCAAATAGCGTAAAATACCATGACCTGAGGTCACGGCGGTTCTTGGAAAGACGACATCTCAAAAAGAGTTCCACCCAAGGCCTGCGGTGGTCTTATTTTCAAGGGTTTGCTCCACCAGAACCCCTGGCAGAATATGCCCTTGCAACCAGGAAAAGGTTTGCCAAACCCTTTAAAATAAGACCACGTCCTCCGAATACTATAGATGTCGTCTTGAAAAGAACCGCTGTGACCGGATATTAGCGATACTCTTATCCAGTCATCATATTTTTGTTTCATCCGGTTAATGAGTACTTACTATAAGTACCTTAATGGCCCATGGACCTCTCTTTTACACGGCGAAAAAGTATAGAAGCACCATAATTACGGAAGGTGCCACCCAGGCGGGCGGAGTACTTATGAGACACTAGAGAATTTTCGAGTCCGGCCAAATGTGGAAAAGGCTACCCGCCCGCCTCGTATCGTCTTATGCGAAGTCACTGCACATAAACAAGTTCGCCGTTACAAAGAGAGCCCCATGGGCCAAAGATGGAAAAACAGTTGTATATAGTTAAATATCGCACTCATTAACCGGATGAACCTTAAATTATCAGTCTTGAAAAAAGGGATTATATTCCTTTTCCCTGCCCACAGTGGTAATTGGTCCATGCCCAGGGAATACGAATGTGTCGTCAGGCAGCACAAAGATCCGAGTCCGGATGTTCTCAAGAAGGAGTTCCAGATTTCCTCCGGGAAAATCGGTCCTGCCGATACTTCCCGCAAAGAGAGCATCCCCGCATATGACCGCATTCCTCGTCTCCTTTCTGTCTTTCAGGTCAAATTCTCCTTCAAAAAGGAAACCCAAACCCGCCCTTGAATGACCATCCAATCCAAGGGCCTTGAATGTAATTGATCCGACCTGGATTACATCTCCAACCTCTATGAATCCCGATGCCTCGGAATCATCCACTCTGTATCCGAACATAGCTGCTCTGCTGTTTGCCAGCAGCAAATCAGGGGCTTCATCCCTGTGAATCATTACAGGAGCCCCGGTTTCCTTCTGCAATTCTTTGTTGCCTCCAACATGATCAAAGTGGGCATGGGTGTTAATAATGTATTTCAGGTGTAGATCATCCTCCCGAAGGACAGACAATATCTTGTCCACATCTCCTCCGGGATCAAATACCACAGATTCGGAGGTCATGTTATCACCTACAATATAGGTGTTGACCATCAGGGGCCCTGTCTCCATCATCTTAAATACCATGGGATTTCCTTTTCCACTTCTTGAATTCAGTAATAATTGAGGATAGGGTTAGTATCAGCAGTTCCCTCTTTCCTGAAGATTATGATTGCAAAGATGCTTGCGGGCGAGGGGCAGTGTAGATAAAATCCTGTTGTGAGTCAATGAAAATACATGAAGGAAAGGCTGCCCCGTAGAGCATTGCAGGGAATTGAGCCGGTTGTGTGGAGTGTTAAAACAGGTAATTGAAAGGTGCTGCTGCAGTCGGCTTTTTAATAACCTCTCACGGGATTAAAGAATAATACAGATGAATAACCTACGACTTGTTGCTTGCTGCCTATGGAAGCGTCGCCTGAATTCGCGTAATGCAGTATCCGGGCACGACTCGCCCCATGGGCCTTGGCAAATAAGATAGCTGTTCCGACCCCGCCTTTTGCACACATGGTTGTTTGTAGATTAGGGATTTCTCTCACATACTGCTGTTTCTCCAAGTGATCAAAAAGGTTTTCCACATCCATCTCCTTCAACTCTTCCAAAGTGGATCTATCAATTCTATTGGCCGATTCATAGGGTGGATAATGGGACATATCGGTACTGGCCAGCACAACAACCTTTTTATCGCCCGCCGCTTCTATAATAGCATCAGCAAGTATTCGGCAATTCTCTGTCGTGGGATTTCCAAACAGGATAGGAACAATCTTGCACTTTTTCCCCATTACCTGAAGAAAAGGCAACTGAACCTCGATGGTCGGATCATCGGAATGTATGGATTGATTTGCTCTAATGCCTCTGTTAAAGGCATGCATTCTTTCGATCATGTCCCTGTCAACGGGTACTTTACCAAGTGGGGTAAGATAATAATCAACCGGGCACGTAAAAGCGACGGCATGACGGTATGAGTCGTGACCTATAATCACAATAGTATCAAATTCTACCCTGGATAGCTGTTTAAAGGTATAGGCTGCCACCTCTCCCGAATAGACATATCCTGCGTGAGGCGCTATTGCACCGTATATTTTACCCTCCACAAAATCTTCAGGGACGGCATCCAGCATTCTAGTTACCATATTGCGCAATTCAGATGCCGCTCCCGGGTAATAGGACCCTGCCACAGAGGGAGGACGAATCTCTTCGGCAATTGAATTAGAAATGCAAGCCATAAGGACTATGGATATAAGCATAAGGATAAATACGGATACCGAGGAATTCTTATACATTTTCATCCTCCTCAAATACCTTGCCATATTTTCTGTCTATGTTTAGAATCAGATCATCCATCTTCAGCCAGATATGTGTACTTAAGATTCCACAAGGCGGAATTACCGCATATTACTCTGGCAGGAGTCGTTTTACGTTTCACATGTATCGAACTCTATAAGAATATCTCAAAAAGGTAGGACAAATGCGATTTTATCCACCTTATAGTATAGTATATTTGAAATCTCTAATGATGTCCATACTGTTTTTGGGATGCGTCAATAGTGTGGACAACGGGAAGATAGCTCCGGACTTCAGCCTTGAAAATATTTCCCCTAACAACATAACACTCCGAGAGTACAGGGGAAATTAGGCTTTATACCCGTAGCGATAGAAAAACCAGTGGAGAGTATTCTTAATGATTCTCGATTTTCACACCCATATATTCCCCTCCTTTTTCAGGGATGAGAGACACTTGTATTTTCAGGACGAGCCTGGTTTTGATCTTTTGTACCGATCAGCCGGATCAAAAATGGCTGGCAAAAGGGCTCTGATAGATAGCATGGATAAGCAGGGAATTAAAAGGTCGGTGGTCTTTGGATTCCCCTGGAGGAATAGGGAGCACTACAAACGGAATAATGATTACATTATCGAGTCTGTTATCGAGTACCCTGACAGACTGACAGGCTTTTGCTGTTTTGATCCCATGTCGCCCGAGGCCCCTAAAGAAGTAGAAAGGTGCCTTGATGCAGGGCTTAAAGGTGTCGGTGAGCTGGCTTTTTATGATTCGGACTTTTCAGGGGAGATCATAGGGGCCCTGAATGATATCATGGTATTATGTATTCAACGCAACAGCCCAATCCTACTCCATACTAACGAGCCGGTCGGTCACAGGTATCCCGGGAAACAGCCCATAACACTTTATAGGCTGTACAACCTGATAAAGAGATATCCATCAAACAGGATTGTACTTGCACATTGGGGAGGAGGGCTATTCTTCTACACTGTAATGAAAAAGGAGGTGAGAGAGGTCATGGCTAATGTATGGTTTGATACTGCAGCTTCGCCATACCTCTACACACCGAATATCTATAGAATAGCCGGGGAAATTGCAGGTTTCGACAGGATCTTTTTCGGCTCCGATTTCCCCCTCATAACGCCTGAACGATACTTTAGAGAGATGGAATCAGCCGGCATATCCCGGGAAGCGATTAAGGGGATAAAAGGTATGAATGCGGCTTCTTTCTTAGGTCTCCCTGTGGAATGATTTAAGGATTAAACATCTGGAGAAATCGGCCCTCCAAATCGCAGAGGGAGACATTTCGCACAGAGTCGCTGTTGAAGAGAATTGATGAAATCGGAGACATAGCCAAAGCCTTTAACCGTATGACCCATAAGTTGAAGAGGATACTTAAAAGCGGCAAGGAACCCACGGAGAATATATCCCATGGCCCAAGGATTCCTCTGAAAAGGATCAGGATGGCGAAGATTGCCCAAGGAAGCTGATATCCGGCAAAAAAATCCTTGACATACGCTATATAGTTTTTTAGAAGATTGGGTTTAAGTTTTGATCCAAGGTATCTTATCATGAAGACATTTGTTGCCAAAGAATATGAAGTCAACAAGAAATGGTATGTTGTAAACGCTGAGAACAGGGTGTTAGGACGGTTAGCAACCCAGATAGCCACACGTTTAAGGGGAAAGCATAAGCCAATCTTTACCCCCCATGCAGATACCGGAGATTTTATTGTGGTTATTAATGCGGCTAAGGTCTCATTGACAGGTTCTAAACGGGATAACAAGGTTTATTACAGACATACAGGCTATATGGGGGGCCTGAAACAGATTTCTGCCGGAAAACTACTCGAAAAGAACCCGACCGAGGTCTTACGCCTGGCGGTGAAGCGGATGCTGCCTAAGAACAGCCTGGGACGCAGGCAGTTGAAAAAACTTAAGATATATGCCGGTTTCGATCATCCTCATCAGGCCCAGAAACCGGAGGAATTGGAGATTTAGGAGGTCATGAATGGCTGAAGAGGTATATCACGCCGTCGGTAAACGAAAAACGGCTATCGCCCGTATCTGGATGAAGCCGGGCAAGGGGAATATACGCATCAATAATAAGTCTTTTGAAGAGTATTTATCCAGAGAGGCGGACAAGGAAATTATAAAACAACCCCTAGAAATCACTAATACAAATGACAAATATGATATATCGGTAAATGTACGGGGCGGGGGCGTTCTGGGACAGGCAGGTGCAATCAGGCACGCGATAAGCCGCGCGCTGGTCAATATCAACTCGGAGTTCCGCCTCCTGCTCAAAAAGGCGAATATGTTGACAAGAGATCCGCGGATGAAGGAGAGGAAAAAATACGGGCGTTCCGGTGCCAGGGCACGATTCCAATACTCAAAACGTTAAAAAAGTCATATCATATTATAGTCACAAATGTTTCATCAGGTTAATGAATATTAAACTTTATTATAAGTCTCTTAATAGCCCATGGGGTTCTCTTTTAAGGGACGAAAACATTAACAGCATGCTAATTACGTAAGGTGCCACCC
>CAYQNR010000086.1:0-11083 GCA_964418945.1 uncultured Desulfobacteraceae bacterium
AATTTCTGGCTCCCCGGGACAGACTCGAACTGCCGACCAAGTGGTTAACAGCCACCCGCTCTACCTGCTGAGCTACCGGGGAATTTGTGTAATTATATCTCAATAAGAGGGGGATTGTCTAACAAAAACCCCTTTTGGGGTCAAGAAAAATGTCATAAATCTACTATATTTCCGGCAGGGATGTTTATGGATTATCTTCTTCCTTATTGGCCGCGATATTCTGTACTAATCTCACGCTAAAGTATATCACCGAAAGGAAATAGGCCGGCAGGTACAGTTCCCATAGGAAGGGATTGGGGATGCCGCTTCGTTCGATCCCGTCCGGCAGTCGTATAATGTTTTTCCAGTCCCAGCAGAAGGCCACGATCATCAGGATGCCGCAGCCCAGCACAATTACCCAGTCATACCAGTAAAAGCTGAATCTGATACCTTTCTCATCGTAATAGACAATAAGAGACCCTGCCGCAGTCATGGCCAGGGCGATAAGGACAGGGGTTATTACAGGACCGATCCACGGGAGGGGTATCAGGAAAAGTACGTCCCATGTCATAAGGCCCTCGGGCCAGCCGATCATTACCCATAGCCATATGTAGTAGAATATATCCCATATCCCAAAGGCGATCATGAAAAGGCTGAATCTCTGCCATGGATTCTTTCCCGAGGCCCAGGCTACCGCCACAAGCATGATAATTGTGGAGACCTCCCGCCCGATCTCAACAGGCGCCAGGTAGTGGGCCGCATATTTACCCTTCTCCCAGTCGACCACTATGGGAAAATAAAACGACCCCTGGTAGAATATCTCCCTGAGATAGACAACAACAGCGCTCTCCACCCAGGCGAAGGCAATGGCGAATATTACCACCCAGATCCATCGCCTGAGCGTCTCTCCCGGATTTTGTGTGTAAGGAAAGTGTCCCAAGGTCTTTCTAAAGATTCACCTCCTCCAGATATCGACTGATAGCCCCGTCATACTGGTGGGTGAGTTTAAATACCTTCTTTGCCAGGCCAAATCTGGTCTCCGGCAAAGTCGCGCCCCTATTTTCCTGCATCTCCTTTAATACCTTATCATAATCCGAGGGATCCGATACAACCGTCACATCCTTGAAATTCTTTGCGGAAGAACGAAGCATGGCCGGCCCGCCTATGTCAATGTTCTCAATAGCCTCTTCCAGGGTTACACCTTCTTTGGCCACGGTCTTCTCAAATTGATACAGGTTAACCACCAGCATATCTATATTTTTTATACCGTGTTCAGCCATTGTCCTGACATGTTCCAGGTTGTCTCTAAGGCCCAGTAGTCCGCCGTGCACCTTCGGGTGAAGTGTCTTTACCCTGCCGTCCAGCATCTCCGGAAACCCGGTGTAATCCGAGATGTCGGTGACCGGGACCCCTCCTTCCCTCAAGGCCTTTGCCGTGCCGCCGGTGGACAGTATCTCCACGCCAAAGCCTGAAAGTTTTTTTGCGAAATCAACCACGCCTGTCTTATCGGTAACGCTTACAATAGCCCTCTCGATCTTTCTCATGTATCAACCTCCTCTTGAATTTTTTGTATTGACCTTTCTCCATGTAACATTGTGTGCATTATTGCATTTCCAGGATGATCCAAAAAGCATCGTGACCGAAGGGCTGTCTCTTTTCTTCGTTCCGAATCTCCCTGGCTGGTCATTTCAAGGGGTTACGGTCGTGGGATGCCTACCCCCTCCGCTGTTCTCCCGTGCCTCCGGCACAGGAGCCAGGGGGTCCCCCACCCGTAACCTCCTGAAATAACAGCGCCCTCCCGATAGTCACTACAAAAAGGAACACTCCTTCGCCCTGGTGTCACACCTCCGGCCTTGCATAAGGTCACAGGTGTGACCGCATATCAGCCATACCTTTATCCAGTCATGATATTTTCATTTCGTTTTGTGCAGGGTCATTGCACATAAACGAGTTCGCCGCTTAAAAGAGAACCCCATAGCCCATATAGCGCAAAATACTCAGATAACATTAACTAGCGTACTCATTAACCGGATGAACCTACTCTATTACACTAATTCCGGTTTGCAATCAAGGAGAGATAGGGGGATAGCTTATCTCCTTGGTGATACAGAAATTAGGGGGTGGATTTGGGATGCGAGGGGGCTTGCCTTTTGTGAAAATAATAATATATCATATATGTTATGCCGGTTTATGAATACACAGCACTGAACCGGGCCGGGAAGCGGCTCAAAGGTATAATTGACGCGGACAGTGCTATGGCGGCACGTCATAAGTTGAGGGACTCGGATATCTATCCCGTTGAGATAGAGGAGACCTCGGCCAGAGCCAGGAGAATACCCACCGGACAGATCCAGGTGTCGTCTGTTTTAAGGAGGGTCAAACCGGTTGAGCTGTCCGCCGTGACCAGGCAGTTAGCCACCTTGATGAGTGCGGGGATATCCCTTGTTTCATCCTTGGAGGCCTTGATAGCCCAGATAACCAATCCTTTATTGAAAAAGATCCTGGCCCATATCAAGGAGTCGGTTAACGAGGGGAACAGTCTTGCCTTCGCCCTGTCTCAACATCCCAGGCAATTTTCTCAGGTCTATGTCAACATGGTGAGGGCAGGAGAGGCCTCCGGCTCCCTCGACCTTGTACTGGAACGACTCGCGGACTTCAGCGAAAACCAGGAGGCCCTGAAGGGTCGCCTGAGGGCGGCTATGGTATATCCGGTTATCATGACCATTATCGGGGCACTGGCCCTTATGCTGCTGGTTACCTTCGTGGTGCCGAAATTTGTGGATGTCTTCAGCGACATGGAACGCGCCCTTCCCCTTCCCACGCTGATGGTCATCGGCGCAAGTGGTTTTTTAAAATCCTTCTGGTGGGTGATTATACTCCTTTTTATCGTTGCTGTTATCGCGGCACGCAGGTTTAAGAATACGCCCAGGGGCGGTTACACCTGGGACAGGATCAAGCTTAACGCACCTGTGCTGGGAATGATTAACATAAAGATGGCTATGGCCAGATTCGGCAGGACCCTCGGCAGCCTCACGCAAAGCGGTGTGCACCTGATGTCAGCGCTTCAAATCGTACGCAATATCGTTAATAACAGGCTGATTGCGGATGATATCGACATTGCCATGGACGAGGTTCAGGAGGGAAAATCCCTGGCCACCCCCCTTGCCAAGAGCAAGTGGTTTCCGCCTGTTGTGATCCAGATGATAAATGTGGGCGAGCAGAGCGGGGATATGGAAAACATGCTTAATAAGATAGCGGACATCTATGAACAGGAGGTCGAATCTCAAGTGTCGGCTATGACCTCTATGTTGGAACCCGTTATGATCCTGATTATGGCGGTCATTGTCGGTTTTATAGCCTTTTCCATATTACTGCCCATACTTGAGATGAGCCAGATAGTGCATTGATAAAGATAGGGGACCCCCCAGGAATCAGCGGGATTTTGGAAAGGCACGGGGCATAAGCTTCAAGGCGCAAGGCGCAAAGAGCATAGCGCAGAGCGAAATCAGCTCACAGCTCCCTAGTTAAATATGAATTAAAAGGCATTTAACGGGGCAAGCATAGTTCATAGCATAATGGTTAAATAGTCGATTCGTTAAATAGTTAAATGGTTAATAGCAAATAGGGTTTAGGGATTAAGGGTTAGGGAATATGGTTAAAAGCTAAAAGCTAAAATCTAACAGCCTTCAGCCTAATAGACTTTATTAGTATACTTGATCCCTTGGACCCTCATTTACTTCTTTATGTGTTCATTAACCGGATGAACCAAGATTCAGGAGGAAATACAATGCCTAAAGACAGGCAGAATGAACGTGGTTTTACTCTCATCGAGATAATGGTTGTTATTATCATATTGGGGATACTTGCCAGTTATGTGGCCGTCAAGGTGACGGGACGGGCCGAGCAAGCGCAGCGTACTCAGGCCAGGGTTCAGATAGAGACCCTGGAAACCGCCCTGGAGCTTTATAAACTGGATAACGGCAGTTATCCCACTACGGAACAGGGACTTGAAGCCCTTATTGAACCCCCCACAGTAGGCAGGCTACCCAGGAAATGGCGTGAGGGCGGTTATCTGGAAAAGAGCTATGTGCCCAAGGACCCGTGGGGAAACGATTATGTCTACCTCTCACCTGGCTTGCATGGTGATTTTGATATAATGTCCTATGGCGACGACGGGGCCCAGGGCGGAGAAGGCAAGGATGCGGATATTTATAACTGGGAAACGGAGTAGTTCCTGCGGCATGCAAAGGAGGAATGCCGGCTCAGGGGGATTTACCCTTATTGAGTTGACCATGGTGATTCTCCTGTTAGGCATGTTCCTGTCACTGACCATACCCCGTATCGGAGACTCCGTTTTTAAGGATAGCTTGAAGAATTCTTCACGCAAAATGATTGGGTACATAACCGAGCTGAGGAATATGGCTATCCGGGACAACATTGATTATTATCTCTCCCTTGATATTGATTCGAATAGATTGTGGATCGAGCCTGCTGTAACAGATGTGGAGGAACGAGAAGACATACAGGAAAGGGCCTATACTTTCCCGGAAGAAGTGAGAATAATCGATATCCTTTTTAGGGACGAAGGGGAAAAAACATCCGGAATAGCCAGCATTCGGTTCACCAGGGAGGGGTATATCAGGCCGTCAATTATTCATCTGGGCTCAAAGGACGGCAGGAAATTTACCTTTGTTCTGCGGCCTTTTCTTGGCAAGGTGGAGTTGATGGAAGATTACGTTGATTTTGAGGATTTAGATGGAGAGATTTAGTAAGGTCTCTTTAATGAATGCCTTTATGAATAATAGAAACCCCGGATTCACCCTCCTGGAGGTGATGGTAGCGATGTCTATCATTGCCATTGCCTTGACTGCACTGCTGGCATCACAATCACAGAGCATCTCCATTGCCGGTGAAGCAAAGTTCAGCACAACGGCCGCCCTCCTTGCCCAGAGCAAAATGGCCGAGATAGAGACAAAGACAGAAGACGAGCTTATATACGACTCAGGTGATTTCGGGAATGATTTCCCCGACTATTCCTGGGAAATGGATGTACGGGATGTAATATTTACCGACGAGGAAGAATTTACCGATTACCTCAAACAGGTCGACCTTACTGTATACTGGGGTGAAGGCAGACAATATCAATATAGCCTCAGGCTCTATCATTTCGTGTCATAGGGTTGTTTCCCGGATGCCATTATTTGAAATGAAATCTTTCATGAAGTTATACAAAGGGAAGCTCCACGGTTTTACCCTCCTGGAGATCCTGGTTTCCATAGCCATATTCGCCGCGATTGTATCCGTGTTATACCCCTCATATACCGCTACATTCCGAAATATTGAATACACCGAGTCGGAAGCCGAGATATACAGGATGGCGCGAGTCGCCATGGAAAGGATTACCAGGGACATCAAAACGGCATATATCCCTTCATGGGTAAATGAAGATGAGGATAAAGATGAATGGATCCAAGAAACCGGCTTTTTAGGGGAGGACGAAGACATAAACGGCCGAGATGCCGATTCTTTGCGGTTTTTTTGCCATGAGCACCTTGCTTTCAAAGAGGATAATATGCCGGGCAATGCCTTTATATCTTATTATATAAAGGAAAGCCAGGACGAGAGCTTTACCCTTTATAGATCCGACACCCATGAATTTAAAGAGCCCCCCGGGGAAGAAACCGGCGGCCTGATTCTTTGCGAGGGCCTTCATTCTCTAAAATTTATTTACTTTGATGAAAACGGAGAGTCTTACCATAATTGGGATTCATCCGGTGACCGGTTTAGAAACAGACTGCCGGTTATGGTCTCCATAAAACTGGAATTTACACATGGTGCTGATGCTGAATCGGTTATAAGATTTATGACCTCCGTGTCACTTCCTATGGCGAGTAACAGGTATGAAAAAACATCTTAGGGATAACAGGGGGGTGGCGATTATTATTGCCGTCGCCATAATCGGCATTATTGTCATACTCACCCTCCAATTCAACAAATCCATGATGTCGGAGCTTTACGCGGCCGCAAACCTGAATGACGGCATCAAGTTAGAGTATGTTGCAAGGTCGGGGTTCAACTGCGCACTTGCCGTTATCCGCGAAGATGGCAAGGAAACCGACACCCTGCATGATACATGGGCTGATTCTGAAGATTACTCTGTATACTCTGCCCAACTTTTTGAGGAGGGTCTTTTTTCAGTGGAGATTTCCGACCTCGCGGGAAAGATTCAGATCAACAATCTTGTCGGGCCGGACGGAAATTATGACACCAACCAGAAAGGACTTCTGATAAGACTATTGACCTCCGAGGGATTCAATATGGACGCGGATGAAGCCGAAGATATCACGGATGCAATTAAAGACTGGATCGACAAGGACGACGAAGTTACAAGGTTCGGGGCCGAGGATCCCTATTACCGGTCCTTTGATCCCCCCTATGCATGCAGGAACTATCCACTGGAATCTCTTGATGATCTGCTGTTGATAAAAGGGATAACCCGGGAGCTTTATTACGGCGTGGATGGAGGCCCCGGCATAAATGATTATCTGACGGTTCATGGAGAGGGCAGGGTCAATATAAACACGGCCGATCCCATGATATTAAAAATCCTTTCCGATGACATGGACCAGCAGATGGTGGAAGAGATCATCGCCTATCGTGAGGACGAAGATAATGATTTAAACAGCGCCGACTGGTATAAAAACGCCCTTGGAACAAATGAAGATATCATCCATAACAGCCTGATTACCACAAGGAGCAGCTTTTTTGAGATTACATCAATAGCATTTAAAGATTCTATAACCAGAGGTATAAAAGGAGAGATCCTAAGGGATGGGGCGACGATCAGGGTTTTATCATGGAAATCGCTTTAGTTTGTTGAATTTGCTTGCTCTTTTAGGTACAGTTTTCAATTCATAAGACCAACAGGAAAAACAGGATGCCTGGAAAGATTTTAGGGCTTGACATAAGAGAAGATTATATTGCCGCGGTCCGGGTTATAAGCGGGCTAAAGGGGTATCAGGTTACATCCTGCTTCCGGGTCAAGATTGAAGAGGGCAAGGGCATTGATAAAGCGCTCCTGGAGATTTCCAGGGAGATGGACCTTAAAAGTGACAACTGCTTTGCCTCCATCCCCGGAGGTTATATGTCCTATAGAAACCTGGGGATGCCCTTTAAGGATTATAAAAAGATAGATCAGACCCTGCCTTTTGAGATCGAAACAGTGTCCCCTTTTCCTATCCAGGACATGATAATTGATTTTAATGTTATAGAAAGTTCCGAACAGAGTGAAATCCTTGCTGTATCCACGGAAAAGACCTATGTCTCAAGATATCTCGAAGTCCTTAATGATTTTGGGATCGAGCCGGACATTATTGATGTATCTCCCGTTCCTACCGCACTCTGGCTCCTGAATCAGGAAGACACCCCCGGGAACGGGCTGTTTCTGGATATCGGCTTCAACAGGAACAGCATGATCCTCTTTCTCAACCACAGGATCAACCTTATCCGCAGCTTTGCTTATAATGGTGGAACAATACCCTTTCCCTTTTCCCATGATCACGGTGAGATCGGCCCGGGTGACGGGTCTGCCGTCCAGGAGGTTGAATCCCGGCTGGGGCTGTTTTGCGAATCAGTCAGAAAAACCATACATTCCTTTGGCGCTCAGACCAAAAGGGAGATCAATCTTGAAAAGGTATTCTTTTCCGGCCTTGGGATGCTCTATTCCCGGACAGGAGAAATCCTTGGCGGTTTCCTTGACAGGCCCGCTCAAGAGGTCAACATACGCAGGGATAAAGATGTTGATATGGATTTCAGCATCGGCCGGGCCTGGAATCCGGCACTTATGGACGGCGCCCTTGCCCTTGCCCTCAGGGACGGCAAAAAGGGGCGGGGCTTTAATCTCAGGAAAGGCGAATTTGGGCTAAAGAAGAGTTATCTCGGCCCCATAAATGAGATTAAGAAGGCAATGATCCTCCTCGGGGTCTTGTTTATATTCATTTTTGTTAATCTGGGGGTCGATTACTATTTTCTTAATAAGAGATGCGAAGCAGGAGAACAGAAGATAACCGGGTTTTTCAGACAGGCGTTTCCGGAAGTTACAAATGTCAAATTCCCTGTTCTTCAGATGAAGCAAAAGATTAAGGAGCTGGAGACCTCATCCGGTCTATTACCCGGAGGGGTGGCAAGCAACCGGAAGGCGCTTGATGTTTTAAGGGATATCTCGCAAAGGATCCCCGCCTCCCTTGATATGGATGTTTCCAATATGGTCATTGACGGGGAGAAGGTTCGTATTAGCGGGGATACCGACACCTTTAGCACGGTGGACGACCTGAAAAATAGCCTTGAGCCTTCAGACTATTTCAAAAGCGTAACCCTGGGCCCGGCAAACCTGGACAGGACGGGCAAGAGAGTAAATTTTGAGATAAGTATGCAGAGGGCAGAATAGCTTAGTGCTTCGATTCGCAAATACGGTGACGTATTTTGATTATATGAAGCATTGAAATTACTCACTCAGCACTAAGTCCTGAGGGAATAAATTCGTCATAGAATTTATGAATCGTAGGACTTAGGGGCCCAGGATTCCAGGGTCCGGGGGATACAATAAAAGGATTTAAAGGACAATGGCAATAACACTCGCGAAACGGGAAAGATATTTTGTATCTATAGGCGCGTGTCTCATCGCCATCTTTTTCATCTTCCAGTTCCTGGTCTCTCCCTTTTTTGAAAAAAGGGACCGGCTCCGGAAAGAAATCGTTAAACAGGAACAAGACCTGAAAGATCTCGCTGACTTAATTGCGAAATATAATACATACAAGCAGAACTCCAGTAACATTGACAGGGTCCTTGCCGGTCGCGGTAAGGGATTCACACTTATTTCGTTTCTGGAAAAGGCCACAGGAGAGACCCGGATTGATAAGGAGCATATAAAATATTATAAGCCTTCCACTTCAAAAGGATCCGGGCCCTACGATGAGTTGATGGTGGAGATGAAGCTGGAAGGGATAACATTAGACCAGCTTGTCAGGTATTTATACCGGATTGAGCATCCGGATGATCTTGTTTTTGTAAAGAGATTATCTATTACCGATAATAGAAAGGAAGAAGGCTACCTGGATTCCATAATACAGGTAGTAACCTTTCAGTAGAATACTCCCGGCTGAAGCCTGTAGGGTTAGGGGTCCAGGATTCCAGGATTTGAGGTTACAAGATGAATCGATTGATCTCAAAGAGTAAGAAATGGATGGGGTATACGATTTATTGCCTTATCCTGACAGCGGCCTTTTTATATCTTCTCTTTCCCTCGGACGCTATTAAGGCCTGTATCCAGGCAAAGGCCCAAAGGATTCATCCGGGCATTCAGGTCACATCCCAAAGACTGTCCCTCTCCTTTCCAAGCGGCCTGAAGTTGATTCAGACCGCGGTCTCCCTTGAGGAAGATCCCGGTCAGCTTCTTTTCAAGGCGGACAGGATCTCCTTAAGGCCGGGGATATGGTCTATTTTAAAAGATCCGGCCGAGTATTATTTTGATTGCAGGGCCTATGGCGGCCGTTTAGAGGGTAGGATTATAACCAAGGATGATCCTGCGACTTCCTTTAACGCGTCAATAGAGTTTGAAGATGTCCGCATAGAAAAAAATTCACCTGTTCCTTCTATTATCGGCGACCGTTTAGAGGGGACTTTTTCAGGATATATAGACTACCAGGGAGAATCCGATACATCCATTTCACGAGGTTCGGGAGAGGCGTTTTTAACCATATCCGATTGTCTGGTAAAACTGGCAGAGCCTGTTTTAGGCCTTGAAACCGTTGACTTTAATGAGATACAGGTCAAGATGTCTTTAAAAAGACAGCGGATAAGCATATCCAGAGCGGAGCTCAAGGGTGACAAAATGATGGGGACCGTTTCCGGGACCATAAACATGGATAGCGATTTTATGGAAAGCAGGCTTGATTTACAGGGCAAGGTGGAGCCCACAGCCACACTTTTTAGGGATGTGCCGGGAGCTGGTGAGGCCATCAACCTGATCAAAGAGGGTCTTAAAGACGGCAAACTCCCATTTACCCTTAAGGGGACCATCAAAAACCCCAAGATGAGTTTTATTTAAGGCAAATGACCAGGATCTACCACACCATATTCAATCTTATCGCCCTGGCAGGGATAATCTATTTCGGGGTGGACACCTTTTACCGGGTTGCCGTTGAGCGGCTTAACAGGAACGACACTCAGGGGATTGCCATGCAGAATGTCCCGGATACGGAAAGGCGGGCCGAGGCGCGGTTAAGTGTCTATAATGTTATTGATGACAGGAATATATTCAGTAAAATCAAGAACTTGGCCTCAAAGGGCTATACTGAAGCAGAGGAACTCGAACCCACATCATTAAATATCCGCCTCCTGGGCACTGTTGCCGGAGACCGGGCGAATGCGGTGGCAGTTATTGAAGATACCGGCAAAAGGACGCAGGAGATATATCGGGTAGGGGATAGTGTTCAGGAGGCGGTGGTAAAATCGATCCTCAGGGAAAAGGTGGTCCTGGCTGTCGGTAACAGGGATGAGATACTGGTGATGGATAAACCTGCTTCAGGGGGTAGCGATGACCGGCAGAAATCGGTGATGGAACGGAGTCAAGGCGTTGAAAGGATGGAAAGGACTATAACCTTTAGACGCGCAAGTATTGATGAATCTCTTGAAGATATCAATGATCTTTTGTCCCAGGCATCCATCAGGGCTCATTATACCGATAACCAGCCGGACGGACTGGCTATCACCGGTATAAAGGCCGGGTCCATATTCAGGAGGATGGACCTAAGAAATGGAGATATTATTCGGGGTGTGAGCGATAACGAAATAAAGTCCCCGGAAGACGTTATCGCGCTGTATAATGATCTAAAATCGGAAACAGACGTATCGTTACAGATAACGAGAAGGGGTCGGGAAATGTCCCTGAATTACAGTTTCAGGGATTGAGTTGGGATCAGAAAAAAATAGGATACAAGCGTCTAAATGGCCAAGTATTCTGGGAGTTCCATATTCGACATTTTAGTCAGGATCCGAGGGTGCAAGGCATTCGAAAGGTTTGTCACATTATGATAAACAGAGTAGT
>CAYQNR010000087.1:0-11036 GCA_964418945.1 uncultured Desulfobacteraceae bacterium
ATTGCCCGGAAAATGTCCTTGGAAAAAGTGTTCATTACAGGTAACATTCTTTATGCCTACCGCCTTTTTACCGGGTTCCAGTTCAATAACCCTGTCCACCAGCAAAAAAGGATATCGGTGAGGAAGCAGCTTGACAATATCTCCATACATAATAGGCAGTTTCATGGCATCTTCCCCTTTAACAACTTTTCTAACCGTTCTACTCTCTTTTCAAGACTCCGGATATGCTCATTGAGCCGGGGCAGCCGGGCGATCAGCCCCCTTGTTTTCAACCACAGGCGGGGAGGCATTCCCGGGTTACCCAGTACCGCATCCCCCGGCGCCACGGATTTATGGATTCCGGCCGCGGACCCGATCATGGCCTTGTCTCCTATCTCCACATGATCCTTGACCCCCACCTGTCCACCGATGACCACATCTCGACCAATACGCACGCTACCTGATATACCGGTGAGTGCGACTATTATTGTATCTTCTCCCACCTCCACATTGTGGGCGATCTGAACCAGGTTGTCCGTCTTAACCCCTCTCTTGATCCAGGTCTTTCCAAGGGCGGCCCTGTCAATAGTAGTGTTGGCGCCTATCTCAACCTGGTCATCAACCTGGACAATACCCAATTGGGGTATCTTCACGTTCTTGGTTTCATCACGGACAAAACCGAATCCGTCACTCCCTACAACGCAGCCCGCATGAATGATTACCTCTTTTCCCAGAATAGTGTCCTGTAAGATGGTAACGTTTGGATAGATTATCGTTCCACTGCCGATCCTCACCCTGTCTCCTATAAAAACGCCGGGGAATATGGTAACATTATCACTGATAACCGTATCCCTTCCCACATAGACCAACGGGTAAATAGAAACATTCTCCCCGATAGAACTGGTCTTATCTATCACGGCGTCTTTGCTTATACCTGAAAACCCGGGAACCGTGGGAACAAAAAGCCCGGCTACCCTGGCATAGGCAAGTTTCGGTTCCCGCACCACAATCTGAGCACCGGGGTATATGTCAACGGGTTCCGCCACGATAAGGGCGGAGGCCTTTGTATCTTTGATCATATCCCTGTAACGGCTGTCAAAAAAGAAGGATATGTCTCCCTCAGAGGCCTGATCAAGAGAGTTTATACCTGAAATCAATACCTGATCATCTCCAACCACCTGCCCGCCTACCAGGCCGGCGATTTCTCCGAGGTTTTTCTTCAAATCCATCTCCTATGGCTTGTCTTCATTAAATTCCTCAATTACCTGATCTGTAATATCCAAGGCCTCCGAGCAAAAAAGGACTCCTGAATTCCATTTCTCAAGTATAAGGCTAAGATTCTGGTTTATTGCGACACCTTGAATGATCACCTCCAGCTCCATTAGCATCCTTTTCTTTGCATCCTCTTCAGCCTTACTCGCCTCCTCGTTCAGATCCTGCGCAAGATAGTTGAGATCCCTTAACCTTCTGTTATATTCCTTCTGTTTACTTTCCTTCGCGTCCAGGCTCAACATCAGGCTCTGTTTCTCAATCTCCTCCTGCAGTTCGACCAATTCTTGCTGGGCCTCGTTATATCTCTGCTGCATGGCCTCGATCTCCTTTTGCAGAGACGCAAGGATTCTTTTGCCCTCATTGGATTCACTGATACATCTCTGGATATCCAAAACCCCTATCCTTAACTGATCGGCAGCCTGAGCGTTATGCTGAAACACAAAAAATGCTGCCGTTATAATAATCACTCCGAGTAACCTTTTCATGTCGCCCCCTTTCATTAACATCATTAAAAAGAGCCTCCCATATTAAATTCGAATTCCCCCGCGCTCTCACCCGGCCTTTTATCAAGTTTTATTCCATATTCCAGCTGGATCGGCCCCATGGGAGAACGCCACACGATACCAAAGCCAACCGACCGTCTGGCGCCGGCTTTCCAGTTATCCATTTCTTCAAAAGCGTTGCCCGCGTCGAAAAACAGCAGCCCCCACACACCCTCTGCTTCAAGGAAAGGGATCCTGTATTCAACATTGCAGAGCCACATCTTATCGCCGCCTATTTCGCCACCCGTCGCGGGGTCAACCGGTGAGATGTCTCCCCATTCATAACCCCTAACAGAGTTGATACCCCCGAGCCTGAACCTCTCATAATTAGGCAGCCCCCCCCCTTCCCTCTGGTCCACATATCCGGCGCTGCCCTTTGTCATAAGGACAGTGCCCTTCCATACCGGGAAATACCAAGCTGATATACCCGTGTATTTATTAAAATAGGAGTCTCCTCCCAAAAAACCTCCAGCGTACTCTAAGGACACACTGTTTACGGATCCTCTGGTTGTACCCCACGGCCTGTCCGTGGAATCCCTCCCTATGCCCAGGGTTACACTGCTTGTAAGGATCTTTCCAATCATACTCTGAATAATCAGGGCGGCATTCGTACGTACATATCTGATCCTGGCTTTATCATAGTAATATCTTATAGACCCCCTAGTATAATCGTCAAAGCCCAGGGGGAATCCGAAGGAAAAAGCGCCTCCCTTGCTGTCCTTCGTATATTCGTCATATTCAGTTTCCCAGTTATAGACATTTATGTTCGCGGAAAGGTCCCTGTCGAAAAGCCATGGTTCTGTAAATCTCAGGTCAAATTCGGTTGTGCGGCTGCCCATATAGGCGTTGAGATTTAAATACTGCCCTTTTCCAAAGAGATTTTGCCGCGATATCTGAACCGAGAATATGGTCTTGTCAAAGGCACTGTACCCGAGCCCCACGCTGAAGGACCCGGTAGGCTGCTCTTTTACATCAATATCCAATATTATCAAGTCATCCTGGCTCCCCTTCCTGGTATCGGTCTCCACCTCTTCAAAAAAGCCCAGCCGTTCAAGGTTGCTTTTGCTTTTGTTTAGCTTCTCCCCGCTGAAAAAACCCCCTTCCGTTACCTTGAGTTCGCGGCGTATCACCTTATCCCTTGTTGTGGAATTCCCGATTGTATTGATCCTCTCAAAACGAACCCTTTTCTTCTTGTTTATCATATATGTAATATCAATCATATGGTTCTCATCGTCCCGTTTGGAAAGGGGAGTTATATCCGCGTAGGCATACCCCTTATCGCCGTAGATATTCTTCAGTGTGTCGATGTCATTGTACATAACCTCCCGGTTAAAGGCTACCTCTTCATCCACTTCGACATACCCTAGGAGTTCATTTTCCGGTCTTATGAGGTCCCCCTCTATCCCCACGGTATTGACCATGTACTGATCACCTTCGATTATTGGAATGGTGATATTCAGGCCATGCTTCTCTTCATTGTAGGTGATTCCCGGTTCTCCGACCTGTACATTTATGTATCCGTGATTATTATAGAAAGATGTTAGCTGCAGGGTATCATATTCCAGCTTGTCTCTGTCCAGTATCCCGGAATTTGTAAACCAGGAAAGAATGCTTTTTTCTTCGGTGAGCATAACTTTCTTGAGTTCTTTATCACTGAATATCTCATTCCCTGTAAATTCTATACTGGTAATATAGATCTTCTTACCTTCCTCTATTTGGTAGGTCAGTGAGGCTTCATTGTTGGGCAATTCTATAATCTTATCAGTAATTTTCGTATTATAATAACCCTTCTTCCTGTAGAAGTCCTTAAGCCGGTTGATACTCTGCTTTATCTCGCTCGGGTTATATACGGCGTATTCCTTCAGGCCTAATTCTTCTCTTAGGTCATCATCTTTTAGCCTATTATTGCCCGCAAAGGAGATGTTGATAATAACAGGCTTCTCCGTGACATTGAAGGTTGCTATCTTTCCATCGGGACCGTCTTCCGTTTCAATACTCACGTCCGAAAAATACCCCATACTATAAACGGAGTGCAGATCCCGGTCCAGCTGATCAGGGTCAAAGGGGTCTCCTTCTCTGCTTTCAATCATCAAAAGGATTGCGTCGGCCTCCACGCGTCTGTTGCCCGTAACCTGGATCCTAGCGATAGGAGTAACCCCGGATATTCGGTCGTCAATCCTGTCCGCAGCCCTCTCTATCGCATCCTCCAATCTATCAATATTATCCTCCACCATAAAGATTGAGAAAGGGGCATTGACCGAAGTAGCATCTACAATATCAATATCAATCGACACCTTATCTCCTGTTTCGGCAATGCTACCATGGATAACCCAATCCGCTTCCAGGTCCTTTCCAAGGTCAATGACATCCACCGTGTCAAGAGAGGGCAAAAAGGCATCAGGATGTCTGTTAACATCATATGGACTGATAATGTCGTAACCTTTGCTTGACATATGAGCAGTCAACACCTCCTGCATCTCTGTCCTGAGATATTCCAGGGGCTCGAGGGATTCCACATTGAACGGCAAGACAGCCACTCTCGTCTCCTCCATGGCCCGGCCCACACCGGGTATAAGGAGAAATAATATTATAAGAAAAACTATATTAAACCTGTTACTGAATATGTCCATCCACTATCTCCATGACCGTCGACATTCTTTCCGCCAGCCGCTGATTATGAGTCGCAATAACCATGCTCAGCCCTCGTTCCTCTCTAATACCTAGGAGAAGATCCATTATCTCTTCGCCCGTCATTCTATCAAGATTCCCGGTCGGTTCATCGGCCAGCAACAGCTTAGGTTTCATTAATAATGCCCTGGCAATGGCGACACGCTGCTGCTCGCCTCCTGAAAGTTCCCCTACCCTATGGTTAAGCCGTTCTCCCAGGCCCACTTCTATCAAGATATCTCTTGCCTCTTTTTTGGATATGTTTTGATCTATCCCCCCGATAAGGGCAGGCATGATAGTATTCTCCAGGGCGTTAAACTCCGGGAGTAGGTGGTGGAACTGAAAGATGAATCCGATTTCTCGATTCCTTAAACGACACAGTGCGGCTTCATCCATCCTGCTGATATCCTGGGTTTCAAATATCACCGTGCCTTTTGTGGGCAATTCAAGTGTCCCCATAATATGGAGTAAAGTGGATTTTCCCACGCCGGATGATCCTATAACCGCAAGGCTATCCCCGGGATTGATAATGACATCAATACCATTCAAGACCTGAATGGTATTGTCGGTGTGTCTAAATGATTTATGGATATTCCTTAATTCCAGCATTAAATATCCTTTACATCCATCCTAGTATATCTCCAAGTCTATTCATATCGCAAGGCCTCAACCGGATTAAGCCTGGAGGCATGCCAGGACGGATAGATGGTCGCCAGGAAAGATATCATAATAGAGGCAAGGATCACAATAACCACATCCAGCATTTCCACCCTTACGGGTAGTGTTGTGATATAGTAGACATCCGGGGGCAACTCAATAAATTTATATTTCGACAAAAGATGGCATAACCCGAGCCCTGATATCAGGCCGGCCAGGGTCCCCACAACACCCACGAGCAAGCCCTGAAACATGAATATATTCATAATGCTCTTTTTGGTGGCACCCATAGCCCTCAGAATGGCCACATCCCTGGTCTTTTCCATGACTACCATTACCAGGGCGCTTATAATATTCAACGCCCCTACCAGCACTATCATGGTGAGGATGATGAACATGGCGACCTTTTCCAGTTTCAGGGCGGATAAAAGGCTTCTGTTCCTGGACTTCCAGTCCTGAATCCAGTAAGGATAGCTTAGTATCTTTGAGATGGATCCCCCGATGCGATCAGACTGGTAGGGATCCCTTATCTTTATCTCAATGTTGGTAACTCGATCATCTATCCCCAGAAAATCCTGGGCCTCTTCAATGGATATAAAAACCATTGATGTGTCATACTCGTACATGCCGGAATTGAACAGGGCAGTAAGCCTGTAGTCCTTGCTGTTGGGAGTCCTGCCCAGGGGGGTCAGTTTCCCCTGGGGCGACATTACGCTCAGTACGTCTCCCGGCTGGATCCCCATCAGCCTGGCCAGTTCATTGCCCACTATTATTGAGGGCAAGTCGTCATGCAGGTTGTCCAGGGAAGACAAGGAACCCTGGGTGATCATGGATTCGATATCTATAACCTTTCCTGCACTGGCAGTATCCAGCCCCCTGAGGTAGGCGCCCGAAACGCTCCCCGAATTACTGATCATTACCTGGCTGTAGATGGCCGGGGTAGCAGCTACAACCCCGTCCACCGTGCCTATGTCCTTTAAGATTTTCTCATAATTATTAAAGCCGCCCGCGTAGTTGCTCACAAGTATATGGGCCCTTACTCCCATAATCTTGTCCATCAGATCCGCCCTGAAACCATTCATAACCGACAGGACAACTATGAGGGCAGTGACCCCCACCATCACCCCCACAACCGATATCAAGGTAATAAGAGAGATATAGGCCTGCTTCCGTTTGGCCTTCAGATATCTCATGCCCAGAAAGGTTTCAAAATACATGATACCTCGATAAAAAGGTGTTTAACTAAGATATCCAGCTCTCATCCATAAACAAAGATCTTTAGTTTCGTGCTATCAGCCATCAGCTTTTAGCTTTCAGCGAAAACCATTAAAATAAGGTATTATCTGAATGCTTAACGCTCCATCCGGAAATGATGGGTCTCCGGATGATTATTATTTTGCCCTCATCTGAGGGAAAAAGATAACGTCCCTGATGGAAGGTGCATCCGTCACCAGCATTACCACCCTGTCAATACCGATACCTTCGCCTGCTGTCGGCGGCAGACCGTACTCCAGGGCGGTAATATAGTCCTCATCCATAAACTGCGCCTCCTCATCACCGGCTTCACGGAGAGAGACCTGAGACATGAACCTCTCTCTCTGGTCATCCGGGTCATTCAACTCTGTAAAGGCGTTGGCTATCTCCTTCCCTCCTATAAACAGCTCGAACCTGTCGGTAATATCCGGGTTTTGATCGCTCCGTCGAGAGAGGGGTGATATCTCAGTGGGATATCCAACAATAAACGTGGGTTCTATCAATCTCGGCTCCACCATCTGGTCAAATATCTTGGCAAGCACCTTTCCGTGACTATCTCTTTGAGTAAGTGTGATTTTATGGGCGCCCGCAAAATCAACGGCCGCCTTTAAATCTTTCAAGACCTCTTCACTGACATTCCCCATATCCCTTAATGAATCGAAGAGGGTCATCCTTCTCCAGGGTGCGGTAAAATCCAGAGTTTTACCCTGGTATTCAATCTTATTGGCCCCCGTGATCTCCTGCAGGATAAAATTAAAAAGTTCCTCGCTCAGGGTCATCAGGTCTTCATAGGTGGCATATGCCATGTAGAATTCAAGCATGGTAAATTCGGGATTATGCTGTACGGAGATACCCTCGTTCCTGAAATTCCGGTTTATCTCAAAAACCTTTTCCAGTCCCCCTACCACCAGCCTCTTCAGGTAGAGCTCGGGTGCGATCCGGAGATATATATCCATACCCAGGCTGTTGTGATATGTCTTGAAAGGCCTGGCCGTGGCCCCGCCGGGAACAGGCTGCATCATGGGCGTTTCCACCTCCAGAAAGCCCTTTTTAATAAAGAAATCCCTGAAGGCCTGAACAACCTTGCTCCTCATTACAAATACGTCCTTGACCCGCTCATTAACAATCAGGTCCAGATAACGCTGGCGATATCTTGTCTCTACATCGGTTAATCCGTGCCATTTTTCAGGCAAAGGTCTCATTGATTTGGAAAGGATTTTTATAGTTTGGGCCAGGATAGTCAGTTCCCCGGTCCTGGTCTTGAAAAAAGGGCCCCTGATGCCGATAAAATCGCCTATATCCATAAGCCTAAACAGCTTATACTGATCATCCCCTATCCTGTCCTTCCTTATGTAGGCCTGGATAAGACCACTGTGGTCTTTTATATGAATAAAAGACGCCTTGCCGAACCCCCTCAAAGACATTATCCTGCCCGCTATGGAGAATTCCGCGACATCTTTATCCAGGTCCTGCGGGTCCTTTTCGCCGAATCTTTCTATGGCTTCACGGGCGGTGATATCAATATTATAGCCCGCGGGATAGGGATTTATTCCCAGGGACCGAAGTTCTTCAAGCTTTTTTCTTCTTTCTTCAATAATGGTGCTTGTTTTTTCCATAATATGACAGGCTCTTCCTGTTGAAATCTTGCCAGCCTAAATACCTGCAGCCCCTTTACCTGAGTACCTATATTAATGCTGCTTCATCCGGTTAATCAGTACGTAAAGAAGTAAAAGATTAAACCTTATTACAAGTACCTTAATGGCCCATGGGGTTCTCTTTTAAACGGCGAAAACATTAACAGCATGCTAATTACCTAAGGTGCCACCCAGGCGGGCGGAAAACTTATGAGATAATAGAAGATTCTCCAGTCCGGCCAAGTCTGGAAAAGGCTACCCGCCCGCCCCCGTTTCATTTTGTGCAGGGTCATAGCACATAAACGAGTTCGCCGCTTAAAAGAGAACCCCATGGCCCATATAGCGCAAAATATTTAGATATCATTGACTAGCGTACTCATTAACCGGATAAACCTTAATGCTTTTGTATCTTATAAAACTCAATAAACATGTTATTTAATTATTCTAATAGGTTGAACATAACCTCTTAATCTACACGGAGATGATAGTCAAGGCAAAATAGGTATGATTCAAATGCCGGGATCATTCCTCTCCGGAATGTCTATGGTTGGCTTTCTTCAGGCGGATAATGGTTGCCCCCCAACCCGAAGAGCCAGGATCGAGCCTGAAATCCATTACCATTGGATTTCCTCTCAATATGGAATGGACGCTGTCCCGAAGAATACCCTTTCCTTTTCCATGGATAATCCTTATTTGGTAGATGCCATTCTCAAGGCAGGCCTTAATATAATCTTCCAACAGGTCAGGGAGGTCTCCCGGATCGAAGGTGTGGAGATCCAGGGTCCCGTCAATAGGGATATGAATCACGCTGTCCTGGTTTTCGGCCATTGAACCTCTACCTAGTTCTGACTAAAATACCTTCCCCGGATTAAGGATGCCGTTGGGATCGAACAGTGTCTTAATCTGCCTCATCCACGCCAGGCCTTTCCCGTGTTCCGCCTCCATAAATCTCCTTTTTCCTATGCCCACCCCGTGTTCACCGGTAGCGGTCCCGCCCAGGCTCAGGGCCTTTGACACCACTCTCTCATTTATCCCTTCAATGACGGCCCATTCCTTTTCATCCCCTGTCCTGCCCTCAAGGGCGACATGCAGGTTACCGTTTCCGGCGTGGCTGAATACGTATACAGGGATCTCAACCTTTTGTTTCTCTTTCATTACCATGGATATCATTTCAGGGTATGCCTTAATAGGTACGGCCACATCAATGGCAATGTGGGAGCATCCCGGATGGTTACGTATTATTATCTCCGCCAGCCTATGCCTTGCCTCGAACATCCGGTCCCTTTCCTCCCTGCCTAGACCGGACCTGAATGCGAGCAACCCTGCGTCCTGACACATATCCTGGGTCATCTCCAGAACTTCCTCCAGACGGGCCTTTGACGGACCGTGATATTCCACAAAAAGCGTCGGGGATAACCCCAGCCCCAGCTCATATTCACTGTTTATCAATCCCACGCAATCAGGAGCCAGAAGCTCCAGGGCCGAGGGCTCCAGCCCTGACCGCATAATCTCAAATACCGCCTTTCCAGCCGATTCCACGGAGGTAAAGGTTATAATGGCGGCCGAAGCCTCGGCAGGGATCCCGATCAGCTTCACCGTCGCCCCTACCACCAACGCCAGTGTCCCCTCCGAACCCACAAAGAGATCTTTAAGGTCGTATCCCGACGAGCTTTTTGAGGCCCGGGAGCCCGCCTCGATCTGTTCACCGTTGGCCAGCACAATGGAAAGTCTCAGGATATTGTCTCTGGTTGAGCCGTAACGCACAGTCCTGGTACCGCTGGCGTTGTTGGCGATCATTCCCCCGATGGTAGCGTCCGCCCCAGGATCAGGAGCAAAAAAAAGGCCCCTGTGACGAAGCTTATGATTAAGCTCCTTATATATTACTCCCGGTTCCACATCCGCCTGAAAGCCCTCATCCCTGATCTCCAGTATCCGGTTCATGAGCGAAAAATCCAGGGCAATGCCTCCCTCTACCGGAATAGGATTACCCTCAAGACTGCTCCCTGATCCCCAGGCGGTCACCGGTATAAGTCGTTTATTGGCATATCCGATTATCTCCGCCACTTCTGCAGTTTTTTTCGGCCATATCACGGCCTCAGGCACGCGAGGCGGATGTCTTGACTGATCTTTTGAATGGAGATCCAGGTTGGAACGGCCGGTGGAAAAACGGTCCTGTTCCACCATTGCCCGAAGGGTTCTCATATCCTTTATATCCATTCTGTTGAATCTCAAAATAATCCCCGCCCGCATCTAACTCCATCTGATTCACAAATCATTGTTCTCCGGATAAGTATTACTTACATTGATATCCTGTCTTTGACAACTATGAAATGGGGTAAGCCCTTGACATTGGACATTTTCAGACAAGAAGATATACTGGTATCGAATAAACCAAGTTAACATTCGGGGATCGGATTGATCCGGTTTGACCATGTGGTGGGGGAAAAATAGCCGACATGACATGAACTGTATCAGATTGATGGAATTGGCTCACCGAACAGGGTCATAAGCTTTATGCACAATAAAAAAGGCTTCGCTGAATTGAGTCCCCAAGGATAAAACCCTTAGGTAATGCGTTCCAGATTTACCTGATCCTGAAATTTGTCCAGGAGTTCAGCCTCAAGGACCTGGTAATTCTCGTGGTTCTCAAATTCTACTACAAGTTCGCGTTCGTCAAGGACCTTCAAAAATCCATATCTTTCTACCACCTCTATAACCTTCTTGACATCCACGGTAACCCAGCCGTCCATCCTCATGACCAGTTCATCTCCCTTAAATGCCCGCTCAATGGTCAGATCCACCTTACGCTTCTTGGCATACCACCCGATCACAGCGGGCTTGACAACAACAGGCGTGACGGGGTCATGCATGGCCGCGCATGTGAACCACAATCTAGCCCGTATCATAGTAACCTCCTATTAAAGATCTGAAGCCTAATGCGTGCCGGATTAATTGTGGTTCATCCGGTTAATGAGCACGGAAAGGACTTTATATAAATACTTGGTTCGGCCCATGGGGTTCTCTTTGCGAC
>CAYQNR010000088.1:0-10923 GCA_964418945.1 uncultured Desulfobacteraceae bacterium
ATGGGACCACGGGTTTACCCGTGGGGCTCCATTATAAGTACCTTAATGGCCCATGGGGTTCTCTTTTAATCGACGAAGATATTAACAGCATCCTAATTGCGTAAGTTGCCACCCAGGCGGACGGAATACTTATGAGGTAATAGAAAATTCTCGAGACCAGCCAAGTCCTGAAGAGTTTACCCTCCCGGCTCGTTTTGTTTTGTGCAGGGTCATAGCACATAAACGAGTTCGCCGCTTAAAAGAGAACCGCATGGCCCATATAGCGCAAAATATTTAGATATCATCAACACTCATTAACCAGATGAAACAGAGATGTTTTCTCAGTGTTAAGCACAAATCACAACAGAGACCTCCTCTTCATCTTACGCCGGAGCATTCCCATATCCTTTTCGAATTTTTCTCTCACCTTTGAAAACCTCATGGCGGCAGCAGGATGATAGGTCTCCATGTATTCAATCTCTCTTATCCGGTGGGTTTCCCAGGCCACCCTGCCCATCAGGACCACGATCTGGGGATCTATTTCCCGGATTTCACGCATCAGACAAGGCATCCAGCGCTTGATTTCATTCGCTGTAGGCTTCCTGTTCGCAGGTGTGGGCTCCTTGACAACGCTGGTCAGGTATAATTGGCCACGATCGATCCCCTTTTTCAAGAGCACCCTGTTGAGATATTTGCCTGCCCTACCTACAAAGGGCCTGTTCTGTTTCACTTCTTCCCGGCCCGGGTTCTGACCTACCAGCATCACCCGGGCGGTCTTGGGCCCTCCGCTGAATCTGGGTCTATGCCCGGCTGATTCCGGTGTCATATTGTCCACTCCAGAGCAAATAAAACCAATTCTTAAAATGACGGTTCTGAGACCGCAACCTCACAGTAATCCACAGGCCCTTACGCCTGGGTGATAGTATAATTCAGGCCCTCATCGGTCTCTTTTAAGTCCAGGAGCATCCCACTCAGGGGCTCGCCCAGGTCGAGGAATGCCTTGGGACATTGGCGGATGAACTTCACTTTTCTGCAGGAAGAGATAAATCTATCAATCTATCCAGAAGCTGCGAAAGCGACATACCTGCTGCCCTGGCAGATAAAGGAACAAGGCTGTTTTCAGTCATCCCAGGTATGGTATTCACCTCTAATACATAGACATCATCTCCACTTATAATCATATCCGTCCTGCTCCAGGTCTTGCATCCTAAAGAATCATGGGCCTTTTTAGCAGTATCCTCTACCTTTAGCTTCAATGACTCCGGAACCTCAGCCGGGCAGATCTCCCTGGTAACGCCTGCAACATACTTTGCCTCGTAATCAAAGAATATATGGCCTTGGTCAGGCACGATCTCAACAATGGGGAGCGTTTCCAGTTCCGTTCCTCCGATCACGCAACAAGTCACCTCTCTTCCTTTGATATAGTTCTCCACCATAACCTCTTGATCATGTTGGAACGCTAGGTCGATACCTCTCAAAAGCTCGTCCCGGTCCCGGCATATGGAAATACCGAGACTGGAGCCCTCGGCCACAGGTTTCACCACGGTTACCGGCCCCACATGTTCCATAATTTGATCAACTGAGAATCCTTTATCCTTGGAGACTATTTGGTCATTTATGACATTTAAACCATCGCATTTGAATATTTCCTTCGCAATCTTTTTATTAAAAGCGATGGCGCTTGTTAATACCCCTGATCCCACAAAGGGGATACCTAAGATTTCAAGTAATCCTTGAATGCTGCCATCTTCACCTAATCTTCCGTGAAGTAATATGAATGCCAGGTCTATGCTATTTCCGGTCTTTATCAAGGCCTCAATACTATCCCTGGGGTCATACAGTGTCACATCGTATTTACCTTTATCAAGGGCCCTGTAAACAGTCTCCCCGCTTTTGATGGAAACCTCTCTTTCCCCGTACCAGCCGCCAGCCAGAAGCGCTAGATTTATCTTTTTATTCTTGACCATATCTATTCTCAAAAAAACTTTTAAACGTTTCACCAATTTCATAACTAAATATGCCTTTAAATACAACGGTAAAATTTTTAACTTCTTGATCTATAAGCTTATTCAACTGCAAGCAAAAATCTTGCCCAAATTCATCCACACCGCTATGCATAGAAAAGAATAAAAAATGGTTTAAAAAAAAATGAAAAACATTGAAAAAAGTTGAAAAAGGAAGAAAACAAGAGATATGGAAATGTGGATATAATTATAAACTTTAAGCCTATTCAGTAGAACTCTCTGAATTAAAACATAAAAACCGATCTTAAAAAAAATCATTTTTAACCAATCATTATGACTTTCCATCTTTATTATTGAATTATTACAAATACTTATGATATGTCAAAAAGACCAGGAGTTATAACTCATCTCCCTTATCCATCAGTTTTGACACCCTGCTCACATTTGTGGATAAAGACTGCCAGAGAATATAGTGAGGCCTTGGAAAGTCCATAAAGGGAAATAAATTGATATTATTAGTCTTTATCGGAGAAAATCATGGTTACAAAATGGGAGATGGTTAAGGGCTATATCAAGGGAAAAGTACCCGAAAACAGCTTTTCACTATGGATTAATCCCATTACATTGATGGAAGAAAAAGAGGATGCCCTAGTCCTGGGGTGCCCTAATAAATTCTCTATGAATTGGGTCCTGGAACACTATCTGGATATCATGGAAGAAAAATTGAATGACATGGGTGAAAACAATCATAGGATCGTTCTTAAGGTCAAGCCTCCAGAAAAAAAACAGGTCGTGCCGGATTTTTTTCAAGAATCCCAGCAACTCATCCTTCCCAATATGACCCCCAAAAAAGGAATGAACGGGAGAAGAAGGTTTAATAAACGATTCACTTTCGACCGATTTGTGGTGGGTGCCTGTAATGAGTTCGCCTACTCGGCCTCCAAGGCCCTTGCGGCCGGAGACACCTGGTCCTATGACTCTCTTTTTATGTTGGCCAATACCGGCCTGGGGAAAAGTCATCTCTCCCAATCCATCGGTCACGCAATCCTGGAGAAACAACCTGACATAAGGGTAAATTATATTACTACCGAGGATTTTGTGAATGACATGATTTTCGCACTGAAAAACAACCGGACAGAAGAATTTAAAAACAGATATCGTCAATCCTGTGATGTCCTTCTGCTGGAAGAGATCCATTTTTTAAGCGGAAAAGAAAAAACACAGGAGGAACTGGGCCATACCTTGGACATACTGGCCAACCATGGAAAGAAGATAATCTTCACGAGTGCCCTTTTACCCAAAGATATCCCCAACATGTCGAAGACCCTTTCATCCCGGCTTACTGCCGGTATAATCACACCCCTGGGAAAACCCGATTATGAAACCAGAGTTAAGATAATCCAAAAAAAGGCCTACGAACATAATCTACGCCTGTCTGATGATATAATAGAGTTGTTTGCCAAACAACTCACCCGTGATATCCGCCAGATCGAAAGTGCCCTCAGATGTCTCAGGGCTCAATCAGAACTGCTTAAAGCCAAGATTGATCTGTCCCTTGCCAAGGAGGTTATTAACTGCCACGTATTAGAACGGGACCAAATTTCTATAGATGGCATAAAAAAAGTCGTATGCCAATACTTCAAGGTTGACCCAGCGCTTCTTGCGTCAAAATCAAGGAAAAAGATCTATTCTTACCCGCGAAATATATTTGTGTATCTGTGCAAGAATTATACTAATACAATATTAGAAGACATAGGCAGATCCATAAACCGAAACCACTCCACTGTCATCTATTCATCAGAGGTTATCGAACGAAGAATAAAGGTTGATAACAGGATTAAGAATCAGATAAACTTTCTCAAAGAAAAGATAAAGGAGATATCTAATTGATACATTATAAACCCCCTAATTTGCGCAATCTATGCCTCAGGCTTCTGCTCTTCGGCCTGGGCCTTGTTGCCGCCTTTGTAATCTTTGTTTCACTGGTCTCTATAAATGTCGGCCTTACCCACACCCAGCAGGATGGTTTTTGGGTGCCGGTGATGGCCGGATTGTTAGCCATAACGGCATGCCTGTGGTTCTTTATGAGTTCTTGGAGATTTATAGGTAATCGAATGAAAGATAGAGATATTATAGAGAATATTTAGGTTCGCTTCCCTGCTTCGTAAACATCCTTATACCTTGATTTCTTCATAAAACACCTGGAGGAACTCCTCATCCATAGGAGACAGATTGAATCTGGTAGATGCCTCCCTGATAAGCATGGAGATACTCTTATTCTCATTGTCCTCTCTTTGCGTGGATATCCATTTCACCGCCTGTCTAACCTTCTCTCCCTTTGGTTGAATAGTGGCCATCCACCTCCTCCTTTCAGCTCTGATAATTACTGACTTACAGCATCAGCCATTATCTTTCCCTGAAAATGCGGGCCCCATATCCAAAAGCGACCCTGTAATTCTCAGGTTGCCGTAGGTCTATATACTGTAAACCGTAATAGAGATGTTGTCCAATGTAAAATATCTGCATGTACTAGAGAGAGGGCTACGGAAAATGCTATCCGGCAAATACCGGGGTTGAGTGAGGCCTTGGGGAGAGACTGGACATGTAAAGACTGGATGCCAGTAAAAAGTCTTGAATTTAGTCCACCCGAACAGATATCCTGGTTGATGCGACCTTTTGTGCTAAGGATTTTCGTAAAAGCACTGTATCTGAACAGGTTTTCGTTTCTTTTGCCTTTATCCTACATCCTTTTTCTGTTTCCTCCAGGACTTCATTGTCTTTATCCATAAATGAAATTGTAATGATAAGGTCTAACGGCTTTTCCTCCTTATTACAGAGCTTAACCTCCCAGGCGGTTTCCACAAATCGTCCGGAAGAGATCATTTCCACCGGTTTTACACTATGCTCCAAAATAATCATCCTCTCTTGGCCCAGGGGTTTGGACCAGAGGCCAACCAGTCCTTGATCTTGAAATCTTCCATGATTCCCCCCTTCCATCGCGCGCATTTGCCGATAAAGATATACCTGATATGCCTTGCTGATCTTTATAATGTCTTCTTATTCAATAAATTACGTGGTAAACGAACTGAAAAATCTGTCCCCTAAATAATCTGCAGGATGCCTTCGCGCTGGTGTAGCAACATAAAATAGGAAGAAAACCGGTGCTCCAGGACTAATGATAGCTCTGTCATGTCTCCGGTCTAAATCAGGCGTGCTGCAATAGTCGCTATCAGAGGTATAAGGTATTAAATCGTAAAATGTTACTAATTGATATTGAGATTTATTTCGATAAAAATTGTTTTTTTACAAAAATAATATTATTGACTTATTCAGTTATGTCCGGTTAGACCTTGGTAAGGCTAGGGGATGGCTTTAACCATCCCTTTTATGGAGTGACCGCGGGAGATAGAATATTAATAATGGGGATGTAAGGTTACAAGATGCAACAGGATATTAGAGTCAGATTCGCGCCAAGCCCCACCGGTTATCTGCATATCGGCGGCGCCCGCACTGCGATCTTCAACTGGTTATTTGCCAGAAAAACAGGCGGAAGATTAATATTAAGAATCGAAGATACCGACGTGGAGCGCTCTACCCAGGAATCGATCCAGGGTATTATTGAGGGCCTGGAATGGCTCGGCATAGAATGGGATGAGGGACCATACTTCCAATCCCGCTTTGTTGAAGATCACAAAAAGGCGGCACAACTACTTCTGGAAAAAGGTGCCGCGTATAAATGCTTCTGCACAAAGGAGGAACTTGACCGGAAAAGGGAAGCGGCCAGGGAAAAGAAGGGCGATTATAAATACGACGGGACCTGTAGGAATCTCACCCCTGATCAGGTTAGAGAAAAGGAAGCAAAAGACCTCCCCTATGTCATACGGCTAAAAGTGCCCAGACAACCGGGGTCGGTTCGATTTAAGGACATAGTTTATGGATCTATTGAAAAGAGATACGAAGATATTGAGGATTTTGTAATTGTCCGATCCAATGGAGAACCTCTATATGTGCTTTCCAATGCGGTCGATGATATCCGCGATCGCATAACGCACGTATTACGGGGCCAGGACCATCTGGCAAACACACCTAAACAGATCCTTATATACCGTGCGCTCGGGCAAGAGGTTCCTCAATTCGCCCATATGCCCCTTACCCTAGACAATAAGAAAGCCAAGATATCCAAACGAAGACACGGTGAGGTAGTAGCGGTACATTTTTACAAGGAACATGGATTCATTCCCTGGGCTTTTGTAAATTTCCTGTCCCTTCTAGGCTGGTCTACACCCGAATCCCGGCAGATCTTTTCCAGGGAGGAGCTGATCGAGGCCTTTTCTCTGGATAGGATAAAGAAGTCAAACTCCATCTTCGACGTTCGGACTGATGACCCCAGGTTCTTTACCGATCCAAAGGCAATAAGCATAAATGCCCACCACATAAGGAACCTCCCCATAGAAGAGCTTGTCCCCTATGTCAAAGAGGAGTTTGAAAGGGAAGGTATATGGCGAAAGGAATTTTGGGGGGAAAAAAGAAAATGGTTCCTTGAAACCGTGGATCTTATCAGGAGCAGATTTAACTATACCACTGATTTTGTAACCCTTGGTCGAGCCTATTTTTCCGATGACTTTGAGATAGATCAAAAGGCGTTACAGAAAAATATTCTGAACCATGATAATCTGAGAGGGCTTTCCCCTGTTATAGCCGAGCGCCTGGAGGCACTCCGTGATTTCTCCCTTGAAACAACGGAAGGGGCCATCCGCGGGTTGGCGGAGGAATACGGGGTAAAGCCGGGGATATTGATCAACGGCATTCGAACGGCCCTGACAGGACAGGCAGTGGGACCGGGTATCTTCCATGTCCTTATGGCCATCGGCCAAGAACGTGCTGCAAACCGCATCCGATCGGCCATTTCCTATTTTCAGCCCATGCCGTCCGGCGGAGGCTCACGGCGTAAAGCTGGAGACGTCGATTAACGGCATTCCAATGTCCCTTGTTACAGAATTATCAAAAAGAAGATGAACCTTGATCAATTGGTATAATACCTATGGCTATTAGCAAGACACCTGACATCGACAACTTCATTTTCCGCGACCTTCATCCATACATTAACATAGGTACAGCTAGCGACCGTTATGCTGGCTGGATTGGACAGATATATACTGAAGGGCAATACAAGCTATCAGCTAGAACTCATAAGGTAGGCGGTAATTCATTCAAAGAAGAGACCCTACCTGTCGAAACTGTGGCTGAATACTTCCAGCACTTCTCCGTCCTGGAAATCGACTTCACATTCTACAGGCCGTTACTGGATAAGGATCTCAAGCCAACATCCAACTACAAGATACTACAGGCCTATAATAAATATTTAACCGAAGGTGATCGCTTGATCCTGAAGGTACCACAGGTGATCTTTGCTCAGAAATTTTGGCAGACAGGGAAACAGGTAGAGAATCCCAATTACCTGAATGCCGGCATGTTTACCAATCAGTTCTACGATCCTGCCAATGCTATCTTGGGCGATAATCTGGCCGCTTTTATATTCGAGCAGGAGTATCAGCGCAAGGCAGACAGAATACCGCCCAAGAAATATGTAGAGGATGTGGATAGTTTTATCGGCTCATTGCCTAAGGATAAGAGATATCACATTGAAACCAGGACTGAGGTTTACCTTACCAAGGCATACTTTGAAGTACTGGCGAAATATGGTGTTGGTCAGGTTCTATCCCACTGGACATGGCTGCCCGGTCTGTCAAAGCAGTTTGCTAAGGCCGGTAATACCTTTCATAACCGGGAAGGATCCATTATCCGACTTATGACACCACTGGGGATGAGGTATGAAAATGCATATTCAAAGGCATATCCATTTGATAAGCTGGTAGATGGGATGTTACAGCCTCAAATGGTAACTGAAACAGTTGCTATGATGAAGACTGCGATTGACAAAGGCGTTACCCTAAACGCCATCGTCAATAATAGGGCTGGTGGTAACGCACCGCTTATTGCCAGGGAGATCGTTAATCACTATTTATAAGAGGGAAGGACGGAGCAATGACTCTTGAAACAATCCGTGATATTTTGGCATGGTGTTCAGTGATGAATATTATGTTGCTGCTTCTTTGGTTTATTATGTTCGCATTGGCCCGCAATTGGGTATACAGGATGCACAGCAAATGGTATAAGCTGTCGCAAGATGCTTTTAATACTATTCACTACTCTGGAATTACGTTTTTCAAAATGGTAATTTTCGTGTTTAACATAGTGCCGTATCTCGCCTTGTGTATCGTGGCTTAAGCTGTGATCCAAAAATACGATCAAAGTCTGTTCGTTGATCTCCTCTATTTCAGGGAGAATCTCACGGCCAAGAGCTAATATGTTTCCTGAGATTCCCTCACAATATCCGGAAAATTACAGACTCATCCACAGCTCAGATCAATAGCAGATATTCAAGACTAAAGAGATATGGGTGAAAGAGAGAAAAGCCAACAATCGTTACGAGATCTGCATCTGCATTTAAGAGCTGGGTTGCTGTGGTGTGGCGAAGCTAGTGACAGGAAATCTTTAAGCCGACTTGCAGGCGCAAAGGCCTTTAATTCGATGCGGACTAATAACGGGGGCCATAGTGAGGCACCGATAAACCAACCTCTAAGGCCCCGAGATCCGGTGCTTCTCCGGTAAAGTCATCGTTCACATTGGGGAGAATGCATGCTGCATCAACTGCTGCCACACCTGGTTTAAGCCGAAAATCCAGGTCGTTGGCATCGAAGATTTTGGTGACTTCATCTGGATAAACGGGTGGGTACACACACTCAAAGATATCATAATCTATGAGTATGCTGTGCTCGTCTTGGCCTGTGGCCTGGCTGTATTCCGAGAGGGTGTCGTATTGGCGCACCTCCCGAGGATTGATATAGTCCTTCAGGATGCCAAATGGAGGAGAGTTCCATCCAAAGGAATAGTCCGCATCCGGATCGGGACGGAAACCGTTGTAATCAGACGATGTGTAATTGGTAAAAGTGTCTGTAGAGAAAACAGTCGCTCCCGGCACCCAGTCAAGGATGAGGTTGTTCCGGAAATGATAGTTTGAACCCGAACCGACATTCGCGCTTGCAATGGATGTATTGTGATAATAGAGTGAACCTGACGGGTGATTTGCATGTTTTATAAAGCCCGAGCTCGGGCCATGGTATATAATATTCCGTATAAAATACGCCGGTCCGCCGTAAAGGGTCTGTGAACTCAGGGCTTGAGCGGCTCCGTCTATGCAATAGTTGCGTAAGACACGAATGTTATACATGGTCCCGTCTGCCTCTATCGCGTTGTCGTGCACGTTTTGAATAAAATTGTTATAGAAATCGTTTGCTCTGAACATCCTGTCTGCTTTTAGCACTTCTATAACCGGATAGATGTCCGGGTGGCCGTATGCAGGATAGCCTTCCGGTACGCCATATGTAGCATGACATATTCCGTTATGGAAATGCGCAACGTAATTGTGACATACAACGTGACCCGACCCGGCCAATTTGACCGCGTATTCAGAAAGACATTTTTCATAGGGGAAAAGCGGTGCAGGCATCCTGGGGCTCTCCAGAAACCATGAATGTATTTTACTTTGGTCATGCCTGCCGATAAATACGTTATCAGCGATATAGAAGTTCTTCGAGCCTGACCACTCAGAGTGAATGCCTTTGTCGACATTCTCAATCCGGCACCTCCTGACTGTTAACCCACTACAACCGGTTATTCTTTTTTGGCCGGCCCAAAATGCGACATCAGTATTGCGGATGATCAGCCCTTCAAAGTAATGATAATCCGCGGCCATGACATTAAAAAGGTTGAAGTTGCCGTTGCCGTCGAAAACGACCTTTTCGCCGTCCGCAGCCTTTATCACAATAGGCTTTTCGGGAGTTCCTTTTTGGGTCAGGAAATAGGTGCCGGAGAATTTAGCGCCCTGCCCTTCACCCCAGAGGTCAGCCCCATAGAAAGTCCAATCCTCTTTGTAAACACCTTCATGGATCAATATGGTATCCCCAGGCTGGACGCGAGGCGGGTGAAGATTCCACCAGTCTGCCGTGCACCCTCCACCGGCATAATAGGCCTGCATCAGGTTGACGAAATTAGGTTCTTCCTTGGGTCCAGCATAATCCCAGGGATAGACGTGGTAGACATTGCCACCCTTAAAAGGTCTCGGCTCAGGACGGGTACGTACTCTTACAATTTGTTCCTTCGAAGGTTTACCATTGACACCATCCGGATCCGACATAAGGAACCTGCACTCATACTCTGTGTCAGGTTGCAGATCCATTATGCTTCCGGCAAACAGGTTTGGTGTTACATAATCGATCCAATTGACAGAAAAGGCATCAATGCATTCTTCATTTTGGATGCGTAAAAGAGGCTGTGCCTTTTTCCAGGAATATTCTCCCTTTTTTCGGTACCACACTTTAACAGTGGCATTATGGTTGTTATCCCCCTCAATATACCATTCAAACCCGAGGCATATGAGAGTTGGAGGTTCAATGACAAATTTCCCCGGCGTGACCGCGTTCCATTCTTCCTGACTTTTGCTATACTTCTCCGGACGTTTCTCGGCAGATACTGTGCTATAGCCACAGCTGGATAGACCTACAAGTAAAATAAAAACAAGAGAAAGCACTATGAAAAAATTCCTTCTGATTTTCATGCGTTACCTCCTTTTTTGGATACCTCTATCATTAACTATCTGGACAATACCTTGATTTCCCGGGTAGCCGTGCCCTTAGCCCCCTCTGTATCCGTAAACGTCATTGTAATTGAATAGGTTCCAGGGTTTTCGTAGACGTGATTAACCATAGGACCACCAATTGTAAGAGGACTGCCATCTCCCCAATCCCATGTGGTGCCTGCCCAATCAGGCAGTGCCGGATAATGATAAGAGGTCTTGTCATCGTTAAAAAAGTATGAATCATTCCACACCAGGACAAGATCTCCCACCCTTACTTTCTCT
>CAYQNR010000089.1:0-10761 GCA_964418945.1 uncultured Desulfobacteraceae bacterium
CTTCTTTTTTAAGTCTTATTCTTGAATGTAGCCCTTTATATGATTATCAAGTCTTTAGTTGACCCATGTTAATGATAAAGTTGAGTCATCTAAAGACTTGACCCCTTTCAAAGTAAACAAAACGTTTCCTGTCGCTTTTATATGGCATTGAACCCCTCTTCAATATTTAATATCTCTCTGTTTAACAAAGATTAAGATTCTATTAATTTATTGTGCCAGTGGTGGATTTTACAGGATTCAACAGGAGAAGGCAGATGAGAAGCCTTTATTGGCGTGCAATTCCACTATAGGGGCTATTTCAGAAGGAAGCCGGATTTATAAATATCCTTAAACCGAGACAAGAAGGGTTTACAGTGAATTCATATTATGCACATTGCATTGCGCATTCTATTATAAGAGTTTCAAATACGATGAATCAACATATTATTGAGTACCAGGGTTATCTAAGAATTCGAGGCCCTTGGTTAAATGGTCTAAATTATAACCGTTCTTCAGTGAAACGTTATCCATAGCAAGAGCGGCGCGGCCGGCTACGTCTCTCAAAAGCGCGAGGTCGTTTTTCCTGAATCCCTTTGGCCTGGAAAGGGAGTCAACGTAGATAACGCCTCTGATACTAAAACGGCTGGTTACCGGCACACACATGGCCGACTGGATATGCATTAACTGCAAGGATTCGGTGACTTTTTCATCTTCCTCTTCCATTTTATTCGAGTCTTTAACCATTACAGGTCTATCCATAAGCAAGGCCTTCTCTACTAATTCCCTGTTATAGATCTTCTTGGGGTCATCAACCGGTGTTCTTGATCGATATATTATATCGCTAAATTCTCCGGTTTGATCATCAATTGTGATAATGACACATCGATCAACCCTTTTGAAAAGATTGAATATACCGTCTAATAATCTGTCAAATACTTCCTTAAGATCTTTCGATTCCATGAGGCATTCGCTCATGTTATAAATGAATTCCAGATTCTTTTTAAGGGCCATAACCCTGGCCGGCTTAACAGGCTCTCCATATTCATCCACTTCGCTGCTGAAACCGGCTGAATCCAAAAATGGCTTAAGACACGTTTTGCAGATTTCGCCAAGGCCAAGAATAGTCATCCCGATCACTATAGGAACTCCTTCTTCCACCTCAGTTTCAACGCTGGGGCTCAAATCTTTGCCTCCCACGAACGTCCCGTTTTTACTGTCCAGGTCAGTCACAAAATATTTGTTCTCTTTCACCTGGATTTTGAAATGATTCCGGGAGATGTTTCTATCCGCTATTACTATGTCGTTTTCTGAATGCCTGCCAACAGTGTATTCTTTACCCGGTTCCAGTTCGAAGGATTGGCCCTGATCTTTTCCAACCAGTATGTACAATTCAAATTCCATTTGGTCTTTTTCACTATATATGTTTAATAGAATTAGGAATCATCAAGTTAAACAAGATTGAAGCCCGCTATTTCTAGTCTAGTGTTAACTCAATTATTGTGCCAAAGATGGATTTTACAGGATTCAACAGGAGGAGACAGATGAAAAGCCTTTATTGGCTTGCGATTCCACTATAGGAGGTATTTCAGAAAGAAGCCGGATTTATAAATGCATTAAAACAAAACAACAGAAATGCACAATAAACTGTGGTTCATGCACATTTTAGTGTGCAAATCTTTTATTCAGTCAGTTTTGGCTTTTTCTTTCCATTGAGAATTAAGATCCACGGCCTTTCAAAAAGAAAAAGGGCGGCTGGGCCGCCCTCTAACTTCCTAATATCTTATCTAAAATGGCCTGCCAAGCCGTAGCTTTATGCGGAGGCTGGTCGGGACGACTGGATTTGAACCAGCGGCCCCCTGAACCCCATTCAGGTGCGCTACCAGACTGCGCCACGTCCCGACGCTGTGGATATCACACCATACAACATGAGTTCATGTCAATCATAATGTTTCATTTAGCAACGAGCAATGAGTTGTGAGCGATGAGCAATAAGGAATGAGCTGATATGAACAAAAAAATGTACATGCTTGCCCAAAAAATCGGGCACAAGTTTCAGCATTATTTTTGAATGCATTATCAATATCAAGGGGTTAAGTGCATGGCATGTTGGTTGCAGGAACCTTAGAAAGAGCTGTTAGCTGATCATAGAAAGCGTCCAAGGATTCTAGGGGTCAAGGGGTCGAGTGCATGGCGCATACCGCAAAGGGCATAGCGCATAGCGTAAAACAGAAAAGAGGAAACAGAAAAGAGGAAAGAGGAGAGAGGAAAGAGTAAAGGGGAAGGAAGATCAGAAGGTAAGAGGATCAGAAGGTAAGAGGATAGGAAGGAAGAACTGCTAGTATCACAATTCGATATTATTCTGGCTACTGGCTCCTGTATCCTGACTTCTTATACCTAATAGCTAATTGCTAACAGCTAATAGCCACTGCCATGAGCCGTATAGATTGCATAAGCAACCGTAATATAAAGATTGTAACCGCCTATCTGACGGACAGGATCGGTCGTCTTGATAACCTGTTTGAAGGGCTACCCTATGCCTCTGATAGATATAGGAATCCCGAAGATTTTTTTATGAATGAGGATGAATGGACCACCTATGAAAACTTTCACAGGATACTCAGAAAGGCCAAGGAGTTGTCCGGTGAGACTTACTTCTATTTCAATTGTGGAGCATCCTCCGCCTGTCTGGGTTCCTGGGGCCGTTTCGCATATTTTGCCAAATTCTTCAGCGGTCCGGATGATGGCTTTTTGAGGATCCCCTTCTTCAACACCAACATCAATGACACAAAGGAGATTGAGATTGTAAAGCCCCCTGCCTATGATAAGGCATCAGGTAAGACCAGGGTAATCTTGAAAGTAATGTATCACGACGATATCCCTGTTGAAAAAGACTATATTGTAGACCCTTACAGGAGGGGGATAATCTCTTCCATTCCGACGGTATGGGGTTTGCGGCCGGCTTTCATAAGGCAGCCGCTGAACCCCTATGACCCTGAGACACTGTTTAGCCAGGAACCGGAATTTGTTTCCTATGGCCTGGATGCGAGAATACAAGGAGATGTGCTCACCATAAGAGACCCTTTCGATAACATGCAAAAAGCGGTGGGGAAGAAGATTATCCTGTTATCCGATATTGTAAACGGGAAAAAGGTATTTCTAGGCAGATACTCGGATGCCTCGAGAAATCCGCGGAGAGGATCAGATGATGAGCAAGAGGCTATTCTTATCACAGAGACTATCGTGGTAAATAATCGGATCCTTTTGAGGGAGGGAGAAATATTTAATGCGCCCTATTTTATTATGGATGTCACATATGACAGGTTATCTGTTATAAATCGATTATCCCGGTTATTGGGTCTACAAAAGCAAAAAAATATCTCGGACATACAACTCGTGGACACCATTAACAGGCTCAGAGAAACCATTAATGCCAGAAACAGGGCCTATCATGCCCTGAGCCTGACCCACACTGAGTTGAAAGAGACAAAGAAGAAGATTGAGGAATACAACAGGACCCTGGAGCAGAAAGTTGAGGAAAGGACAGCTGAACTGGTCAGGGCTCGGCGAGAATTGATGGTACTCAACAAGGACCTTGAACAAAAGATTAATGACCAGGTCCAGAAGTTAAACAGATATAACGATCTGAGACGTTATCTCTCCCCAAAACTGGCCGATAAGATATTATCCAGCGGCAACACTTTGGGAGCGCAACCCCAGAGAAAGATGATGACGGTGTTGTTTTCCGATATCAGGGGATTCTCTACTTTAACGGACAGCCTGGAACCCGAGGAACTTTTCCATTTGCTGGACACCTACCTGACGGAGATGACAAAGCTGATATATAGATATGAAGGCACATTAAACAAGATCATAGGGGACGGCATGCTGATATTTTTCGGTGATCCCATTACCATGGAGGACCATGCCCAACGATCCGTGCTTATGGCAATCGATATGCAGAAAAAGGTGTCGGTTCTGAAAAAGGAGTGGCTCCATTTCGGTTATGAACTGGGGATAGGCATCGGTATTAATACAGGGTTTATGACCGTGGGCAACATAGGATCTGATATGCACATGGACTACACCGTGATTGGCAACCAGGTAAACATAGCAGCCCGGCTTGAGTCGCTGGCAAAACCGGGGCAGATACTGGTCAGCCAGAGGACATATAGCAAGGTCAGTAGTATTGTTAAGGTGGAAGAGGTGGGAGAAGTAATGGTAAAAGGGATACATTGCCCGGTTACAACCTATAACGTAAAGATAGTATGAACCTCTTTCCCTGTTGCCTTCGGTATGATAATCTTATATAGTTGTCCCGGAATAACAGCCGGGCCTTAAAAACACCCCGGCTCTGATAAGCACGGGGAGTTCCGCTATCTATTATGAGCCATGATATCCTATTTGAAGTTATAGGCAATACAAGCGCCTTCTCCTTGATGGGAGAAAGCAGCGGGTATATGATAACCGTCAATAATCGTGTCTACCTTCTTGAATGCGGGTCCCCCATATTTCCCACTCTCGGCTATAAAGGGATAGCAGACATAAAAGGCATCTTTGGCAGTCATTCCCACGAGGACCATAAAAGGTGGTTTACGGATATAGTCCTGTTCACATTCTACAACCCCCTTTTAAAACACAGGTTAAGACTGATCTCCTCTGAGGTAATTCTCGAAGAATTCGCCAAGAATTCCAAAGGCGCCCTTGAAAGATCTCTCTCCCCGGACTCAAAACGCGTTGTGGATATCCCCTACAGCCAAATGGTTGAAGAACAACTAATAGGGCCCAAAAGTAAATACTCCATAAGGCTCAAAACCAACCATAACGGCGGGTTTAAATATAGCGTAGAAGACAGACACGGGAATGTAATTGGTCCGGAAAAGGCGAAGATATTTATTAATCCTGCGGCAAATCGCCCGCGTCTTTTGTTTAAAGATGATGAAAGCGGAGAATGGGTGGAGCCCGAGAGCTACTATCCTTTCAGTTCAACCGTTTTTTATGAAAAAGATCAGAATATCTATTATGATGAGTCCTCCGACCTGACTGTGAAGGCCACAAAATCCTCAGTCTGGCACGGAGTACCCACTATTGCCTTCAAATTCATGAGCGGGAAAAGCAGTCTTCTTTTCAGCTCGGACACGGTATGGAAACCCTCATTATGGAAAGAGTTATGCGAGGAGTACAGGCCCCAGAGATTCCAGACCATAACCCGGGATGATTTTGAAAAGAGTTCGATCATATATGGAGATATCAATGACTTTATCGAAAGGACATGGAGCACAGAGCGCTATGAAAACGCTATGAAGGCATATGAAGGATCCATTATAATACATGATGTGGCCAGGAAGAATAGTGTCGTGCATACCGATTTTCCCGACATCGCAAACGCCCCCTTTGAAAAGCTCATATATACCCACAACCCGGATAATATCACCACACTCCGGCCCATCCTCAGTTCGGGGAAACGGATCATCATCAGAGACGGGGACTTCTATGAATTGGCTAAAGACAAGCTTTACCCCTTCGACGCGGACGTGTATATACGTCATTTCGGATGTGACTATGTGGGTTACAGGTCGAAAAAGGGCCATTACAAGGTTATTGAGGAGGACGGCCTGTTGGGGGTTGTGGGGTACGAAAGTGACAAAAAAGGCCTGATGAGGGTAGCTCTCTATCAGGATATCAGGGGAGAATATTTTCCCATTATCACGGACGCGGATAAATGCTATAAGCCGAGACCCGACGGGCAGGTAGAAGAAATCACCATGCACAAAGACTCAAGCATCGGCAAGGTCGTTAAGAACATCAGAGGGCTGATCAGGTAATACCACCAAGGACTTTCGGTTAGGATTTTGTAAGCACAGTATACAGGGCAGGACGCCTGTCCTTGAAACGGTCATTCCAGGGGGTTATGGATTTATCCCTGGATTCTTTTACGCTAATATCAACAACAGCGATCCCGGTTTTCTCTTTTTCCAGTTTCGCCAGCACCCTGCCCCTATTATCCAGGATCTGACTTTCTCCTGTAAACACCAAGGGCCTTTTCCCACCCCTCGATTCAGTGCCTACTCTGTTTGCGGTGGCTGAAAACAGGCCGTTTTCCAGAGATCTGGTAACCATGGCGTTCTGGCACCCGGGTAGAACAAGGTTTGCCGGGTGACAGATGATATCAGCACCCATAAGCCCCAGGCATCTGGCGGATTCCGGGAACCACCAGTCAAAACATATCATAGCCCCTATCCGGGCCTCTCCTGCATCGAATACCCTAAAACCTGTATCCCCGGGATCAAAAAGATCTTTTTCTTCCGCAAAAAGGTGCGCTTTGCGGTATGTGCCCACAAATCCTCCGGGGCCTGTGACCGCTGCGGAGTTATATATCCTTTCACCTTCTCTTTCGGCTAATCCAAAGACCAGGAACACACCCTTTGAAAAGCCGAGATCCATCATGGCCCTGCAGGTTTTGCCTGCAGGGATCTCTTCCGAGAGCTCAAGGGCCTCTTCCCTGGAAACAAATTGATATCCCGTATTAAACAGTTCAGGAAGGACCACCAGATCAGCATCTACAGGCTCAAGATCCTCCAGTGCCTTCCGAACATTCTTTTCCACCTGCCCGAATTCAGGATGACTTTGATATATTCCTACTTTCATATCGGATCCAGCCAAACCGGGGTACGGCCGATCCTCTCAAGACGATGTCTAAAGGATTCCAGGGGTCAAGGAACACACTTAAAATTCCTTGCGCAGATTGATAAAATTACTTCTGTCAAATCTAAGGGTCTTGAAGAATGAAAGAAGATCGGTAGAATCCCATCTGACCGACGTGTATATATTATTGATACCCCTGTCCTTATAAAACTTGAACACCTCGTCGGCCAGACTTTTGCCGATACCTTTCCCCATGTACTTCAGGTCAACACCAACCATCGCTATCCAAGCGCTCTTATCGATTCCGAAACCCCCTGAGAGGGTGTAGGTGATCATAAATCCTACAACCTTCCCCCTGTACTCCGCTACGAAATTCGCCATACCGCGGCTGTGGATCTGTTCCTGGATTATCCGTCCAAAATCAATCTTTTCGGATTCTTTGACAATGGATGAATAGATGCTGCTCACAGCATCGGCATCCTCCATCTTTATCTCTCTTATCAGGATATCTTTCATTACTCTGATTCCCTCCAAGCCCCTATTCTATCCTGATTATCTTAACCTGATGTCCTACCCAGTCAGGGGGCAAATAAACTCGACCGCTATTGCCACTCAGTTTAACCTCTTTTTCCACCATCTCCTCTCCATAGACCTCGAACTTCACCCTGCGGTGTCCGATCTCCGCAGGGACTGTAGCTTTCTCACCCTTTGACTTTTTGTTATTGGCCACCATATATGCCTTCTATCGGTCCGAACACCATCTCAGGCAGCTTTATACAAAATATCTTAAGTCCGTTGATCTTTTGTTCCTCTTTTCACAAAAACTGCACTCAATTCTTCGCCTAAAGGCGAGGTTTTCTCTAGACTCCAAATAATATATGGGACTTCCCCAGGCAAGTTCCTTATAGTTATTTTTTAATCACATTTTGACTAAAATGTAACTAAATCTATATCAATATGTCAAGAAAAAACAGAAATCCTTTCTTGGTGATCCGGAATAGCTCATGCATTGCTAACCTTAGCATTGACACCTAAAAAAAATGAGTGACCTCACGGCTGGGACAAGGTATTATATTCACTGTGGTTGACTCCAAAGAATTATGGTTCTTCTTCCAATTAGTTAAACATATCTTCCTGACCAGGCTAGGTCCAAACCTATTTTCCTCCTCCTTGTAAGGGGAGCATACTTTTTTATCCCTGCCCCTCTCGGGGAGAGGCGGGAGGGGTCTGGGAATAGTTTATTGAGACCCCACCTTAATCCTCCCCTAAGAGGGGAGGAGAGAGTTGGGGATCCTGCACTAAGATGGGAGGAGACATTGGGACCTCCCCGGCGACTACTGCATAGGGCGGACTACTTTGGGGATGACCCACAATTATAAATAATAGGAGAAACCATGGTACCTACCATCGAGTGGCACGGCAATCAAATCCGTATGATCGACCAGCGAACATTACCAGCCAAAATCCAATGGTACACTTGCAGGGGATACAGGGACGTTGTCTCGGCAATCGAAAAAATGGTCATAAGGGGGGCCCCGGCCATAGGCGTGGCGGCGGCTATGGGCCTTGCCTTGGGAGCGGCTTCTATCAGGACCGATACCTATGGTGAGTTCAGGAGACGCTTTTTGAATATGGCTAAAACGGTTGCTCATGTCAGACCAACGGCCGTCAATTTGCGATGGGCTGTTGATAGAATGTCGGCTTTGGTTGACTCCCTTAATGACCGTTCCGTGCGTGAAATAAAAAAGATTCTCAGGAGGGAATCCGAGGAGATCCTTAAGCAAGATATACATATCAATAAACGAATCGGTAAAATCGGTCAGACCCTTATCCCCGAAAAGGCAAGAATCCTGACCCACTGTAATGCGGGTGCGCTGGCAACCGGCGGCTATGGCACGGCCCTCGGGGTTATCCGGTCCGCGCATGCGGCTGGAAAAAAGGTAGAGGTCCTTGCCGATGAGACAAGGCCCTGGCTCCAAGGGCTCAGGTTAACCTCCTTTGAGCTTATGGAAGATGGCATTCCCGTCCAAGTAATAGTTGACAACGCTGCCGGATCATTTATGCGGAGGAAAATGGTAGATATGGTAATCACCGGAGCAGACAGGATAGCTGCCAATGGCGACGTGGCAAATAAGATAGGTACATATCAGGTGGCGGTCCTGGCAAAGGAGAACAGGGTACCCTTTTATGTTGCGGCCCCGCTATCCACGATTGATATACGTATCAGCAAAGGGGATACTATCCCGGTGGAAGAAAGGGGCCCCGAAGAGATAATCCGCCTTGGCAAACAAAAAATAGGGCCTCCGGGAGTAAAAGCCCTTAATCCAGCCTTTGATATCACTCCCGCCAGATATGTTACGGCAATTATTACGGAAGAAGGTATTATTAAGCCGCCGTACAAGACCGGAATAAAGAGGCTTTTTGAAGCGACTAGGAAGATATAGTAATCTTCAGAATCTTCTCGGTCCGGGGCGATACCTTGAACCTGTTGTCAATCCTGTATCCGCACACCCAGACGATACTGTTCCGGCACGTCAATATGGGGATTGAAGCACGGATCTCTGAAGGGACCTTAAGATCAATAAAAAAATCCTTAACCTTTTTGGTGCCCTTCATGCCCAGGGGAGTAAACCTGTCGCCCGGCTTGACATTTCTAATAACCAGGGGATATTGAAGCTTGCCCGCATCCAGGTAGGCGGTAGCTGCGGACCATCCTCTAAGAATATTCCCATCATCTCCTTCGACTTCCTCAAGCCGGAGGGTCTGCCTGATAGCTTCAACATAATATGTGCCCGGACCGTCAAGATTATAGGTGTAGCTTCTTACACGTTTTGGCGGCCTCAGGGTGAATTGCAGCCTGTCATACCTCCTCCTTGCCACCATACCGTTAGGAAGATCTATGGTGGACTGAGGCCTTTGGCTGTTATCCAAAAGCCCTAAAACAGAGGCAATATGATCATGTTCCAGAGGATAATGGTTCCCTCTAACCTTTTTCAACAGAATCCGTATAACCCTGTTCCTTAAAGGTCCAGGCAGCTTTTCCAATGATGCCAGAGGAACAGAGATATCCCCCTTGCCCCCTTTTTCGGCCTCCTTGCCCGCCCAATCCGATGCCAGCGATTCCATATAGGCATCTTCATCCCTGATGATATTCGATAACCTGCACAGTTGTTCTATGATTTGCGGCTGGTAATCACGCATCCTGGGCAGCAGTTCAAGGCGGATCCTGTTCCTTAGGTATCTGGTATCAGTATTTGAACTGTCATGGGCGTAGGAAAGCCCCCGGGCATCCAGATAACCAATAACCTCTTGCCTGTCCACCTCGATGAGAGGCCTAATAATCCCGTTATCTCTGACAGGGTTTATTCCTGCGAGCCCTGACGGGCCCGTTCCCCGCAATAACCTTATAAGGACCGTCTCCGCCTGATCATTCTTGTTATGGCCCACGGCTATCCTTCGGGATCCGTATCTTTCCCTGACCCTTTCCAGAAAGGCGTACCTTGCCTCCCTGGCTCGCTCCTCCAGGGAAGGATCATCACGGCTCAAATGAGAGGCCTTTTCCGTCTCAAAGGGGAGTCCCATAGATTGGGCAATGCCCTCAACCAGACGTGTCTCTGACTCATCTTCCCCTTTTCTCAGGCCATGGTTAAAATGAGCGGCCACAATGGAGATATTCAGCTCCCCTGAAAGCGTTTTCATGACATCCAGCAGGCAAACGGAATCAGGACCTCCTGAAACCCCCACAATCACCTTGTCTCCCGCCTCTACCATTTTATACCGGGAAATAGTGCCCCTTATCTTTTTGACTGTGTCTTTAATCTGATCCATAAAAATTCTGAAATCCCGGAACGTTGCTCCCTCCAACATCCCCTTTCAAAAAACATCATTAGTTAGCTGTTAGCTATTAGCCGTTCTCCCTTGAACCCTAACACATGTCGTCTTGAAAACAATACCCCTGGCCGAAGGGCTGTCCCTTTCTTGAGTGACTATCGGGAGGGTGCTGTTATTTCAGGGAGTTACGGGTGGGGGACCCCCTGGCTCCTGTGCCGGAGGCACGGGAGAACAGCGGAGGGGGTAGGCATCCCACAGCCGTAACCCCTTGAAATGACCAGCCCGGGAGATCCGGAACGAAGAAAAGGG
>CAYQNR010000090.1:0-9951 GCA_964418945.1 uncultured Desulfobacteraceae bacterium
CGTTCACGGAATCTGACATGCTTCTCCAGATCTACCCAAAAGGGGCGGATGATGAGACATTCGTAACCTTTTATCTTACGGATGCGCAGGCAACTCTGTATTCATTTACCGATGCTCCGCAAAATATTCCGCTCTTTTAGCCAGGATGCCATAATAATGTGAACAGGGACGTCTCCAATAGGAAGAACGCTTCCACCTCGACTAAAGCTAGAATTTTTTACCTTGACGATTGTAGAAAATAGTCTGAGAATATATCTCAAAACTTATGCCATGAATGTTCTAGTGATATTTCGCATACTTACCCTTTACTAAAAACAAAATGCACAAAATCATGTGACTTAATTACATACCTTTCTGCGTATCTTATTTTTCTTAATAACACCAACTTTTTAATGATATCCATTTCTTTATAATCACTTGTAAAAAGCCGAATGAATTATAGACTCATTCATACTATTTAGAAAAAATGGAAATATTTCCAAATTTTCTAAATGATAATTTTCGAGAAAGAATATTAAAAAGATCAAGGCATCATTCACGCTATCCGGGAAAATATAATCATCACTGAGTTCCATAGATTTTCTGAAAATTTCTTGTCCAAACACAAGCCATTTACAAAAAATGGCAACATTGCCAAAAGTTGTAAATAGAAACATATTGAATAATATTAGATAGATATAAAAAATAAAACGCTATTTACCGAAAATGGAAATATTTCCGAATCCGGTAAATAGAAGAAGAACAATACAAAAACAGCTTTTAACAACCCAATCAACCCGCCCGGGCGATAAAACGTCCGCCCGGCCGGTTATCGGTACGTTATGTGCCAAATAAGAAAGGGAGAAAATGTCAGAAATTGATACATCATCTTGGGAAAAAATTGGCAATGGCATACGCAAAAAAGAATACACTGAACCGAACAATTTTATTGAAGTCTTAGAAAAATTAACCAATTACTATACTGAAATAGGTAAAGGCTGGGCATTTCGAGGGCATGCAGACTCTAATTGGAGTCTATGGCCCCAGTCTTTCAGACCAACTGGTAATTTTTATTACAGAAGGGAATGGCCATTCCCTAAAAATGACCCGATCGAACAACTTAGTGTTGAAGCAGATATCCTAATTAATTTTGCAAAGCTATGTGATCAAGTTGGTATTCAAGTTCCAATGCCACAAAGTTTTTATATGACTATGAATCAATGGGGTTATGAATTAAAAGAAAGGTTTAGCAAAGAACACAAGGATATAGACGACAGATATATTTGGAACCCCCTATATCATGAACCCTTAGCATACGCCCAACACTATGGTATTCCTACCCGACTTTTAGATTTAACCAAAAATCCATTATATGCCGCATTTTTTGCAGTATATGATCGACTAAAAAATCAATCCAAAAATTACGGTGATCATCTATGTGTATGGTGTCTCAACCTACCTGTTTTAAAAGACAAGACTTTATTCAGTTATCAAAAAATTAAAAATAAACTTTATAGACACAAGGAATGGCAGAGGTATAAAACTATACATATGCCTTGGGCAAGAAATGAATTTATGAATCGTCAAGAAGCCTTCTTTATTATTGATTGTGGTGTAGAATTTTTGAGGTACAATGGCGGCAAATATCACCCTATTGATCAAGTCGTTCAATCTCTCCATACCCAGATTCAACATACTGCTCTGTTAAAGATAGAATTACTTATCGGTCAGAATACTTTACTCGATACATTTAAGGTGTTAAGAGAAAGAAATATAACAGATATCAACTTGATGCCAACATTGCAGAATATATCAGAAGCAATTAATTTGTACGGGAAATTAAAGCTTGATTTATTTGATCTTAGTTAAAACCACATAACATGCCGTTTTACAGACGACCACTCGATTCTCGTGGTCTGTGAACCGCGCAGTTATGATAAAAAAATGGTAAATAAAGAAAAAATAGCCATCACAGATCCTGGGAGGTTTATACGACTCTTATTCGTGGATGACGAACCGAATATTCTTGATCTTCTTTCATCGCTTTTTACAGGGGCATACAAGAAAATTAGGGTTTATGTAGCTGAGGCAAATCAGGAAGCTATTAGACTTGCAGTCAATCATCAACCGGACTTGATTATAAGTGATATAGCGCGTCCTGATGGGGACGGTTACGAGTTTTTAAAGTTGTTAAGGGCAAACCAGAGGACTAAATATATACCGGTATTTTCAGTATCTGGGACTACGTCTCCTGGATACGACAAGAAAAATGTAATAAAAGCTGAAGCCGAAGAGCTCAGGCAATATCGTGCAGGATTTACTAGAGTTTTCCCAAAGCCATTTGATCTGAAGCAACTTCTCGATGCAGTCAATTGGTATATCATGGCCGATATGAGTACGGATAAAGCCCTTTTAAATCTGTGCACTGAAACTCCCACGCTTGATTATAAAGAATCTGTAGATTTGTCTACCAGAGATGGACGAGCCTGTCTCGCTAAAGATGTGATTGCCATGGCGAACATTGGAGGGGGAACTATCATCATCGGTGTAGCAGAGCAGAGTAGAGGCCATTTTGCAAAAGTGGGTCTTGATCCAGAAAAACTTGGTGAATTTGAAGCATCTTTGGTAAACAAGTGGCTACGCCCTTTTATAGACCCAAGTTTTCATATTGGAGTCAGGAGAGTAATCGAAGACGAAAGAATTTTCATCTTTCTTGAAGTTCCGGGTGCAAAAGAAACACCTATTCTGGCAAGAAAGGATAATAAGGCAGCTTCGCTCTACCAAGGAAGAGTATACATTCGATCTTCTGCGGCAGAAAGCAGGGAAATTACTGATTCTGTCGAGTTGAGGCAATTATTGGGTAGATTCTTGAAGGAATCATAACATGCAGCTCCAAAGGATCGCCGATAGATCCGGCTCCCGCTGAGCCGCAGTGTTAATCACCTTCTATTTTAATGAATTTCTTATACTTCGGTTTAAACATTGGACTATCCAAACACCCTTTTCTAACTCTTTTTATTAATTCATCCGGCAACCTTTCTTTCATATCAACCAATGCCTTCTTATATTTCGCCTTCAACTTACCAATTTCAAATGCGTACGGTTTATGACAATTAATATATGATTCCCTCTCAAAATCCTTATATTCACCCTGCTTTACATTTATATACCCCCCACTAAGACGCCTTTGCCTGTCTACTATTTCCTTTACTCTCTCTACATTAGACGTGCTTACTATTAAGAGCAAAAAACCATCTTTCAAAGGATTGCTATTTAGAACAATAAAGTTATGAGGTTTTTCAGGAAAGTCAGGATGGGAAAATTTGATTACACTTCCACATGTTAATCTTTTTAAAAAAATTGAGGAAGGAAATAATATCATTTAAGGATTGCATTTACCTCCATATCCTCTTCATAAATAATACGCGCAGCTTCTTTTGTATCCTTCGTAATTTTAGAAATACCGTCGTTCTTCGAATCTTCAAAAAAATCTAAAACATCCATATCAACACGACTCTTTAGCTTTAGCTCGTCTTCATGCTTTTTCCATTCGTAACCACGATGTGTTATCTTCACTAAATCAAAATTATCATCCCAACCAAATTTTTCTATAATAAAATCTAATGCTTCAATATCTGTTTCTGACAACTCTTCATACTCAATTTCATTAATTGATCTAATATTATTTCCCTCTTTCACTATAAAACGTGAAGCATATTCTTTCTCTTGATCCCCTAAAAAATCACTGAAATCAGCTATATCTTTTACTCCAGATTGGACAGGACCATATTCCATTGCAATATATTGATCTTCACTTATAAGCCGACCAAATTTTCTCAAATGGTATTTATCCGCTAAATATATTAGTTTTATAGCTTTAAGTTTATCAATTTCGCCACCCAATCTCCTTGCCAAATAATTCAATATCTGCGTGGCCTTCATATAATCAAAATTGTTTAACATCACTTTGTCCTTTCTTATTAAACAAACCTCAAATACTCTGCTATTGATGTCAATATAATTCTTGTCAAAAAAATGCCACCCTTTGCCTTTAACAAACCTTATTAATGGCATCAATGGTAGCAATCATTTTAATCCTTTTTAAAATCTTTTTTATTATATAATCACAAATCATTCTAAATGTCAATTACTCTTTAAAGCGTCGACCAACTTTCTATGCCTCTTCATTGAATGTGGTTTCCATGTCGCGTATGCAGAGAAATAATATACTTTTGTGGACCTGTAATTCAACCATAGGTATTTATGATATTCCTTTTTTCTCTTTATAGAATGGTACACGTTAAAACCGTCAATGAAGAACATTACTTTGGCCATGCCTACCTCCAGGCAAAAAAAATCCCGCACCTTATGGCACGGGAGTCCATGAAGCCGAAACGACATGGAGATGAACCGATCATTAATATAATCGTCATTATCACCCTAAAAATCAACCAAAATCTATTATAAACTTCAACAAAAAAATAATACTCAAACATGACATTTTTTGCCGTTTATTTGCCATAAGCGTTTTAAGTTATTGATTTTACAAATACCCCGACAGGTTCAAGTCCTGCACGTTCCAAATCCCCTTTAAATGCTTCATTTCTTGCCTTTTCTTGCAATCTTCTTTTTCCAAATATTTTTATAATTAATTCTATATGTTACAACCTTGCATGGGAATTCGACTCCCCCCTCCTCCACTATATTTACTCTACTATTACCCCTATATATAGAAGAAATATCTTGACTACCCACAAAATATGTTTTTATAATAAAAATATACCCCCTAAATCTTTATGGAGATTAGGGGGTAACTAAATATGCCGAAAGTATCCGGCAATCATCTTTGTTATCAGCTTTTAGTAGAAAGGCTTTCCTATGTCAAGCTTTTTCTCCATTCCTGATAAACTCCCTGATTTCTTTCGGTATATTTAAATTTCACCGAAAGAAGGGGGGTGCCTCCGATGTTCCTTTAATATTTTTTATTTATTCACCACTAATTAATAATTTTATTTTTAGGAGGATTTACACTATGTCTAAAGGCAGAGACCGCATGGTCTACAAAAGAGGTGATTCCTGGGTTAACAAGAGAAATGACGCTGATAGAGCATCATCTCTCCACAAAACCCAAAAAGAGGCAATTGATTCTGCTCACGGTTTGCTCTCTAATCAGCGTGGTGGAGAACTTACTATTAAAGGGTTAGATGGTAAAATCAGGAGTAAAGATACTATTTCTCCTGGAAATGATCCTTTTCCTCCAAGAGACACTGAGCATTAGTAATTAACAATTTTATATCTTACGCGGCTATACCGAATTGCTGCCGGACTTTTTAGTTAGCCGCAATAATTCAAATTTATTATTTCTTTAAACATTATGGAATGTAATCAAAAAAAGACTTTTACAAAAGCCAACACAACCAATATAAAAAGGAGAAAGAGGATGAAGATCCGCAACATCAACGGCACCTATGACACGCGATGTGTCTGTGGCTCTTGGCTTGCTCACTGGGAGAACTTCAGTGGCCAAGCGAAGCCATCCTACTGCCCGGCTAATGGTTGCCTAAATAAGGACTTGGTCGGCGCACACGTCCAGAAGGGCGGTGGAAGTACTGATCAGAAGTGGTACATCTATCCACTTTGCAACGACCACAACAAGCACTCGGGAGAATTGGAAGTCTCCGATAACTACAAGCTCGTATCGGCCAACAAAAAGGAAACGTGCGAGAAATAGGTAGGCACAACAAACAGGTCCACCCTACCCCGTAAGGCGCGCGAACGTCCCTTACGGCTCCGCTGACCTGAGTCGGTATTAATTAGCAGGATCAATTACTATGAATATCCAAGGCTTACCTTCTCTTCCGACTGACAATCTCTACAAGTTCATGGCATTGTCAGGAGTGGTCCTATTGCTTGTTGCTCCCATTTTCTGGGCTAAGTTTTACATTTCTCATTCCGAGCGAACCCATGCCGCCATCGCAAGCTTAGATTACCTCCCGCCACCTGAATACTACTCTTTCAAGGCCAAACTTCTAAGAGGCGAATCCCTTCCCAAGGAAGACATAGAATTAATTGAGAAATTCGATTCTTTGCGTAACAAATCCTCCCAGCTAGGCCATGATTATCTCCTTTACGACCGCTTCACCTATTTGGTTACAATCTTAGCCATCTCTTTGGCGCTACTTGGAATTAGTCTCACGTGCTTTGGATTTCGCCTTTGGTATCTGCGAGTCCAGAAGCCACTCGACCTGCTCTTGCTGAAAAAATCCAAAGACATACACGAGAACTCTCCTACCGCTTCAACCAAACCCACGGGTTTATAATACCTCAGCTTATTTGACTTTTCTTCCATTCTCTTGCATTCAACCTTTTCGTTAAATTTTTTATAATTATTTCTAAGTGTTAAACCCTACACTAGGGGTTCGACTCCCCCGCCCCCACCATCCTTACCTACACATTAAAGATTTTTATTGAAAATTCTATTTGAAAATCTCAATTATCTTTAGCATGATTTCATTTAAGATCTACACTAGCTAAGCGAACAATATGATTATACATAATAGACGCTTTTTTTATAAATATACTACTATTGAGACCGCCCTTTTGATTTTGCGAAATCGCAAACTCAAGTACAGCTCACCTATCCTCTTTAATGATCCATTTGACGTCCAAATGACTCTTGACTATGATTTTACCCTTAACGATTTGAATCAAGCACTTTTAAAGGAATTGGATCGATTGGCCCTCAGTGAACAGGAACCTCTTGGTATTCCTACAAATCCTTGGTATAAGAAGTTGCTACAAGCCTGGCAAGCTAGAAAAGGACATTCCAAAACATCTTACACTAACCTCTTGAGACAAATACATAATCAACTTGTTATTAAACAAGAAGAAAAACGTCAGCAAGAGATCAATAAACTTAATCATTGGTGGCAAATATTAGTAAAGGCTTCACGTGTATTCTGTGTAGCTGAAGAATATGATAATATCCTCATGTGGGCCCACTATGCAAACGATCATACTGGAGTAGTTCTAGAATTTGAATGTCTACCCGCATTAGACAACCCCATCTGTGCAGCTAGCAAGGTGAGATATACACAAGCCCCTGTTCCTATAGGAAAATTGGATGACTATGTAAAATACTATACAGGACAAATTCCTTCATTAGAACATGAATCACTCTTTTATGATTTATTTACTACGAAAAGTTCACACTGGGCATACGAAAAAGAATGGAGAGTTTTTATACCACCTTACGATATGGAAAACCCGAAAATTCCAAAGGACAACAAAGGAAATGACATATTGTCTGAATTCGTTGAGTTATATCCTCAAGAACTTAGTGCCACCTATTTCGGATGTAAAGTTGACCCTCGTTCCCAAAAGGAAATTGAAGATAATGTAGTGGGGGACCTTCGACATGTTAAACGGTTCATTGCTATTCGTAACGACAAAGATTATAGGCTAGATTTTGTTCAGCAATGAATGAAATCAAAGTAATACAATTCACATTCTTCCTATCAATTCTTTATCACCTATCTCTAACTATCTAATTTTTCTATACTCAACACCGGTTTAAGTCTCGTACCTTCCAAATCCTCTTTAAATAATTAATTTCTTGGCTTTTCTTGCAATCTTCTTTTTTCCAAATATTCTTACAACTATTTCTATATGTTACAACCTTGCATAAAGGTTCAATTCCTCTCGGCCCGATCCGTCTTTCCACCCTCCGTAGCAAGCCACTGCGGAGGACGGGCGCTCAAAGAGCTACGACGTGACAGGCCAGCCTTTGCCAGAGGCTACGGCTCGGCAAGCCAATTTCAATAATTTAGGCTATTCCGTAGACGGCGTTTTTGCCGTTCAGTGCGTTTTGTGTCTCCCCGATGTCCCCTTTGCTTCTATTCTATCTTATCCATTTTTCCGATGCAGAAGTTTTGATACAACCTTTTAATCAAATAAATTGACATTTATGATATTTCTTGATAATGGGTTATTAACCCATTTATGAGAAATAATATGAAATCAAAGGGACCAGAACTGGGGAATCTCTCATCGCGGTTTTTCGCATTCGTCCAACTTAGGAAGCTGGACATTGTCCGCACTGGAGAAATAGCCCCCATCTTAGATATATCGTCATCGCAGGAACGCGATCTGTTCCGTCGCCTCTCAGATTACGGCTGGATTTTGAGGCTTAAACGGGGGGTATATCTCGTGCCCCCTCGAATACCAGCCGGAGGCAAATACAGCCCAGGGTCGGCCCTGATTCTTCAGAAGCTCATGGAGGAGGAGCAGGGAAGATATCAGGTCTGCGGTCCTTCGGCTTTTAATTTCTATGGTCTTGATGACCAAATCCCAAGTGTGACCTATCTTTACAATAACCGTATCTCCGGCAAACGCTTGATAGGGAGCCTGGCGTTTCAATTCATAAAAGTCGCTGATGAACGCCTTGGCGCCATCAATACTGTGCGCACTCGAGATAATCGGGAAATGGTCTATTCTTCCAAGGCAAGGACCCTCATGGATGCTGTTTACGACTGGTCCCGCTTTAATAGTCTGCCCCGGGGATATGAGTGGATTAAAGGGGAGATCAAAAATGAGTCCAAGTTTGCGTCAGAATTAATCGAAGTGACGGTTAAATATGGAAATATGGCAACGATCAGGCGAATCGGATATTTATTGGATACTTTGATCCGGAATCCAAGAAAGATGAATCAACTCCAGCGCCGACTAAGTACTGCAAGTTCCCTGATACCCTGGATTCCAAGCCGATCCGCCAAAGGAACAATCAACCGAAAGTGGGGAATTATCGTTAATGGTTGAGGTCCGCTTCCCATACCCTCATGATACCGATAAGGACATCTTCCTGGAGGCTCTGTCATATTCGGAAGGCATTACCGGTTTTTCGGCAAGCTTGATCGAAAAAGACTACTATTGCTCGTTGATTCTGCATCAAGTTTTTCTCCGTGATACACCGCTCATTTTCAAAGGAGGGACCTGCCTGAGCAAGGTCTATGCAGACTTCTACCGGCTCAGTGAAGATTTGGCTTTGGTCCTTCCGGTTTCAGTGGATAGCTCGCGAAATCACAGACGTTCTAAAATGGACCCAGTTAAAGGGATATTTAATGAACTTCCTGCTCTTGTTCCTGGAATTACCGTCTTGCATGCGTTCAGGGGACATAATGAATCCCGACAGTACATTGGTTACCTCGAGTACCCATCAGCTGTGATGGAAAGGCAGGAGAGAATCAAGATTGAGATCGGCATCCGTGAGCCGCTTATCCTTTCTTCAGTGACTGGCGAGACCCGCACAATCGTTGTGAATCCCTTTAGTGGCCGACCCCTTCTTCCCGTTTTCACCGTCCAGGCAATGAACATGAAGGAGGCGTATGCAGAAAAAGTCCGTGCAGCTCTTACCAGAACAGAACCTGCTATCCGGGATTTATTCGACCTTTTTTATGCTGTTCATAAAATGAAGCTGGATATTGATGCTCCTGATTTCCTCATCATGGTAAGGAAAAAGCTCGACGTACCGGGCAACACCCCGGTTGACATCTCTTTGGAATATAAGCGGGAACTTGGTCGGCAGCTGGAAGGCCAATTGAGGCCCGTGCTTCGTCCTGTAGATTTCGATAGTTTCAACATGGATGAGGCCTTTGAACTGATAGTTAGGATCGCCGAGGCAGTGTCCGGAATGGTCGGTATTATTACGGGGTAGAAAGTACTGGCTTGAAAGCCCTTTCTAAGCACATAAGCAAATTCTTTCAGTGAATAATAGTTGATCCTGTATGCCCTCATTGTTAACGCACAAATCAGATGGCTGATCAAAGAATATATCTCTTGCGCTCCCTATCCTTTTCTGGTAACTATGCCAAAATCCTTAATCAAATCCCGCTAGTTTACTATTAAGTATAGATATTCCCTCACTACTGTCCCAACGTTGATTTTTAAATAATAGTTAACTAACTGTAACCAATG
>CAYQNR010000091.1:0-2782 GCA_964418945.1 uncultured Desulfobacteraceae bacterium
GATTAAGGATTATGTGGTAGCGGAGTATCTTTCTTAATCCCTTAATCCATACCCCTTTAATCCTTACCCCTTTGTTCATAACTCATTGCTCTTTGCTGATAACTAATGGCTAACAGCTAAAACCTACCTACGAGGATAAGTTGATAGCGGATAAATCTGAAAGATTAAAAAGATTGCCCCCTTACCTCTTCAGAGAGATAGACAGGAAAAAAAGAGAGGTTATCTCCAAGGGCATAGATATAATAGACCTGGGCGTGGGTGATCCGGATCTGCCCACTCCTGAGCCTATAGTAGAGGCTATGAGAAGAGCCGTAGGAGATCCAGCGAACCATAGGTATCCGTCCTATTCCGGTATGGATGATTTCAAGGTCGCGGCCGCCGGGTGGTTCAGGACAAGATTCGGGGTTGAACTGGATCCTGGAACAGAGGTCCTTTCATTGATAGGGAGCAAGGAAGGTATAGCCCATTTACCCCTGGCCTTTATAGATACCGGTGATGTGGCCCTTGTACCGGACCCAGCCTATCCTGTCTATAACATCGCGACCATATTCGCGGGAGGGGAGCCTTGGTTTATGCCCCTTACATGGGATAACGGATTCCTGCCCGACCTGGAATCCATTCCTTCTGACGTAATAAAGCGTGCCAAACTACTCTTTATTAGTTATCCCAACAATCCAACCTCCGCTGTGGCCACAATGGATTTTTTCAACTTGGTCGTTGAATTCGCAAAGAGAAACAATATCCTGGTCTGTCACGATGCGGCCTATACGGAGATGGCCTTTGACGGGTACAGGCCCCCCAGCCTTCTGGAGGCTAAAGGAGCCATGGATGTGGGAATCGAGCTTCATTCCCTCTCCAAAACCTTCAATATGACCGGATGGCGTATAGGATTCGCTGTGGGAAACAGAGATGCCGTCCAAAGCCTTGGGACCGTCAAAAGCAACATCGATTCAGGCGTTTTTCAGGCTGTACAGATCGCAGCCATAGATGCCTTTCTGAATTACGAGTCTCTGGTCGGCAATATCATGGACGTGTATTCACTCCGCCGTAACCTGATGGCCAAGGGCCTAAAGGAGGCAGGTTTTGAATTGGAGATTCCCAAGGCCACTTTCTATCTATGGGTAAGGGTTCCGGAGGGTTATACATCGGAAGGCCTGGCAGCCAAGCTTCTGGAGTCGGGCGTGGTTGTAACACCAGGCAACGGCTTCGGAGAACATGGGGAAGGATATTTTCGAATCGCCTTGACCCAAGAGAAAGACCGGCTGGAAGAGGCCATAACAAGGATAAAGGAGATAAGGTTTTAATGAATACTGTTTACATCGGGGTTGGATCTAATCTGGGCGATCCTCAGCGCAATTGTCTTGAAGCAATCCTAAGAATAGGACTCATCCCTGAGTGTAAAATTACCGGTCTCTCGCATCTTTACAGGACTGAGCCCGTTGGTATAAAGGAACAGGACTGGTATGTTAACGGCGTTGTAGCCCTCTCTACAGGGATGGAACCGCGGCAACTTCTAGGCAGGCTCCTTTTGATAGAGAAGGATATGGGAAGGGTCAGGCATGGAGAAACCTGGGAGGCGCGGATTATCGATCTGGATATCCTGCTATTCGATGCGCAGATAATCCATGAGAACGATCTGACTGTCCCTCATCCCCTTATGCACACGAGGAGATTTGTCATGATCCCCATGGCACAGCTGGCACCGCAACTCAGGCATCCTTCCCTTGCAAAGACTATGGCGGAGCTTCTTGAGACAATACCTTTGGACGGACAGTTAGTCGAACCTATAGGGATAGAATAGATGCTGAAATTTTTGATCATAGGCATACTGATCTATCTCCTTTATGTTCTTGTAAAGGGGCTCTTCCGCAAAGACAAGGAGATTCACAGGGGAAGTCCTGGCACAGGGGTGATTGATGAGATGGTCCGGGACCCTGTCTGCGAAACATATATCCCCAAAAGGCAGGCTATCAGAAGGGTTATAGACGGTAAGGAGTTCTTTTTTTGCAGTAAGGAATGCGCGGACAAATTTGAGGCCCAGGGCTAGGAAAAAACTAATAGCTAATGGCTCATAGCTAAAAGCTAACTAATGGTGTTTTTTTAAAGGTGATATGTCAAAAAAGGAGTACAAATAGAGATTCCTTTACTTTTGAACGTTATTGATGAACCAGAAGGAGGACCACATGAAATTCTTTATCGATACTGCTAATCTTGAGGAGATCAGGAAGGCGAAAGAACTCGGCCTGCTTGACGGGGTAACCACCAACCCTTCCCTTGTATCCAAGGAAGGACGTGAATTCAAGCCTCTTATAAAGGAAATATGCGATATCGTGGATGGCCCGGTAAGCGCGGAAGTGGTCAGCACGGATGCGGATGGAATGGTAAAGGAGGCCAGGGAGCTTTCCAAACTGGCGGATAATATAGTGGTCAAGATTCCCCTCGTAAAAGAGGGCCTCAAGGCCGTCAAAATCCTGTCCGTGGAAGGAGTAAAGGTCAACGTTACCCTCTGTTTTTCCGCTGTACAGGCCCTGATGGCGGCCAAGGCCGGAGCCACCTATATCAGTCCCTTTGTGGGAAGGCTGGACGACATAGGACATATCGGAATGGAAATTGTGGAACAGATCCTGAGCATTTACGAGAATTACGGCTATGATACAGAGGTTATTGTGGCAAGCATCAGGAATCCTCTTCACGTGCTGGATGCCGCTCTCATGGGCGCGGATATTGCCACCATACCTTTCAAGGTTATGGAACAGCTAATAAGACATCCCCTTACCGATAT
>CAYQNR010000091.1:2882-9785 GCA_964418945.1 uncultured Desulfobacteraceae bacterium
ATCTGCATCCCCCTGGTGGTCCTGTTCCTGAGTTTTGACAATAAGCTGACCAGCTTTTTCGCAGCCCTTTTCCTGGGTATGGCCTTTATAACCGACATCATGGATGGATACTATGCCAGAAAGTATGAGTCAGTCACAGCTCTAGGGAAATTTCTGGATCCCCTGGCCGATAAAATCCTCGTGGCGATCTCCATGATAATGCTCATTCCCCTGGGAAGAATCCCTGTCCTGATTGTTATAATCATCATAGCAAGAGAACTGGCTGTGAACAGCCTGAGAAGCATGGCCGTTATCGAAGGTATCGTTATACAGGCCAGCCGGCTCGGCAAATACAAAACCATCCTCCAGGCATCCGCCGTATTGGGACTGGCCTTACACTATGAATATTTTAAAGTGGATTTCCATATCGTGGGTATGTTGTTTTTGTGGGCGGCGCTCATCCTGACCCTGTGGTCGGGATGGGATTATTTCAATAAGTTTAATAGACTATTTTCCTCTGAAAGACCTCCTGTTTAGCAACACCCGGAAAGCCCGGCCACTTCATTTTCAGGGCCCTGGTCGGACATGTCTCCTATTATCCAGTTACCATCTTTAATGTCCCTCTCGGATGCCATATCAGGGTGTGTATGAAGGCTGCGATAGGAATGCCCTCAAAACCTTATCATGTGCGGTGCTTAATATTTTTAAGGGGCTTTGACATTGACACCCAACAGCCCTTCGTTTATACTTTTTTTATTGTCATCCCCCAGTGGGCTTAAAATGGGCCATAGATCAAGAATATAGGAGATGGAGAACTCCGGGATGGAAAAGGAACCCACAGCAGGCATTATACTGGCAGCCGGGATGTCAACCCGGTTCGGGTCCCTGAAGCCTCTGTTTAAGATCGGCGAGAACAATATCCTTGCCATGGTAGTCGACGCCTCACTAGGATCCAGGCTCGATGAGGTAGTCCTTGTCCTTGGGTACCGGGCTGATATCATAATGCCAGCCATAGGGGAGAACCTTCGTCGTACCAAGCTCAAAACAGTGATAAACCCTTGTTACACTGATGGGATGTCGGTTTCCATTCAACGGGGTTTGAAGGAAATCAAAGACGAGTTTCCTTCGATAATGATAATCCTTGGTGACCACCCCTTGTTGAAGCCCGGCATTATTGATTTGCTGCTCAATAGATTCAGATCATCTGATAAGTCTATCTGCCTACCGGTCTATAAAGGGATTAGGGGACATCCCGTGTGTTTCAGTGGAGTATTTTACCCCGCCCTCATGACTATCAGGGGTGATATCGGTGCCAGGGATATCATACGAGAGAATCCTGGCGAGGTTCTTGAGGTAGAGCTTGATGATTCCGACCCTTTTTTCAGCGTAGATGACAATGAGGATATAGCGGAACTTGCGTCTAGGCTTAAAAAGAGAGGGGCCTGATTTAGAGATGTCTTCTTTTCAAGAACAGCCGTGACCTTCGGTGGAAACAGGGGTTAATATTATTTTTCTATCCCGCCCTGTATGGATGGCACCAGGGCGGAGGGCCGTTCCTTTTTTGAGAGACTATCGGGAGGGCGCTGTTATTTCAGGAGGTTACGGGTGGACGAGATGTATTAGGATTCAAGGATTCCAGGGTTCGAGTGCATAGAGCAAAGCGCAAAGAGCATAGCGCATTGGTTAATGGTTAAATGGTTAAATAGTTGAATGGTTAATAGTTGAATGGTTAATAGTAAATACGAATTAGGGATTATGGATTAGGGATTAAGGATTATGTGGTAGCGGAGCATCTTTCTTAATCCTTTAATCCATACCCCCTTAATCCTTACCTCTTTGCTCATTGCTCTTTGCTGATAACTAAAAGCTAATGGCTGATAGCTAAAAGCTAACTAAGAGGACTTATAAGTCATGAACCAAGTCATAAACCATTTGGAAGACCCTACTGAAATAGCCCTGAAGTGGCATAATGAGGGAAGGAAAGTGGCGCTTGCCACAGTGATCGCCACATGGGGATCATCACCCCTTCCTATCGGCAGCCAGCTTGTAGTTGACGGCAGGGGCGTTTTCAAAGGCTCCGTGTCCGGTGGATGCATCGAGGGCGCGGTCATTACTGAGGCATTGGAGGTAATCGGTGATGGTCAGGCCAAGCGCCTTTCCTTCGGGGTCAGCGACGAGCAGGCATGGGATGTGGGGCTTGCCTGCGGAGGAGACATCGATATATACGTTGAAAAGCTCGAAGCCAACCACCACCTTTATGAAGAGGTAATGAATCTAAAGAGGGCGCATATACCCTCCTGTCTGGTCACTGATCTTATTAGTGGTGATAAGATATGGGCCCGGGCGGATGATCGGACCTCCTTAGAAAAACTGTCTCCCGATCTGCAGCCCGCGGTATCGGAAGCCTTTCGCAAGGGAAACAGCGCCGTAATCCGGGCTGCAGGGAAGACATTTTTTATCCATATTTTTAATCCTGATCCTCGACTGATCATCATAGGCGCGGTACATATCGCCGAGCCCCTGGCCCATATGGCCAGATTGACAGGCTATACAGTAGTGATTATTGATCCGCGTACCGCCTTTGCTTCGGCAGAGAGGTTTCCGGACATTGAACTCAATACGGAATGGCCTGATGAAGCCATGGAAAAGATGTCTCTCCATCCACACACTGCTGTTGTGGCTATGACTCATGATCCCAAAATTGATGATCCTGCCCTTAAGACGGCCCTTTGCTCGGATGTCTTTTACATAGGAGCCCTCGGCAGTCACAACACCAACGCGAGCCGGATAGAGCGTCTGAAAGCTGAAGGTTTCACGGAAAAGCAAATCGAACGCATCCATGGGCCCGTAGGTCTTGATATAAACGCCCAAACACCCGCGGAGATAGCAGTGGCCATTTTGGCCGAGATCACCGCGGAACGGCGCAAGAATAATCCAATCGATATCTAAGTCCATCGATTCATAAATTCGATGACGAATTTATGTACTCAGGACTTAGTGCTGCCTTCGGCCATGAGCTCAGGCCGAATGGAGTAAGCGATTATACGCCTATTTGAAATACTGAAAAACGTCACTGTATTTGCGAATCGAAGCACTAAGGAAAGATCATTTATGGTTTTTGATCCGGCAAGCCTGGCACGGGAATTCAGAATCTTAACATCTCCATTCCATAACGGGCCCTTTCACTATCTGGATAATGCCGCCACGTCCCAGGTTCCAGACTGCGTGATCAATGCGATGATAGAGCATGAAACCCGGTACCGCTCCAACGTAAAGAGGGCCGTCCATAGACTGGCTGAAGCCGCCACAGAAGCCTTTGAGAGATCCCGTGCCCGGGTTGCACATTATCTCGGGGTTGAAGACCCGGATGAGGTTATTTTTACCAGCGGTACCACGGCCGGTATCAACTTTCTGGCCCAGAGCCTCGGACAGGACCTCAAAGAGGGCGATGAAATCCTCCTTTCGCACTTGGAGCATCACAGCAATATTGTTCCATGGCAGATGCTCAAACAGAGGCGGGGTGTAACTATCCGATACCTGCCTATCACGGATGAAGGCCAGCTTTGCCTTGACCGGGCGGAAGACTTTTTTACCTCCAGGACCAAACTTGTGGCCGTCACCCATGGATCCAACGTCACAGGCGCGATTACTGATGTCGTTCCGGTGGTAAAACTGGCCCGGGAAAGGGGGGCCAAGATTATGCTGGATGGGGCACAGGTTGCCCCGCACGGTCCGCTCGATTTACCCTCATTGGATGTTGATTTCTATGTCTTCTCGGGTCATAAGGTCTACGGACCTAGCGGTATAGGGGTATTGTGGGGTCGAAAGAATCTGCTCGACAAAATGTCTCCGGCCTTCGGCGGCGGAGAGATGATTACCAATGTGACTCTGGAAACCAGCAGCTTCGCCAAACCGCCCCACCGTTTCGAGGCAGGCACCCCGCCTGTCACCCAGGCGGTAGGCCTGGCTGCCTCCCTGGAATGGCTGACCAGTCAGGACCTTCCAAGGATCCATCTACATTTAGACGGATTAGTACAGAGGATTATGGAAGGGCTTAACACGATAGACAAAGGAAAGAATTCTATTCACATCCTGGGACCGGCGCTGGGAAAACCGAGGTTATCCCTTGTCTCCTTCAGCGTCCGCGATATTCATCCCCATGATATTTGTCAGGTGTTGAACGACCGTCACGGAGTTGCTGTTAGAGGCGGTCATCATTGCGCCCAGCCCTTGCATGATCTTTGGAATCTGGAAGGCAGCACCAGGGCCAGTCTGGCGGCCTTTAACCTCCAGGCGGATGTGGACGCCTTTCTCAATGGCATGGAAGATTGTTTAAAGATCTTCGGTTGATATGCAGCATTTATTGCAGCATATATGAATTAATTGATCAATAATAGGGAATCTGGGATTCAGCAGGTCCGGGGAAATCCCCAATAATGAACATGGACAATTTTCGCTTCATCCGGTTAACGAGTACATAAAGAAGGAAAAGATTGAACCTTAATTATAGGTCCCTTAATGGCCCATGGGGCTCTCTTTTAAGCGACGAAAGTATTAACAGCACGCTAATTACGTAAGGTGCCACCCAGGCGGGCGGAATACTTATGAGATAATAGTAAATTCTCGAGTCCGGCCAAGTCTGGAAAAGGCTACCCGCCCGCCTCGTGTGGTTTTGTGCAGGGTCATTGCACATAAACGAGTTCGCCGCTTAAAAGAGAACCCCATGTCCCATATAGCGCAAAATATTCAGATACTATTAACTAGTGTACTCATTAACCGGATGAACCCAATTTTCTCTCTTACAGATCAACGATATCTAAGAATGGTGGTAAAACCCAATGAACGAGAACCTGTATCAGGACCCCATTATTGAGTGGTCCAAAAAAACGGAACACGCAACGCACCTTGAGAAGGCTGATTGCAAATCTACTGTCACCAATCCCCTGTGCGGAGATCGAGTCTCAGTAGAACTGATGGTGAAACATAACACTATACAATATATGGCATATCAGGTTCGGGGCTGCATTCTCTGCAAGGCCTCAAGCGCGCATCTTGCATCCCTTGCCCAAGGCCTTACCCTGGACGAAATAAAAAAGATGCGTGAAGACTTTGATAAGGCGCTGAACAAACCCCATCTCGAACAGGCCGACTTCCCCGGAAGCCATAGTATCTTTTTCCCCGTACGATCCCATAAAGGCCGTCACTCCTGTGTCCTGCTTCCCTATGACGCGGTTATTGAGGCACTGGAGGACTACGTCACGCCGGCAGATTAACAGCAGGTTATAATATGTTTTTTATAGGTTAGCCTATAGGATCAGCATAGACGGATGTTAATGCTTCACGAAACGCTTGGCGGTCACACTTTGCAGCGAATAGTCGTGTATGCTTTTCTATTTGATGTGGTTTTTCTTCCAATAGTCTTTGAGCTCGAGTCATTGCTTCCTTTAATCCATTTATATCGCCGGAAGGAAAACATATTCCTAATTTGTTCTCCTCAACCCGGCGCGCAATTAATCCTTCATCAGAGACAATCACCATTTTACCCGCCGCCGCAGCCAGTGCGAGAACACCACTGGATCCGAAGTGGCGTACATAGGGCATTAAAGCAACATCACCGGCTGTAAAACACAACTGTTCTTCTTCTTTGGATACATAGCGGTTCAGGACTGTCGCGCGACCAGCCGCCTGTAATTTGCTTATGCCATTCAGAATTCCCTTATCCTTCTTTATCTGCCCCGCACATAACAGATGCCATTGCTGTGGCACATCTTCAGACAGCATTGTCCTGATTACCAGGTGTAAGCCTTTCCGACGCGTGCCGATACCATACTGGAGAAATACAAATTTGTCGTTGCCTATCCCTAATAAATTACGGGCCTGGTTTCTATCCATAGAAAAGTCTCCGCTCCATGGATCAGGAAGTAATACCATACCGTCTTTAGAAAATGTATTATTATGTCTTTGATAGAGGTATTCATCCACCAGGCAAATCCGAAAAAACCAGCCCTGGCGCAACAATCGCCGAAAGCCCATCCACTTGATCAGGTTTCCCGGCGGCCATGTGGCCCGTGCCAAAAAACGTGGTCTGAAATAGACGCCGCTAAGCTTACCTTTTAATACTTTGGGAGGTAAAACACCTATTGCTGAGCGTCTTAACATGGAGGAAGCAATATCATCCAGGTTGTTGCAAAATACCTGTTCCGCCCCGCAATCATTCATGCAATGCCCCAAAGCATTTATCCTGCTGCCCCCTCTGAGTTTCAGGTTGGCATCATATACCGACATAATAGCCGTTTTCTCTAAAAGGTCCCCCAATTGAGTCTTATAAAGCCCGCGTGTATGATTGGCGTAACCTATAGCCAGGGTAAGTGTATGTCCGGCAGAAAGAAAGTCCTCTACAACATAACGAAGCCATGTTAAATGGTGGCCCTCTGTGCGCGGCTCGAATACCAGGATATGCCTGCCGGAATCCTTGTTCATTTTATTCATAATAGCCGTTCCTTTGAACTAAACCGAAATAGAAACCCTTTGGATTGTCTTCATCTGTATTTCCTATTCCATTATTGTGAAGGCCTAATTTTTAAGGTCCCCCTTTACTACCAGCAGCATGCTAAAAGCTGGTTTTGTATTGATCTTATGCCATTTACCGGATTTGCTAATATTGGCATTTTCGGTAAATAGTGTTTGATTTTTTATATCTGCCTAATATAATTCAATAAATTGCTATCTATCAATTGTGCCAATGCTGGCATTTTTGATAAATGGATTGATCTAAGACAATAGATTTTCAAAAAATCTCTCAGACTCAGTGATGATTATATTTTCACGGATGGTGTGGATGATGTCTTGATCTTATTAATATTTTTCCTCAAAAATTATCATTTAGGGAAAATGCTAATATTAGCATTTTCCCTAAATAGCACG
>CAYQNR010000092.1:0-9610 GCA_964418945.1 uncultured Desulfobacteraceae bacterium
TTCAACCACGGGCAAGCACGTGGTCTTCTGCGAAGGCGGATAAGGTTTAATCTTTGACTTTTTTACGTATTTATTAATCGGATGAACCTCAAATATGTCCTAAAAAATATCTGTTATTAATATCAGAATAACCCGATCAAATCAATTCCCAATTAAGATAATTCATAAGGTAATTGCCAAGGAGTGTTAAAAATACATGTTGAATGTTTCCGTATTAAAAGGTATTTAAAGCCTTAAATGTCAAATTCGTAACTTGTCAAAACAGATTTCCTTTGAATAATCGTAGAAAAAATATACTCCAGACGCCTCATGTATGGTGTTTTACCACATATTTTGCCGAAGGATTCCCCTATACCATAATCCGCATCATCTCATCCGTCTTTTTCAGGGATATGAGAGTCAGCCTTGAAGCTATCGGGCTTACTTCACTTTTCGGCCTGCCTTGGGTATTGAAATTCCTGTGGGGACCCCAGATAGACCAATTCGGTACAAAGAGACGCTGGATGCTTTCCATGCAGCTTTTGCTGATCATTTTGGTGATATCTGTGGCCTTTCTGGCTCCTCTACAGGGAGGAATAAAGATCATTGCCATATTATTCTTTATAGGATCATTTGTTGCCGCTACTCATGATATGGCTATTGACGGTTATTATATGGAGGCCCTTGATGAAAAGGGACAGGCAAGATTTGTCGGCTATCGGGTTATGGCCTACCGGATCGCCATGATGACAGGAACCGGGATCATTGTAACCATAGGAGCTACAAAAGATTGGCTGATCGGATACTTATCAGCAGGGATCCTTATCCTTATTCTCTTCATATACCATCTATTCTTTCTGCCTAAAGTTGAGAAAGAAAAGGACCCTATTTCAAATTTCATCAAGGTGTTTTTAAGGTTCAAGGCCCTTTTTCCTCTTCTTTCTATAATGGCCGCCCTAATAATACTATGGTGGACCTTCACCCTTGGATGGTTTCAACATTTCAAGACAAGGTTTCCCATCTTAGATCGGATCAGCTTCTCCGGATGGATCGGAATAGGTCTTCTTGTTGGCTTGATGCTGTTGTCTATATTCAAGGAAAAAATAAAAGGCATTCTATTAGGTAGCAAAGAATCCTTTTACTCCCGGGCCTTTATATCCTACATGGACAGGGATAAGATCGGAGTGGTCCTGGCCTTCATCATCCTAATGCGTGCGGGTGAATCTATGCTGGCATCCATGGCATCTCCCTTTATGGTAGACCTGGGAATAAAGGTTCATTACGGTTGGATCTCAGGAGGTGTCGGCCTCCCCTTCTCTATCATAGGGGCTATGGTGGGCGGCTGGATGATTTCTCAATATACACTGAAAAAAACCCTATGGCCCTTTCTGCTGGCCCAGAACATGACCAATATAATCTATATGCTCCTAGCCCTCTTTCTCAATAGGTATATCATCATAAACACCGGTGCCGACACGGTGGTTCCACTGGGCTCCTATAATCTCTTTCTGGTGGCATCTGTTCACGCCTTTGATCAGTTTGCCGGCGGGCTAGGCACTTCCGTCCTTGTAACCTTTTTGATGAGAACTTGCCTTTCGGATTTCAAGGCCGCCCATTTTGCCATAGGGACCGGTCTCATGAACATCAGCGGAGTTTTATCAGGTGTAATTAGCGGTTTCTTAGCGGAATGGCTTGGCTACTGGCCTTTCTTTGGAATCAGTTTTATAGCGTCCATTCCCGGCATGATAGTAGTATTCTTTTTACCTCAGTTTCAAACCAATTCAGGAGAAGGCAAGCCTCTTAAAACACAAAAAAATTGATGCCTTATTACTCCGGATTAAACCTAAACACTTGCCAAGAAGGTATTCGGATCGAGCTTTATACACGCAGCCTCGGTTACAGGGCTGTCATGGTCCTTTAAGAGTCTAAGGAATATCCCCTCTGGTGTTGGCTGCAATTGAATAATAATACCAAAAAGATCGTCCATCCTGCTGCATGGGTAGGGGATTCCTCTTTCATTGACATCGTTAATATGCCTGTGGGACAGGGCTGAAAACCATATCTCCACATTGAAATCTGCAGCGATTTCAATGAATCCTTCAAAAGTGTCTCTTCCCACTTTTTCGAAATCAATACCATCCACTATCAAAGCATCAGGCAAAAACTCTATCTTATCAACAAGGGTCCTGAGATTTTCCTTCAGCCTCTTAATCTCAAAGCTGTTGTTTATATATCCCAGTATCATCCTGTTTCTATCGAATAACATCCTGCTCTCGGTTTCGTCCTGGATATCCAACTCCTTGACAAGATCCGAAAATATAATGTGGTAATATGAAGTCACTTTTTCCGGCGTGTCTTCCAAGGATATGTGGACGAGTTTCTCTCCGCGAAATAGTTTGTCAAAAGCTATGTTGATCAGACAGGCCGTTTTACCTACACCCGCGCGTGCCATAAGTACTCCCAGCTTGCCGCGCCCTAATTCCTTTCTTGATGACATCTCCAATAGTTTTAATGGGCTGACTTCAGTAAAATTATCCATTTTTATCTACCTCCTCCTTTTACTGTGTCCGCGAAGCGCTTTTTCAATTCCTCTGCCTTGGATTCCGGGACCTTTGAGTATCTCGAAAATTCCATAGTAAATTCGGCCTTGCCCTGTGTTAAGGATCTCAGTACAGTAGCATATCCGAACATCTCCGCAAGAGGCACTTCCGAGTCCACTGCAGTAAAAACGCCATCCTCCGTGGAACTTATGATAAACCCCCTGCGCTGATTAATGGATGACATTACGTTCCCAATGTATTCTGACGGACATTCCACCGATACTTTCATAATCGGCTCAAGCACCACGGGTTTGGCTTTCAAATACGCCTTATTAAATGCCCCTCTGGCAGCCTGAGTAAAGGCCAATTCAGATGAATCGACGCTGTGATACTGACCGTCGTTTATGACGATCCTCATTCCCAAAATGGGAAAACCGATTAACCGGCCCTTTTTAAGGCAAGAGCGGAACCCCTTATCAACAGCAGGTATATAGTCGGAGGGTATTACCCCTCCTTTTATCTTATTGATGAATTCATAGGTCCCGTCTTCCGATGGTTCCATGTATCCAGCCACCCTGCCGTACTGACCTGCGCCGCCTGTCTGTTTTTTATGAATATAATCAAATTCCGCCCTCGCTGATATAGCCTCCCTGTATGAGACCTGTGGAACGCCTGTCTCCACCTCGGCCCCGAATTCCCTTTTCATCCGTTCTATGTAGATATCAAGTTGTAATTCACCCATGCCGGAGACAATCTTCTCTCCGGATTCGTTGTCCACGTAACTACGAAATGTGGGGTCTTCCTTTACAAATCTGTTAATGGCCTTGGCCATCTTGATCTCGGATTTATTGTCCTTTGGCGATACGCTGAGGGAGATAACAGGTTCCGGGACAAAGATGGAAGTCATGGTATATTTTAAACTGCCGTCCGTGAAGGTATCCCCTGAAAAACAGTCAACACCGAAAAGTGCCACAATATCCCCTGCCCCGGCATCAGGAATATCCTCCATCTTGTCCGCATGCATCCTTGCAAGTCTGCCTACCTTTATCCTCTTCCCGTCCCGTGTGTTTACAATCTCATCACCCTTCTTTATGGAACCTTGATATATCCTGAGATAAGTAAGCTGGCCGAATGGAGTTACTTCCAGTTTGAACACCAGCGCTACCAGAGGAGATAAAGGATCAGTTGATAATATAACCTCTTTTTCTCCCTGATTAAGGTCCTTGGCTTTATTTTCAACCTCCATGGGAGAAGGAAGATACATTGTAACCCCGTTAAGAAGAAGTTGAACGCCTATATTCTTATAGGCCGAACCTAAGAATACAGGGGTAATTTCGCGGCGGAGGGTCCCTCTTCTTAAGGCACTGTGAATCATTTCTTCACTGACATTGTCCTCAATAGCAGCTTCCATTAATTCGTCAGAAAACATAGAGGCTACATCCAGCAGATGTTCCCTTGCCGTTAGGGCTTCATCAAGCAGGTGATCGGGGATATCATCCACGGTCAGATTCTCTCCGTATGGGCCTGCAAAATGGAGTGCCTTCATGGATACAAGGTCCACAACGCCTGAAAGTTTTCCTTCCAGCCCTATGGGTATCTGCATAAGCACCGCATTATGATTCAACTTGCTGCGAAGCTGGTCGAGCACCCTTTGCGGGTTCGCCCCCGCTCGATCACATTTATTAATAAAGGCGATGCGCGGCACCCTATACCTGTTCACCTGCCTATCCACCGTAATAGTCTGTGACTGAACTCCGCCCACCGCACATAAAACCAGAATTGAACCATCCAAAACCCGCAGTGCCCGTTCAACCTCAATGGTAAAGTCCACATGCCCCGGTGTATCGATTATGTTTATCCTGTGATTGTTCCACTCACAATAGGTGGCTGCCGAAGAAATTGTTATACCCCTTTCCTTCTCCAGCTCCATGGAGTCCATTGTGGCACCGACGCCGTCTTTACCTCTGACCTCGTGTACGGCCAATATCCTTTTGGTATAATATAATATCCTTTCAGTAAGGGTAGTTTTCCCTGAATCGATATGCGCGCTGATCCCAATGTTCCGAATTTTTTGAATATCTTCTGCCATCTTTGTTAACCTGTTTAAATATCTCTATACAAGGGTTGGAATCGATGCTTATACACCTAAGAGAGGAAAAATAAAAGGAAAAAAGGATCGTCCGGCAAATGGGTACGCTTAATGATAAAACTATAGCAAGATTGGTGATGTTTGGCCCATGGGGCTCTCTTTGCAGCGGCGAAAAGGTTAGAAGCAAGATAATAGCATAAGGTGCCTGCCAGGCGGGCGGGTAACTTCTGAGATGATAGCCGGATTTCCGGTCCTGGTATATTATTCCAATAGCCCGCCGCCCGCCTCCTCCGGCCTATTGCCTACGCCTTGCACATAAACAAGTTCGCCTGTCGCAAAGAGAACCCCATGGGTCGAACCAAGTATCTATATAAAGTGCTTTCCGTACTCATTAACCGGATGAACCGGAAAAAAATGGGTTTTAATAGACTAAATTCTCTCTTTTTTCTTGACGATTAACTTATTTTGATATATTTTAACATAAATTATTAAAATTCTTTTTCTTCCTCCTTGCCGAAAATGATGGGATTACCCTCTGAGTTAAACCCAAAACGTCTTTTTCAAAGATCAACATATATTTTTATTGAGAGATTAATCAATGTGGCTTTACAGAGAAAGGCTTAATTACTATGAAAAACTGAGACGCTCACTTTATGAGATATTGAGAGATGCGCTGGAATTGAGGTTGATGAAGGTCTCTCTCGTGGATTCTTTTTATAATTACCTCAGGAATAACATAGAGTACAGTTTCGTCGATAAAAGCGAACTCAAGCCAAAGTCAAAAAGGATGAAAAAGGAATCCGAATTATTCAAGACCTTCATAGTTATCTTTTGTGAAACAAGACTTGGCCCGGAATTAAAAAATTACATCCGTTTTTTTCCTGAAAATAAAGTTGTAAAAAGCAACGTCAAATACCTGGCAGATTTTACCCCATACAAAAAATTCCATAATAACCTTCGGTATTTTGATAAGCCGGCCTTTCTGGATCTTGTCACTGAATTGATTGATGTGGATTACGCGCTCCTAATTCAGCAAGATCCAACAGTAACAAAGAAAAACAGATATGCCTTAACACATTTCCATGTAAAAATTGATTGGCCTATCTCCGATGCTGCGGAGGATCTCGCCAAGTGGCTAAGATATATACAAAACAGTCTATATGAAAACGGTAATCAGACGGCCCGCATACTACAGAATAAGCTTTTTGAATATTATGGTTGTCATCATACTGTTGGAGGAAGAAGAACAGCCGCTCTTATTGCAGCACAGTTATTGAGAAAACTGGATTTAATAAGTACTATCTATGTCTCCAGTTCAGAATCCCGTTCCATGATCAAGTATTCAGAAAGGGGCGTCTCCAAATATTTTCTTATCCAGCTTACCAACAACCAGATCAGGGCACTGGCCGAAAGAGAGAACATGGATATCGAAACATTCAAGGTCTCTTATCTATATCCCGCAATAGATTATTATGTAGGTATTTCAGAAGTGTCTTATAAACATACCAGCCATTCAGAGCCGCCGGAGGACGGAAAAATCAGGAAGCTAAAACCGGCCTATAACTGGTTAAGGCTTACAGATGAATTCTTGCATCCCAAACCTGACTCAATCCAACTGAGGCCCATAAACTACAATTGGATATATACATCAAAGTAATTCATCTTGTTACCATGATTCTCCTATAATACTTCTGTCAGCTTTCGCCCCTTTCCTCATCGGCCCCGATAAGGGGCAATATATTCTCCACCTGAAATACCACCAGGAATCTTGTTCCAGACTTATCATTGTTGTATTTCCTGCGACTTAGAGAACGAACCAGTTCACCATTCTCCTCTTCGCGGGTCTTACTCAGATAAAGCCTTTTCCCCTTGTATCCGGGGCCTTCTTCCATAAAAAGAAAGGCAGCATGGGGGTTTGACTGAAGATTATGGTAGGTCAAACGATCACGCATGATAAAGGCGATTGAACCGTCCTCCACGAAATGGGGTCTGGAGTAAATTGCCGAGTTAACCTTCCCCTCCTTGTCTGCTGTAGACATTACCCCGATTCCTCTGGCGTTTTCAAAATAGTCTTTTAATGTTTTCATAAATGTTTCCTTTTGATTCTCAAATGGGTGCTATATTGTAATTATGATACATATTTCTAAAAGTCATAATTCCGCAATCACTCCATAATGCAGCTTATTTGGACCTTCCAGGAACATAATGGATTCAACTATGATTTTTACCGGCTCGCTCTCCGGATTTTCAAAAAAATCTCTTAACTTTGAATGTTTTCGAGATAATTCCTTTCGTATTCGTTCTTGTTCAGAATCCCCTATAATTCCCTGAAATCGACCTGAAACGGTAAGGGCTATTATTTCATTATGGTCTTGATTTGATGTATTCTGTCGGGTGTCAATCAGTAAACTGACGGCCGGGTTTTCAGGCATATTTTTATACTTCTGGCTGTCCCTGGCTGTTATCAGGTAGATTTCGTCGCATGAATCATTGGTGGAATAGGCCATTAGAGAACAGTGGGGCCGGTTTTGCGAGGCAGTTGCCAGGACGCAGGTACCTTGGTCCCGTATTAGAGCCCCAACCTTTCCGCGAATGTCATCATCCATTGTTTACCTTGTTTCAGTGCTGAGCCATTGATTGGAGTTATTCTTAAAACACTATATATTATTATGAAAAGAGAAAAAACTGCAATCTTTGATCAACAATCAAAAATGGACAAAAAAAGGTTAATGAGTTAAAGTCCGTCATAAAGGCTAAGATCAGTTTATGGAAGTTTTAAGCTAGGGCAGGAGGAGACATGAATACAGAAGCGGCATTTGATAATGAAAAGTACATAGCGGAACAGGCATCCGAGATCCTTGAACGGGCCAAGCGATTTAATGATAAACTATACTTGGAATTCGGTGGAAAGCTCCTCTATGATTTTCATGCGGCAAGGGTCCTGCCTGGATACGATCCAAATACCAAGATGCGACTCCTACAGGAATTGAAAGACAAGGCGGATATCCTTCTTTGCATCTATGCGGGGGATATTGAAAGGAAAAAGATGAGAGCGGATTTTGGAATAACCTATGACTCCGAAGCCCTTAAATTGATTGATGATCTCAGGGGATGGGGGATTGATGTCCTCGGAGTCGTCATTACGCGCTACGACAGTCAGCCCGCCTCTAAACTATTCAAAAACAAGCTGGAACGCAGAGGTATAAAGGTATATACTCACAAATTTACAAAAGGGTACCCGACGGACGTCGATCTGATAGTAAGTGACGAAGGCTACGGGGCAAATGATTATATAGAAACGGAAGAACCACTGGTTATTGTCACAGGTCCAGGCCCCTGCAGCGGAAAACTGGCAACCTCTCTTTCCCAGGTCTACCATGAATACAAAAGGGGCATCAATGCGGGATATGCGAAATTTGAGACCTTCCCCATCTGGAACCTGCCTCTCAATCACCCCGTAAACATAGCCTACGAAGCAGCCACAGCCGATATCAAGGATTTCAACATGATTGATCCATTCCATCTGGAGGTCTACAATGAAAAAGCCGTGAATTACAATCGCGACGTGGAAGTATTCCCGGTGCTCAAAAGGATACTGAAAAAGATAATCGGGGGGGAAGCTTCCTATAAATCACCAACAGATATGGGTGTAAACCAGGCAGGTTTTGCCATTATGAATGATGCCCTTACCAGGGAGGCTTCAAAGCAGGAAGTTATAAGAAGATATTTTCGGTATCGATGTGAATATGCCATGGGATTAACGGACAGGGAAACCGTGCAAAGGGTGGAATTGCTGATGAAGGACCTTAATATAAATAAGGACTACAGGAATGTTATCGAACCAGCCCATCAGGCCGCCCTGGAAGCAAGGGAAAGGGATAAGGGGAATGAGGGTATCTATTGCGGTGCAGCCATAGAATTGAGGGAAGGTACCATCGTGAGTGGCAGCAATTCATCCCACCTTCACGCTGCATCCAGCCTGATACTTCATGCTATCAAGCATCTGGCCGGAATCCCTGAAAAAATCAAGCTGCTGCCTCTCAATATCACGGAATCCGTCAGAAACCTGAAAACCGAGATACTTAACGAGAAAACTCTTAGTCTGGACGTTTTGGAAACCCTTATCGCCCTAAGTATCAGTGCTACAACCAACCCTGCCGCCCAGCTTGCCATGGAAAAATTGACTGAATTGCAGGGCTGCGAGGTCCACATGACCCATATACCCACACCAGGCGATGAAGCGGGTTTGAGGCGATTAGGAGTCAACCTGACAAGTGATCCCAACTTTTCATCCAAGGATCTATTAATAAGCTAGCCCCAGGTAAAAATTTTGTAATCTACCATTGTCTTTTCATTTTTATATATTATATTAGTATAAATTCCGGCCTAGTTAAAGGACGACAGCGACCAAAGATACCAATGGTCAAGAGGATGTTGATATGCCGATTTATGAATACAAATGTAATAGTTGCGGGCACCGTTTCGAACAGCTCGTTTTCCCTTCTGATAACGAGAACGATTTTAACTGTCCTTCCTGTGGAAAACAGGATATGAGCAGGCTTGTATCTTCCTTCTCTAGCATTTCATCAGGGACAGGTTCAGGCCTAAATAGAGGGGTTTCTTCAGGCTGTTCCTCATCTGGAGGTTTTTCCTGAGCAACTTAGAGGACATAGCCGTGAGCTATGCAACAATGGCTGATAATATAGGTTCATCCGCTTAATGAGTACGTAAAGAAGTAAAAGATTAAACCTTATTATAAGTACCTTAATGGCCCATGGGGCTCTCTTTTAAGCGGCGAAAATATTAACAGCATGCTAACTACGTAAGGTGCCACCCAGGCGGGCGGAATACTTATGAGATAACACAAAATTCTCGAGTCCGGCCAAGTCTGGAAAAGGCTACCCGCCCGCCTCGTCTTGTTTTGTGCAGGGTCATAGCACATAAACAAGTTCGCCGCTTAAAAGAGAACCCCATGGGCCATATAGCGCAGAATATTTAGATA
>CAYQNR010000093.1:0-9154 GCA_964418945.1 uncultured Desulfobacteraceae bacterium
TCCACCATGGAGGATAAAATACTCTTGAGTTCGTACTCGCATTCCTTCAAGGAATTTTTTACTTGCCTACGATCAATACACTGCTCCTCTAATTCCTTAATCCTCTTTTGCATTTCTTTGTAGGTAAGCTTTCGAGCCATAGAAGACCACCGGTTGTTTTTAGAAAAAAGAAATCAGATCATACGTGTTGTGCCCTCAAAGATGTCTCACAGTCAACTTGTTTATCTAGATGTATTAAAAAGGCAAATTCAGGTTTTTCAATTTGGCGGCTTCAGGTTCTGAAGTTTTCAAATCCCAACCCCGTTTGGTATAGAATTCATCCATCATGTTTTTAAATTGGTCTCGCGTTAATACCGCACCCTTTTTGGCTCCAACAGTCAAAGGCTCTTCAAAAAACCTCTCCGGTATGATATCATCCGCCCGGGTGAATCCTTCACGATAGTTGAAAAGTTTTTCCAGGTTATAGATTCGTTCACCTATTTGTGAAAGGTCGCTTTTTGATGCGGCTCCGGTGATTCCGGTCATCAGTTTGGCTATAAGGCCACCATCGTTACCATATCCGCCCATGGCAAAAGAACAGACTCCTATTGAATCCGTCAGAGCCATTGAATTTTGCTCTTCGATACTGGTTCCGTTAAGATGGCATGCTCCTCTGTTTGAGGTTGCATAGCACATAGCCCGCGGCGGATTGGCATGACAATTATGGGCTGCCAGTTCATGTCCTTTGACATGCATGGCAAACTTGTGGGAATCCTGCCCGATTTCTTCAGCCAGCGCCCTGACTCCCCTGGATGCAAGATCGCCGATTCCCTGTCTGGTCGCAATGCGGTGAATCATCTCCAGGGTCGCATCCACGCTGCCCCAGTTCAAATCTATGTTGTCCAGAAATTTTTTATCAATCAGTTTCTTTTCATAGGCTTCCATAAGAAAACCGATAACATTGCCTAGCGAAATGATATCCAAGCCATAGTCATCAGAGATATAAACTGCTTTAAGGATACCTGCCAGGTCCGAAATCATGAGGTTTGCGCCAAGCATGGTGCCGGTTTCGTATTCCGGTCCGTCGTGGACCAGTCCGGCAAATGGACTGTCGGTGGTTTTACCGCTTTTTTTGCAGGCCAACGGGCAACAGTAACAGGAAAAAGACCTGATCCAGTTTTTCATGGATGGCTGGACTCCGATCTTATCGACCTCAGAAAAGGTGCCCTCACGGAAATTCTTGACAGCCATCATCCCGAGACCAGAAAAGAGTTCGAGGCCAAATGCCGTACCAGACGTACGCCATATTCCGTATACTTGTTCATTTTTGAATCTTTGACGAGCTTCTTCAAGGGAATCCAGAAATAGCCTGTGATTTCCTACCCTAGGCTGTCCAGTTCCTCTTACCGCCACCGCCTTAAGATTCTTACTCCCCATGACACAACCGGTACCACCGCGTCCTGCTGCCCTGGCGGCGGTATTTATAATGCTCGCGTATTCAACCAGATTCTCACCGGCAGGACCTATGTAACAGGTGCGAAATCGAGGGTCACCAAGTTCTTCGATAAAATCTTTATCAAATTGGTCGGTTCCGGTGCCCCAGAATTTCCTGGCATCCCGAATTTCGACTTTGTCATCATCTATAAACAAATATACAGGATCAGCGGCTTTACCGGTTATGACCAGTCCATCGTAACCCGCAAACCGTAGTTCAGGGCCGAAGAATCCGCCCATATTGGAGTAACTTAAAGTCGAGGCATGAGCGTATGGGGATTCCTTGGGAGAGGTGTGAGGTGATTTTGTCACCACGCAGGTCCGTGACGAAGAAGGTGCGGGAAATCCCGAGAACAGCCCGCTCATAAACATGAGCGGATTGTCCTGACCAAGCGGATCTGCCCCGGGTTTATCTTTTAAATGATCCCATAACAGTTTGATCCCCAATCCCCTTCCCCCCACAAAATTCTTCAAATCGAAGGGACTTATAGCTTTTTTTTCTATCTTACCAGAACTTAAATCGACATCCAGTATAATGCCGTTATAGCCGTATATTCTCTCAGTCATGATATTCTCCTTTCCTGGCCGGATTAATCCGAAACACCATACCAATCCTTAATCAATTTTTCGGCGATTTGCCCGGGTTTCATGCCATAAAATTCTTTAGTGATATCGACTTTGACATGGGAAAGCGCCTCGAACGGGCAATATTTAACACACTGTGGTTCGCCATCGCATAAGGTACACATCCGTTCGGGCAAGGCGGTTTCTGGATGCGGCACAATGACTCCGAGCCGGCAGGCTTCGGCACAGCTTTGGCACCCGATACATCGATCCGGATCAACTGTAATTGCCATGGTTTTATTATCCCTGTATAAGGCGCGACGACCAGTGGACGGATCAGGGTCGACAGGGCAGGCCTTTATACATGGATTATCGGGACACATAGCGCAAACGGTTGGCACATCCACATCCGGATTGAAAGAATAGACTTTTATATTCGATAAATACGGATTGCCGGTTCCGTTCAATAATTCGCCATTAACCTCTTTAGGATGATTGAACGCTGAACAGACCGTTTCACAAGTACGACAGCCCGTGCACTTGGAATAATCCACTAATATCATGGTAAGTGAGTTTTCTTCCCCTTGTTGGGCGCTTGCCAATTGAAATACACCGAATTGACCCAGAAGTACTACTGCGCCGCTGCCAAAGGCGACTTTCATAAAATTCCTTCGAGACCACTGCGGCAAATCACGGTTTGAAATCATCTCTATTCTCCTTTCGTCAAGTTTTATGGATCATATAGACTGTGAGAGATTGGATGCTATGATGTCTTGCTGCTGCACTCGACCTTTGTTTCATAAAATACTGCTAATCTTTATTATAAATTTTTTATATTCAATATGTGGTGGTACGAAAAAATGGGCTAAGAGTTTAGACTTCTTGCCAAAGTCATAAGTTGTACCGGACTATAGACTGCCCAAATAGACCTTTTATTTCGGCAAATTCAAAAACTCTGCTTATATCTTTGGTAAGGATTTCAAAAAGATCATCCTAATTATACCAGAAGAATTGTCTTAAATTCAAGATATTGTGGTTCTGCTGGGGACAATTGGATTGCAGATCACTTGCCAAAAACCATCCTATTATCTGTCCCAGGTCGTTCTGATAATTGCAGTTTAAGATGACAAGGTGATTGTTTGATACCCATTCCGTATTACGGAATATGATGCTGTCATGAAAGGATGTATCCATATTCTGATAATGGTATTGTCAGATCTTAGTCAATGCATATTACTCATTGCTCATAGTTAATGACTAATTGAGATTGCGTCTTTCAGAGAACAGCCGAGATCTTTGGATGCAGAATATCAGCATATCTTTCATGAAGAAGGTCATGGCGTTTTTAGAAAAATGATAGAGAAGAGTTCAAGGAGTCAAGGGGTCGAGGGTTCGAGTGAAAACCTTAAAAATAAGGAAGTTGCCACTTTAAACCTTGAACCCTAGGATCCTCGAATCCTCTGATTGTTTTACGATGCCAGGTATCTTTTAAGATAAGCCCCTGTATAGGAGCTTTTTATATCCTGGATTTGTTCGGGTGTACCCGCACCTACAAGATACCCTCCCTTATCACCGCCTTCTGGACCAAGGTCGATTATGTGATCAGCCGTTTTTATGACATCCATATTGTGCTCTATAACCACTACTGTATTATTAAGGCTCACCAGATAGGAGAGGACCTGGAGGAGCTTTTTGATATCATCGAAATGCAGGCCGGTTGTGGGTTCATCCAGTAAATAAAGGGTCTTGCCGGTATCCCTTTTGCTTAGCTCCCGGGACAGCTTTATTCTCTGGGCTTCTCCGCCGGAAAGGGTGGTGGCCGGTTGTCCCAATTTAATGTATCCAAGGCCCACATCCACCAGTGTCTTTAGTTTCTTTTTGATATTAGGAATGTTTTCAAAAAACTGAAATGCCTGGTTCACGGTCATGTTCAATATATCCGAGATATTGAAGCCCTTATACCTTATTTCAAGGGTGTCCCGGTTGAAACGACGGCCTTTGCAGGCTTCACAGGTAACATGGACGTCCGGAAGGAAATGCATCTCTATCTTTATCACACCGTCCCCATTGCAGGCTTCACATCTCCCGCCCCTTACGTTAAAACTGAACCTGCCTGCCTTGTAACCCCTCATCCTGGATTCCGGGAGCATGGAAAAAAGTTCCCTGATAGGGGTAAATAGCCCGGTATAGGTGGCGGGATTGGAACGGGGAGTCCTTCCAATGGGGCTTTGATCGATATTGATAACCTTGTCGATATAGTGGATATTTTTGATAGTCTTTACACGACCGACCCTTTGTTTTGATTTATAAAGCTTTTGAGAAAGGGCGGGGAAGAGTGTTTCATTGATAAGGCTGCTCTTGCCCGACCCGGAAACACCGGTTACGCATGTAAAGGTACCGAGAGGGATTTCTACCGTAATGTTCTTGAGGTTGTTCTGTTCTGCGCCTTCGATGATAATTCTTTTGCCGTTGCCGTTTCTCCTGGAAGAAGGCACTGTGATTTTGAGTTTACCGGACAGGTACCTGCCTGTTAAGGAAGATTCATCTTCTTTCAACTTATGGGGTGTCCCTTTAAATACCACATGGCCACCTTTTAATCCCGCTCCCGGTCCCATGTCGATGACATGGTCGGCGGAAAGTATTGTCTCGGTATCATGCTCCACGATCAGGACGGTATTCCCTAAATTTCGCAGGTGATTCAGGTTTTTCAAGAGCAAGATATTGTCTTTCTGATGCAGTCCAATGCTAGGTTCGTCCAGGACATAGAGTACCCCCGCAAGTCCAGAGCCGATCTGCGTGGCTAATCTGATCCTTTGGCTTTCACCGCCCGAGAGGGTCGAAGATGATCGGTCCAGGGTAAGATAAGACAACCCTACATTGTTCAGGAAAGATATGCGTTCCTTTAATTCTTTAAGGATCCTCCGCGAGATCTCCCTTTCTTTGGGTGTAAGATTCAATTCTTGGAAAAATTTGTGAGCCTTCTCGATGGAGAGGGATGTTATCTCATGGATGGCTTTGCCGCCCACCTTAACAGCCCTGCTTATGGGCGTAAGCCTGGCTCCCCCGCAGGAAGGACATGGTCTGATGCTCATATATCTCTCTATATCTTCTCTTATTTGAAAGGAGTCGGTTTCCTGGCAATGTCTCTCCAGTGCCGGTATAATTCCTTCAAAGGGACGGCTGTAGAAATGACGCCTGTCGCCTCTTTCGAAATAGAACCTGATCTCATCCTTCCCTGAGCCGTAAAGAAACACCTTCTGGATAGGCTCCGGTAGATCTTTAAACGGCGTGTATATATCTATCCCGTAATGATGGCAGATAGACTCGAGCATCTGTTGAAAATATACGGAATGCCGCTTTGACCAAGGTGCCAGGGCGCCTTCCCTTAGGTTGAGGTCAGGATCGGGAACAATAAGATCCGGGTCGAAGTATCTCTTAATACCAAGCCCGCTGCATTCCGAGCAAGCTCCCTGGGGGTTATTGAAGGAGAACATCTGTGGCGTGAGTTCCGGGATGCTGATGCCGCATTTTTTACAGGCCGCTTTTAGGCTGAAAAAAACCTCATTGGAACCGATAACATCGACAATCGCCTGTCCTCCAGACAGGTTGAGGGTAAGTTCCAAGGAGTCCGTAAGTCGACGCATAATCTTCTTATTAATGACAAGGCGATCCACCAATACGCTGATAGTATGCTTTTTTTTCTTGTCCAGAGGAATATCTTCCTCCAAAGACCATAGCTGACCGTCTATCTTTACTCGCGTGAACCCGTCCTTGCGCAGTTTTTCGAGTAGATTGAGATGTTCACCTTTTCGTCCTTCCACCATGGGTGCCAGGATTCGTATTTTAGTGCCTTCTTCCATTTCCATTATTTGGTCGACAATTTGCTGGGTGGTCTGAGAAGAGATTTCCACACCGCATTCCGGACAATGGGGGCGGCCTATCCTGGCAAACAGGAGCCGCAGATAATCGTATACCTCTGTGACGGTTCCAAGGGTGGATCTGGGATTATGACTGGCTACCCTCTGTTCTATTGATATTGCGGGTGAAAGCCCGTCAATGTAATCCACATCCGGTTTATCCATCCTTTCCAGGAACTGACGGGCATAGGCGGAGAGGGACTCAACATACCTCCTTTGGCCTTCCGCGTATATGGTGTCAAAGGCAAGAGAAGACTTCCCGGACCCTGATAAACCCGTAATTACCACGACTTTATTTCGTGGAATATCCAGAGAGATATTTTTTAGGTTATGCACCCTGGCTCCTCTTATCTTTATCATGTCTATGCTCATTAATCTTTGTCCCTGGCCGTTGTCCTGTTTTTAACTATATTCGCTGCCATCTTGATTGCCGCCTTGAGGCTATCCGGTTTCGCAAGCCCTTTCCCGGCTATGTCGTAGGCGGTTCCGTGATCTACCGAAGTCCTTACTATGGGAAGCCCGAGGGTTACATTGACCGCATCAGAGAAATGTAGAAGCTTTAATGGGATTAACCCCTGATCATGATACATATTGACGACCGCATCAAACTCCCCCGAGACCGCCTTAAAATAAAGAGTATCTGAGGGAAGGGGACCGGTTACGTTATATCCTCCCTTAATGGCCCTTTTTACGGCAGGGAGAATAATCTCCTTCTCTTCTGAACCGAAAAGCCCTTCCTCGCCGCCGTGAGGGTTAAGAGCCGCTACGGCGATACGAGGGTTTTTTATGTTAAGGTCTTCCTTAAGGGCCTTGGAGGTACCGGTTATGGTCTTAAATATTCTATTTTCATCAATGTTTGCAGGAACATCCTTCAGGGCACAGTGAATGGTCACAAGTGTCACCCGAAGTCTCTCTCCGGCGAGCATCATGATGCAATCCTTGCTTCCCGTAAGATAAGATATTAATTGTGTGTGCCCTTCAAAAGTGTATCCTGCCCTATTCATTAGTGATTTGTTGATAGGACAGGTAACTATGGCGGATATTTCACCGCTTATCGCCTTTTCTACCGCCTTGATTATGTATTCGACCATGGCGATCCCACCTTCCCGGGAAGGTTTTCCAGGAACCATACTCTCCCTTTTCAATCTGGAACAGGCAATAAGGTCTATATTACCCGGGACGCCCAGGGCCTTATCGGGGCAGGAAATCTCTTTAATGGACAGTATCTTTGGTCCATTAAAATTCATGGTCAGGCACCCTGGGTCCCCGAATACTAGAGGTCTACAAAACTCATATATGGAGGAATCGGACAGTGCCTTTAAGATAATTTCAGGTCCTATCCCGGAAGGATCTCCCATGCTAATTCCTATTACAGGCCGATTACTCATAACATTTCCCCGTATACACAAATATTTAATTATCTCACGAATGCGGTAAAATCGCAATTATGTAAAATATGTGGTAATATATATCAACAGGGGTGATCCTTTAAATATCTTGCTCGGCCGTAAAAGTATCTTTGGAAATTGATTGTTGAGTACCTCCATACTCCCCCTGGACAAGGGAGCCAGCTTGAGTCAGCATGTCGCAAAGGTCCTTACCGTTGTGGATGAAAGTGGTCTTGATTATCGCTTAAACCCCATGGGTACGGTTGTTGAAGGAGAGTGGGATGAACTGCTTAAGCTGCTTACGAGATGTTTTCGAGTGCTTGAAAAAGAATCTGACAGGATCAGCCTGCAGGCAAAATTCGATTTTCGAAAAGGAGTTAGGGGGGTAATAGAGACCAAGATTAAGAGCGTGCAGAAAGAGGCTGGTCGCTCATTCAGGACTTGAAAAGTTTGGAATGATGTTCCCTTGTGCCGGAAAGCCAAGACTCCTTTTCATGCCTAATCTTGACAAATGAAGATATCAACAGGAACTTTACTGATCAGACGGCAACCTCTTTCCGTAACCAGGAACACGCTTTCAATCCCTGCTGAGAACTCGTTTTCAAATACCATCTTGGGCTCGAGGCTGAAGGTCATTCCTGCCTCCAGGTGACATTCTTTACCCTTAGCGATGATGGGGCTTTCCACTAACTCCAGCCCTATGCCGTGTCCCACAAATGTTACTTCATACCCGGGAGGCCCTAGAAATTGTTCGGAATATCCCAAAGATTTAGCCTTGGAAACAGAGACCTGGTATAGTTCCGTCAGGGTCACCCCCGGTTTTACGCTGTCAAGCACTCTATTGTGAATCTCTATGGAAGCTTCACACGCCCTCAATGCCTTATCAGGCATGGACCCGATGGCGAACATCCTTGTCTCATCCATATGATATCCATTCAGTACAGTCCCGAAATCCACCATAATGGGCTCGTTGAGCAAAAGCTGTTTACCGCCCCCTCCACAAGGAAATGCCGCTGAGGTTCCCGTGCCGGTTGCGGGAGAATCCAAAAGGCCAACTATACCTCCGCTCTTTCCGCTTAATACATGCCACGCATAGACCTCGGCGTTATAATTCCTGGACCTGAGAAAACCGCCGTGCCCCAATCTTCTGGAAAATGTCTCTATAATGCCGGCGAATTCCGTCTCCGTGTAACCAGGGCGGATAGCAGATTTCATATATTCAAAGGTCTTTTGGGAGAGTTCCGCCGTCTTTTCCATCTGCAGAATCTCCCAGTTGGATTTTATCATCCTGGACCGGATGATGAGATTCGAACCGTCAACATACTTATGGGCCGGTAAAAGTTGCTTATAGTAATTAAAGTCCTTCACCGGCATAACATCAAACTCAAAACCCAGAATGCCGGGAAAACCTCCATAAAATTCATTGATCATGCGCGGGATATCTTTCAAAGAGTCTATTTTTACAATATTCTTTATGGATGATTCCTCCAGGGCTCTGGGAAGGTGCTTTTTTATCATCAGCAGAGGTTCTCCGTCCGCCGGCATGTAAAGAGCTCCATTCTGCGCGGTTCCTGAAAAATAAAACAGATCCACCCTTTGCACAATAAGGAGACCATCGATATTGTTCGTTTGTAATAATTCTTGTATCCTTTTCCTCCGATTATCAATTTCACCGGAGGGGACCTTGAAACCCTCATTCATTCTTTTCTATTTCCGTTCCTTTCAAGTGGATAAAAAACTGGTTCATCCGGTTAATGAGCACCCTAGTTAATGGTATCTAAGTATTTTGCGCTATATGGGCCATGGGGCTCT
>CAYQNR010000094.1:0-8910 GCA_964418945.1 uncultured Desulfobacteraceae bacterium
ATTATTTTCTCCTTTCCCTTGCGCCCTGCGCCTTGCATTATTTTTTCCTTTCCCTTGCGCCCTGCGCCTTGCATTATTTTTTCCTTTCCCTTGCGCCTTGCGCCCTGCGCCTTGCATTATTTTCTCCTTTCCCTTGCGCCTTGCGCCTTGCGCCCTGCGCCTTGCATTATTTTCTCCTTTCCCTTGCGCCTTGCGCCTTGCGCCCTGCGCCTTTTATCTATAATACCTCACCACCCCCACCACCTTTCCCTCGATCCGAAGATCCCCCTTCCTAACCAGGATGGACTCCATGCCCTCATGGGCGGGTCTGAGCTCCACGTGATCATTATTCTTATAGTATCTTTTTACGGTGGCCTCATTGTTGATCAGGGCCACCACAGTCTCACCCCTTTCCGCTGTGGACTGCTTTCTGACCACGATAAAATCCCCGTCCAGTATACCCTCCTCCTGCATGGAAAAGCCCTTCACCTCCAGCACAAAGTAGTCACCGCTTCCTATCATGGAGGGGGGGACTTCGATCACGTCCGGATCCTCCACCGCCTCGATAGGCTTCCCCGCAGCCACCTTCCCCAGGAGAGGAAACTCGAACCGTTTCGCCTCTACGGGACTGATGATCTCCACCGCCCGCTTCCGGTTCCCTGTATCCGGGAGGCGGATATAGCCTTTCCTCTCAAGTATCTTGAGATAGGTTGTCACCGTGTTGTAGGAGTTGAAGCCGAAATGGGAACATATCTCTTCAAAGCTGGGAGACTGTCCCCACTCATCCCTGTAACGAGATATATAAGCCAGAAATTCCTTTTGTTTTTTGGTAAGCTTCATTTTTCGCCTCATTATAATAGAGATTGCCTGATCGCCGGTTAACCTTCTTTAAAAGAGCTTCCAGTAAAACTTACAGTAAAATATAACTATAACATTTACTGTAAGTCAAGCAAAAAAATGATGCTGTCTTGAAAAAAACAGGTGTGACCGAAGGGTTGTTCCTTTTCTTCGTTCCGGATCTCCCGGGCTGGTCATTTCAAGAGGTTACGGCCGTGGGATGCCTACCCCCTCCGCTGTTCCCCTCGGCTTCGCTTCCGCCTTCGTTACAACTTCGGCGGGACAGGCGGGGCCAGGGGGTCCCCCACCCGTAACTCCCTGAAATAACAGCGCCCTCCCGATAGTCACTCAAAAAAGGAATAGCTCTTCGTCCTAGTGCCACACCTCCGGGCCTGCATAAGCTCACGGCTGTTCTTTTCAAGATGACATCTCCAAAAGAATCCCACCCAAAGTCTGCAGTGGTCTTATTTTCAAGGGTTTGCTCCACCAGAACCCCTGGCAGAATTTCCCATTGCTACGAAGAATGTGTGTGACAAACCCTTGAAAACAAGACCACGTCCACTGAATGACATAGATGTCGTCTTGAAAAGAACTAGCCGTGAACGAATATTACCGATAGCTCCGGTCATGATATTTTCTTCAAAGTGATAGGGCAAGGGTTCAAGGATTCCCTATCCATTTTAACCGATAAATGCTATATTATTAGGATCATGATCAAAACTGCCTCCCAATACCATTCACACACCAGCTACCAGCGCGGCAGGATGGGCGGTCATTACCTTGACTGGCAAAACCAGCCAGATGTTTTTAAGAAATATCAAGGTGTTAACCCCATTCCCCTCCCTGACGAAATGCCCTCTTTTAAAAAAGGCCTGTGGTCTGTTCTAAAAGAGACGGATACTGATCCAGCCTGCCGGAAGATGGACATTAACCATCTTTCCCTGATCCTGCGTCTCACCTGCACCCTTACTGCCAAGGCACGCCATGGTGCGGAGGACTTCTTTTTCCGCAGCGCCGCGTCTGCCGGGGCCCTGTACCCCACGGAGATCTATGTGGCCACCCGCGGAGTCCGGGGGCTGGGTGACGGGCTATACCATTTTGCCATCCATGGTCACGGGCTTTCCCCTGTCCGGGACCACGACATTTCGGTCCATATCCCCGGCCTTGTTATCCCCCCTGCCGAAAAGCTGCCCGTTCTTACATTCTTTTTCACCGCCATCTTTTTCCGCAGTTCATGGAAGTACAGAGACCGGGCCTATCGCTACCACCTCCTTGATACGGGCCACGTGATAGAAAACCTGGATCTCGCCCTTAAGGCCATGAAAATCCCCTTTAATCTCTCCTATAACTTTGATGACACAGGGATAAACCGGCTGCTTGGAGTGGATGATTCAAAGGAGGTCTGTCTGGCAGTTGCCCGTATACCGGGACTGGATAATGTTCATGACTTACACATGAAAGATGTTCAAACCCCGCCGGACGATATACTTCAGGCAAGTATAGTCTCAATGAAAGAGACAGATTATCCGGCCGTACAGGAGATCCACAGGGCGGGATATATGTCTGAAGCAAAACACCATCTTGATACTGATATCCCGGGAACCCCCGCCTTAATACCGGAATCGTGGCATAATCTTGCGGATACACCATTGAATGCCCATTATGCCGAATACCCTGAATGTCTTTTAAAACGCCGTTCAGGCCGTAATTTTGTGAATGAACCCATGGGGAAGAACAACCTTTTATCACTCCTTGATTCCCTGTGCGTTGATAAAAACATGCCCCGAGAGACCATTGGACATCAATCATTAACCGTCGGTTTTCTCTCGGGAAACATCAAATCCCTTACTCCCGGCCTTTATATCCTTGATACGATTAAAAAACGATTCGGCAGGGTATTTGCCGGCAATCTTATGGGCGATATGGCCAGGGCGTGTCTTGAGCAAGAATGGTTGACCAGCGCCGGGGTCCATTTCCTGTTTATCACAGACCTTAACCTCGTTGACAGGACATACGGCCCCAGGGGATACAGATATACCATGATGACCGCAGGTCGGATGGGCCAGAGGATATATGTTGCGGCCACCTCCATGAACCTGGGCTGCTGCGGCATAGGTGCCTTTTATGACGATGAAGGGGGAAGTCTGATCGGTCTTGACCGCGATTCAATCCTGTACCTGGTGGCTGTGGGAATGAAGTGAGGGACGTCCATGGTTTTGGGGACGTTCCCCTTTTCAAGCTTAAACCTACCATTTTGATACCAAAAATATGCTTTTAAGGGTGAAACATTGAACTGAAGGGGGGATAAAACAGTGAAAAAGGTCGCTTTCTTATTGGTGATTTTGGTGTCGGCCTCCATGTTCATCGCGGTTTCTGCGAATCCGGATGCCGCTCAGAAAAAAACACTTGAATTGTCACTGGTTAGTTTTGTGTCCGATATCCCTCCGGGAGGTAATTGGGTCCGTCTCTTCATCAGCAACACAGAAAAGATGTCGCACGGTACCATAAAGATCAGATTCATGGGTCCGGAGGCAATTCCCGCATCTGACGCCCCTGCAGCCGTCAAAAGGGGCACCGTGGATATCGCCAGCGCCCTGTCCTCATTCTGCGATGCCCTTGTTTCCGGCTCCAGCTCCATCGGTCGCGCGGAATACAGCCCCATGGAACTTCGCAAAGGGCCTGCATTCAAGTACTACCAGGACCAATTCGCCAAACAGGGCATCTATTATTTGGGCGCCTCCATATCCTCTCTCCCACAGGTGCAAACCGTATTCTACCTGAGAAAGGACATTGAGACCCTCGAGAACATGGAAGGACTTAAGATCGCCTCAATGGGAGGTTCCAACAGGATGTTTATCGAAAGGTTGGAGGCTGTCTGTGTGCCTATAGAGTTCCCCGACTACTTCACGTCCATGGAGCGGGGCACGGTAGACGGCTACAACATCGGTATCCCCGGGATTCAGGATTATAGCCTGACGCCGGTCACCAAAGCCATGCTGGACGAACCCTTCAGCTCATGCGGGGCAATGATGATCATGAACATGGCGAAATACAAGAGCCTTACTCCCGAGCAACAGGACATCCTTAACAAGGCCATGATTCAGGCGGAGATAGACGGAGCCAAGATGTTCACAGAGACCGTGGAAAAGGTAAAAAAGGATATTTCTGCCGCCGGCGTAAAGATTATCCACCTCTCCCCGGCCGATTCCAAGGAACTCTATCTTGACTATCGAAAGGCCATGTGGGATGAAGACATGGACAGATGGCCCGACATCGCACCCAAATTGAAGGACTGGCTTGTTGATCCCGAATTTCCGAGGGCGAACTAAAGTCCTCATCTTCCGGTTTCGACCCTGACCCTGCAAGAAGACCGGCAGGCGCTACCTGCCTGCCGGCCCGGTTTAATCCGGACAGGTAACATATGAAGGCCTTGCGTAAAGCAGAGATCATCTTCGATAAAACCATTGACTACATGCTCATGGCAGCCGCCGCTGTTGTGGTCCTGGACGCCTTGGCCGTTTCCGCGGATGTCATTTTGAGAAAGGTTATCGATTTTACGTGGGCGCCTCTGTACGAGATCATCACCTACAGCCTTCTGTGGATGACCTTCCTTGGCACAACGGCCATCATGAGAATGAACGGCCACGTAAAAATGGACTCTCTCACCAGTCAACTGTCTCCGAAAACGCAGGCCCTTCTGAACACCATCACCCACTGCGTCTGTGTGCTCCTGGCCGGCGTAATGCTGTTTTACACCACCAAGCTGACCGTAACAGATTATCAGACGAATTTTATCCTGGCATCCATATTGAATCCGCCCAAATGGCCCATTGAAATCATCATCCCCATTGGATTCTTCATGTTGTTTGTTCAGACCATCAGGAATGCCAAGGGGTTCTTTGAGAGGTACAGGGCCTTGTCCCAGCGGAAAAAGTCCGCTGTTGATCACCAGGTCCCTGGGGATAAGGTGTCATCTCACCATTGAAGGAGGTATTGCCTTGGAGTGGTATTTTGCCATACTGCTGATGTTCGGTTTACTGATTGCGTTAATGGCCACAGGCATGCCCATATCTTTTACCTTTATATTCATTTGCATCATCGGGGGATACCTTTTCTGGGGAGGGGAAGCCGGTCTGGAACAACTGGCTATGAGTTTTTACAGCTCGGTGACCAACTACAACTTCCTCCCCATACCCCTGTTCATCCTGATGGGAGATATCGTTTTTACCTCCGGAACCGGTACCCGCCTTATTGACGGGGTAGACCAGATCCTCGGAAAACTCCCCGGAAGACTGAGCCTTCTTGCCATCGGTTCCGGTGTTCTTCTGGGCACCATGATCGGCATCAGCGGGGGGTCGATCGGCATACTCGGCAAGGTCCTGGTACCGGAGATGGACAAACGGGGCTACGCGAAAGCCATGACCCTGGGACCGATCGTGTCGAGCGGCACGCTTGCTATCCTTATACCTCCCAGCGCACTTGCCGTTTTCCTGGGTGCCGTCGGGCAGGTGTCCATCGGCAAGCTCCTCCTCGCCATCATCGTCCCCGGTCTCATGGTAGGCGCCCTGTTCGTCGGCTACATTATCATCCGCTGCGCAATCAATCCGGCCCTAGCCCCGAAATATGAGGTCCCTCCCGTACCGCTCTCCCAAAAAATCAAGACAGGCTTCACCCACATAGCCCCCATTGTCCTGGTGATCTTTGCGGTCATCGGGAGCGTTTTTACAGGCATAGCAACCCCGGGAGAATCGGCCGCCCTGGGGGTCATCGCCTGTTACATCCTTGCCGCCATCTACCGCAAGCTTTCCTGGGAGACGATCAAGGTATCCGCCCAGGATACCATCCACGTGACGGTCATGGTCTTTTTCATCGTGGTCGGATCCATAAGCTTCGGCCGCATACTGGCCACCACCGGGGCTATTTCCACGCTGGTCCATTGGGCAACGGATCTCAACGTCCACCCTATCTTGCTCATTATTGCCACCCAGATGATCCTTGTGTTTCTGGGTGCGTTCATGGATCCTGCGAGCATTGTCATGATCACCGCCCCCCTCTTCTTCCCCCTGGTAAAGGCCTTGGGTTACGATACCCTGTGGTTTTCCGTTATATCACTGATGAACATACAGCTCGGCCTCATCAGCCCGCCCTTCGGCCTGGACTGCTTTACCATGAAAGCCATTGCTCCGGGAGATGTGACGCTGGGGGACGTCTTCAGATCGTCCCTGCCCTTCATGTTGCTGGGCTTTCTGACCATGGCTCTGATCATGATATTCCCTCAGATCGGGCTCTGGTTACCCAATTTGATGCAAAGGTAGCGCCATAAAGAGGGCGTGCATGATTTTGGGGATATTCCCTTCTTCACACCTAAAGCTATCATCTTGATACCAAAAATATGCTTTTGAGAGTGGAAAAGAGTCGTCTTGTCAATGTATTTGTTGTAAAAACAATTGGATAGTCTGGCCCAATCCGTATTCTATAATGATTATCATAATTTATTTAACCGGGGAGTTTTATTTATACATCATGGCTCAAGTCTTGTATAAAATTGATGTACAAAGTAATTAGGAGGAGTCATGTTTTCCATACGAAGGTTTTTCTCATCATTAATAGGAAATCAATATGTATCAGAGAAATCGGAAATAAAGAAATCATGTCCTAATCAGGATGGGCTCTATCGATATACGCGGTTTGAACTTTTTACAGACAAAAAAGATAAGAATGGGAAATTAGCTCGGGCCTACCGCACTGCTCTTGTGCAAGACGGAGTCACTTATGAGGATGCAATGAAAAACTCAATTGCTTTTGGATTCAACCTTGACGAGGATAAGGGCCTGCTTAATAAGAATAAAAATAAAAATATAAAAATAACTCACTATACTTGTGGGGATAATGAAAGGAGCCATACCCATACTGGGGGCCAGGTTTGGGAATTTGAGGATGGAAGCTATATTGAAGAAATGATTACTTACACTCTCTCTGCGTTCTTATAGATAGCAATTGGTTTAAGAATATCTATTCCCGTATTTATGAAAAGGGGGACGTCCGCTAAAATATGAAAATTCTCTCATTAATTCATATTTTAACGTACGTCGCCCACTGCCCATTAATGATGTAGGTTTTAAGAACCGGATTTATTAAACAAAATATGCATTAAAATAAGATTCGATTTCATCCAATATCTTTTTATTTAGACGAAGGAAAATGTATAAGGCGGAATAATCGAGTTTCACCAGCGCATTGGCTGCAGCATCTTCATTTATAATTTCTTGAATTTTATCACAAACATTTTTATTAACTACTTGAATATCATCATATATCGTGGCGAGATTATCCAAATTCCAATCAGGCTTATTTTTTCTTCTGAGCAAAAAGAATTGTGCCAGCAAATACATAGTTACGGAGCGGTAAGTAGTCTCTTCTATCGACGCGAAAGGCAGGTGGTAACGCACCATCGGCTTAAGCTTTTCAAGAATAGGGCAACCAGCGGTGACCATATATACACCGAGTAACGAACTTAAGCCTATATGTAAGGGGACTTGTTTTAGGTATTTCCTTTCCTGGGTTTCCACAAGTACTTCAACCTCCTCGATAGATTCTATATTCTTAAAGTAATCAGTCAATTCGACAATGTTTGTTGCGGTGGGGCAAAATTCGTATTGCGATTCATCAAGGGGGCAATTTGGACATTTGAAGCTTTTTAATGCTGCCCATGGGGGAGGCGGTCTGTCTTCCGGCTGAATTAACCGTAACGTTTTTTTATCAAGCCTAATTTTAAATTCCTTTTCCAGACTGTTTTTGAAGGTAAAAACATATCTAAAAGTAACTACATCAGTAACACTATCTCTGGTGACATCCATAATGCATACCTCTCTTTTTATTTGATAAGAACACGCTTTTTAATGAACGGACCGTGGAGAGTTTAACCTTGTATGTCAAAAAAATTCAGCTGCATGATGTTGTGGTGCAAAAAATAAATTTAATGTAGTGATTTTTTGTCCGATACCAATAAAAGCATTGTACTCATTTCTTGCGATTTGATTTTCGAGTCTTTAATATCAATAAGGTTTAGACTCCCCAGATAATTTTTAATGAAGGATACTTCCTTTCGGATATTTCCTGTTAAATTATACTCAAAATAAATGAAAAGTCTACTTGGAGAGAAGAGATAAGAGAACAGGAGGGTCAGGTTCTCATTCTTCGCGCGTCTTTATTTAGTAATGGTTGTAGATAGATAATTAATCCGAAATCTGTCAAGAATGAAGACGCGACCCCTATGTTTTCTTAGAAATGCCTAAGTTGGCGTTCGATAATTTCTTCTATATCGAAAGCCTCGGCAAAATTTCCTGCCAATCCTGTTTGAAACTGAGCATTGACAGATAAACACAGCACTCCGGATAAAATTCATGGAGTGCTTTTAGATTTTCGAGAGGATCGTATTTTTCTGCCTTTTCATCTTTTTCTTTACCTACACTTTTGTAAAGAAGATCGATGTTGTTTGAGAGCCAAGCTTCAACGATGACAGCAATGTTAAAATCTTTTAAACTATCAACGTTCTCGTCTTTTCCAATGATGGGCTGTGTAACCACATACTTTGCGCCAGCTTCTATCTTTTGCTTCATTCGATTTAACTCCGAAGGCATTGGTTTATAAGGATTGAAGGCTGCACCTGTTGTGAAATGATCGGGGTATTCCGTGTTAATGTATCGAATCAAATCAATGGAGGTTGCCACGTTCAGTTTGCCCCCGATGCTTTTTGAGTCGAGCCTGGGTAACAGAGGTCCACCGTCCCCTCTTACAACGAGAATGTATTTTAATTTTGCTTTAGCGGCTTTTTCTAACAACCCATCAAGCTCGCTTTTTGTATGGAAGGTATTCAAATTCATCACAACCTTTTCGGGATCGACTGCAAGGCCCCTACGATCAATGCTCTCCAGAGCGCCCAACCTTGGCTGCCCCATGGGGTTGTCCGGTATGGATAATCCATATCCCGCATCAATAATCCTTAGGTACCGCCCAGAGAATCTATCTAGAAAGTTTTCAATCAGATCGTCACCGGATCTTTTCGGTGTCAGTAACTCAACAAGATAGGGATAA
>CAYQNR010000095.1:0-8897 GCA_964418945.1 uncultured Desulfobacteraceae bacterium
ATTAAATTATTGAAGAGCATTCCGGTTATACTAAATAGCCAAAGACAAAGAAGTGAACAGACTGGTGGAGCAGTTGAAGAATGATCTAAACATGAGTCAACTAAAAACTTGACCCCTTTCTTGTAATTGCCCATTGACGACCTTTCACATATTTTATGTCATCTCTGGATATATTATATAACATCCGAAAATCTTGAGTTGATTCTTCATTTCGTTTATCACTCTCTTTACACATAGTTTAACCTCTATCTTCAAAAGGTTAACTTATATCTATATATTAGTGTCTTGGTTAAGAACAAAAAAACAAAACCTTACCTCTCTATTTGAGAAAATAGGGTCTTATTATTCAGTCTATAACAACCTCTGGTAAAGTTATTTTTTCTTTAACAAAACGACTTGGTCAATTTTATCGTTTTCATCATATCTGACTTCATATGCCATTTCAGTTCCATCAAAAGCACCTTCAGTTGGTGTCCCTACTGCTTCCCATAAACCTAAAGTTACAATATCCGCAGCACCATGGAAAACAGCCCTACCAGTTTTTGCACCACCACTATAACCCTGAGTAAATCTATAGATTTCGTATTTTTTCCCGTCTTCTCTCACTTCAGAAACGGCAGGAAGGCCAAATTCAGCCAACAGCATACTACGAGGGGTTCCAATTTTAAACAAGTCAATATCCTTCTTATCAGGTTGTTTGGCTGCCATATAAACGGAACATCCAATAGAACCTAATAAGAATAAAACACAAATTAAAATGATAGAATATTTTTTTAGAATTTTTTCCATTCTTAATTCCTCCTCTATGGGGTTGAACTTAAAAATATAAAACCCCACTTCTCTATTGGAAATGGGCTTTATATCAATCCATAAAAACCTCTTTTAAAGGTTATTCTTTCTTTTAAATTCTTGCTAAAGCTTTCATATGGATTTTAAATAAATATTATGACGATTGCAAACACTATACCGAAAAAGAATTGAGGTCAAACCTTGTATTGTGAATTTGGCAGTATCGTGAGTTGTAGTTACTTGCCAAAACTTAACATTCATTCTATTGAAATTTATATTAGATTACAAACTATAATCTAAACATTTTGTGGTGGGATCAGGAGTTTTGATTGACAGCAGAAGTCATGCGCTGGGATCATTTCAATCTGAAATAATTGGTGTAATTGGGGTCAAACCTTGAATTGTGAATTTGGCAGTATCGTGAGTTGCAGATACTTGCCAAAACTTAACATTCATTCTCTGGGATCATTTCAATCTGGAGGTTTGCCTTCAAATTCCTTTTTGTGCATGGCTTTGACCATGATTTAGATGGTGGAGATTTGATGTAAGTTGATAGTAAAAAAGGGTATTTTTAGTCGATTTCTCTAGAATTTGAAAAGCAACAACAAAGGGTTTACAAGTCACTGATAAAACTTGTAAACCCTTTGTTTTCAATGGAGGCGGCAACCGGATTCGAACCGGTGAATAACGGTTTTGCAGACCGCTGCCTTAGCCACTTGGCTATGCCGCCAAGGTTGATGGTGCATTATTCTGGAGCGGGAAACGGGACTCGAACCCGCGACAATCACGTTGGCAACGTGAGGCTCTACCAGCTGAGCTATTCCCGCGTTATTTTCTATTCTATGATTTAAACCCCTATTGTCAACATAAAATTAGGCCCTTCCGCTTTTTCAACAACTCTTGCCAAAAGGACACATGGGGTACCTGCACTCTTTACATATCGGACAAAATCCACCATGTCCCAGTCGGATGATGTCCTGAGCGGTGACCTCTTCTCCGGCCACGATCCTCGGGATAATAAGGTCAAAGATAGTGGCGTGGTAATACAGGACGCATCCCGGCAACCCCACCACAGGGATATCCCCTATACGGGCCAGCATGAACATGGCCCCGGGCAATACAGGCACACCGTAGATAACGACCTCGGCGCCAGCCGCTCTTATAGCGGCAGGGGTCTGATCATCAGGGTCCACGGACATGCCGCCCGTCAAGGCTATTAAGTCAATACCTTTCCCGACAAAATCATGTATGGCCTGCGCGGTCAGGTCGATCTCATCGGGTACAAATACCTGTTTAACAACCCGGCATCCCAATTCGGCGAATTTGGCCTTGATTACCGGGCCGAATTTATCAGAAATGCGGCCTGAATAGACCTCGTTTCCGGTGGTGATAAGACCCACATCCAGGGACCTGAAGGGTTTCACGTCAATAACCGGGAAATTATCCCCGCAGATCTGTTCCACTTTGCTCACGATCAAATCCTGTGTCACAAGAGGTATAATGCGAGTGCCGGCCACCGGGTTGCCGGAGGCAACCTGCTGGTTGGTATGCATTGTCACCAGGATAACCTCATTGATCATGTTGATCTGCTGGAGGGCGTCGACATTGATTTTCAACAGACCGGGACCTGCAGCTAGAAAGTTTATCCGCCCTTCGGAAGGAGGGGTAAGCTTGATATTCTTTCCCGCCGCCCCTCTTGCGATCCTCTCGGCGGCATCGTTTTCATGGACCATCCCCTCCCCGAGCTTTAGTATATACACATGTTTCTTTCCCATATCGAGAAGGGCCGGTATGTCTTCGTCCTTGATAATATGGCCCTTTTTGAAGCCGGGGCCCTTGAATTCACCGGGGACAATTCGGGTTACATCATGACCGAGCACCATGCCAACGGATTCTTCTACTGGGACCCTTTTATGCATTTTCCCTTCCACCATCCGATATGCTCCTCTCCTGTTTTTCCCAGGCTACCAACATTGAACCCTATACCAAAAAAAGAAACCACATTTGCAGTATCGAAAATCAACAAAAATGCCCGGGGGTTAAGCCGCCTGAACAGCTCTTCCCGGAAAATATAGCAGTATAATCTATGTGTCAACAGTTAAGAATCATTAGCCGGGAAACAGGATCTGATAATACCCGGAACCTGCAGGTATTACAGACTATAAGGATATCGGACAGCAGATTCCGGTCCCCTGATCGCTTGACTTTTTGAAAGGTAAGTGCTAATTCCATCACAATTTCCATTAATTAAAGCCTCCTAGTAGCTACACCCTGTTCTTGTTACAACCTATCCGGAAAGGATCCGGACGAAAGGAGCCTGTTGTGAATTCATTAATATTGATCATAGGAACTGTAATATTGTATTTTGTCGCCTACCATACCTATGGAAAATTCCTGGGGAGGAAGCTCTTTAAACTGGATCCAAATGCCGTTTGTCCCAGTGTCGCATTGCGTGACGATATAGATTTTGTACCCACTCAGAAATCCATTCTTTTCGGCCACCATTTTACATCCATCGCCGGCACCGGTCCCATAGTAGGACCTGCCATTGCTGTTATCTGGGGATGGGTCCCTGCCATGATCTGGATCCTTGTCGCGTCCATTTTTATGGGTGCCGTGCATGACTTCGGTTCCCTGGTGGTATCCCTGAGGAACCAGGGTCGTTCCATAGGGGACATTGCGTCCGATATTATCAATAAACGGGTCAGGACGCTTTTTCTCATCATCATCTTTTTCGAACTTTGGATCGTGGTGGCCATCTTCGGTGTGGTGATAGCCCTTGTGTTTACCCTGTTCCCCTATGCAGTGATCCCCTTGTGGCTTGAGATTCCCATCGCCATGTGGCTTGGTTATATGGTATATAATAAAGGCCTTCCCCACCTCCCACTCAGCATAATAGCAGTAACCCTTATGTACATAACAGTGATCATAGGCGCCTATGTCCCCATCGAAATGCCTGCTGTCTTCGGTATTAATCCCGTTGCCTGCTGGGTGATTATCCTTTTGATCTACGCGTATATCGCGTCAACACTGCCGGTCCAGACCCTGCTGCAGCCTCGCGATTATATCAACTCTCACCAGCTCTTTATCGCTCTTTCCCTGATTTTGTTGGGTCTTCTGTTTTCGCGGCCCGACATGGTAGCACCCTCGTTCAACCTCTCGCCGGAGGGGGCGCCTCCTCTCATACCCATGATGTTTGTCATAATAGCCTGTGGAGCCATTTCCGGGTTCCACTCCCTGGTATCATCAGGGACCACATCAAAACAGTGTGATTCGGAAAGTAATTCCCTTTACATAGGATACGGGGGCATGCTGCTTGAAGGTCTGCTTGCCGCCTGCGTGCTCGTGGCCTGCGGGGCCGGAATCGGGCTGGGTTTGACCAAAGGCGATATTACGCTTACGGGCGCGGCGGCATTCAACGAACACTACTCAAGCTATGTGGCCGCCAAGGGCCTAGAGGCCAATATAGAGGCCTTTGTGACGGGCGCGGCGAACATGATCAAGACTCTCGGCATCCCTGTCCAGATTACCATGACCATAATGGGTGTGTTTGTGGTATCTTTCGCGGCTACCACCCTTGATACCGCTACCCGTCTCCAGAGATATATCATCAGCGAGCTGTCCACCGCCTGGGGAGCTCCTGTCCTGGCCAGACGGCATCCGGCCACTATTATAGCCGTAAGCACTGCTTTTATCCTGGCCTTTTACAACGGAAGCGGAGAGGGAGCCAAAACTCTATGGCCCCTCTTCGGCTCCGTTAACCAGCTGCTTGCGGGACTCGCCCTCCTAGTCATAACCATCTACCTGGCTCACAAGAGGCTTCCCCTTAAATACACGCTTTTGCCCATGGCCTTTATGATTATAATGACAGGATGGGCCATGGTTATAAACCTGATAGGATACATTACCACCTCGGACTGGCTCCTTTTCTCCATAGGATTTGCCGTTCTTATGCTTGAGATCTGGATGATCATCGAAAGCGTCGCGGTGCTAAGAAGAGTATATTTTACAGACAAGCGAAGAAGCTAGGGGTTCATTATTCCGGTAGTTGAGTATGGCTCACCCGGTTAATAAGTACGCTAGTTAATAATATCTAACTGTTTTTCGGTATATGGCGCATGGGGTTCTCTTTTAAGCAGCGAACTCGTTTATGTGCACTGACTCTGCACAAAACAAGACGAGGCGGGCGGACCGACAAAAAAGATCATGACTGGATAAAGGTATCGGTAATATCCGGTCACGGCTGTTCTTTTCAAGACGACATCTATAGTATTCGGAGGACGTGGGCTTATTTTCAAGGGTTTGGCAAACCTTTTCCTGGTAGCAATGGGAAATTCTGCCAGGGGGTCTGGCGGAGCAAACCCTTGAAAATAAGCCCACTGCATGCCTTGGGTGGAATCCTTTTTTGAGATGTCGTCTTGAAAAGAACAGCCGTGACCATGAGTGGCCCCTAAGCTATGGCGCTAGGGCGAAGGGCTGTCCCTTTTTTGAGTGACTATCGGGAGGGCGCTGTTATTTCAGGGAGTTACGGGTGGGGGACCCCCTGGCCCCGAGTGAAACCGAGGGGAACAGCGGAGGGGGTAGGCATCCCACGGCCGTAACTCCTTGAAATGACCAGCCCGGGAGATCCGGAACGAAGAAAGGGGACAGCCCTCCGCCCACGGCCGATCTTGTCAAGAAGACACGTATCAGGGTTCAAGGGCCCTCATCTACTTCTTTACGTACTCATTAACCGGATGAACCTTGAGTATTCGAGGATTAGAGGTGTATAATTAGAGAAGTATAACCGGACATAGATTTCCGGGGATGCAAAGGGAGGCAATAAAATGGCGAATGTTGACACAAAGAAGGGTGTTATCGCAATCCTTACGGGAGGTGGTGATGTACCTGGCCTCAACCCCGCCATCCGGGCTATCACCATCCGGGCTATCCGTGAAGGATTCAAGGTAATAGGAATACGTCACGGCTGGCAGGGTATAATAGAGATGATTCCCGACAAGGACGCCGACAACACGGAGCACTACCAGGTCCTGACCGAGGAAATAGTAAACAAGGCAGGACGTACCGGCGGGACTTTTCTCCACACCTCGCGGGTTCGGCCCAGCCACGTATCCAAGGATAATGTTCCGGCGCACCTGCAGGATACATACAAGGCTGAAATGAATGACCTTACAGCGGAGGTCTTAAAGAACCTAAATTTTTTGGGGGTAGATTATCTAATACCTATCGGCGGGGACGATACCCTCAGCTACGGTGTAAGATTGTATCAGGAGGGGGTAAAAGTAGTTGCCATTCCAAAAACTATGGATAACGACGTGCCCGGTACCGACTATTGTATTGGATTCAGCACGTGCGTGACCCGTACAATATCCATGACCAATAGCCTGCGCACATCTGCCGGTTCCCATGAGCGATTCCTGGTCCTCGAGGTTTTCGGGCGTTACGCCGGATTCACTGCTATGATCCCCACTATGGCCGGATGCGCAAACCGATGCGTGATTCCTGAACACAAATTTGATATAGAACTTCTCACCGAACTCCTCGCGCAGGATCGCTTTAAAAACCCCAGCAGATATTCCGTGGTCTTGGTATCGGAAGGCGCCATGTTCGAGGGTGGTGAAATGGTTTTTAAAGAGGCAAGAAAGGATGCTTACGGTCATAAGAAGCTTGGAGGAATAGGTGACCTTGTTTCTTCTGAATTAAGGCAACGCGCCGCCAAATACAATAAGGGCAAGCCGATAAATATTATCAATCAGAAGTTAGGTTATCTGGTTCGGTGCGGGGACCCTGATGCTATTGATTCAATTGTGCCCATGGCTTACGGCAACCTCGCACTGGATCTTATCCTTGAGAAAATCCACGGACGCCTTGTGGTACTTAAGAACGGTCGATACGACAATGTACCGATAGAGGTTGTGGTAAATTCCAAAAAAAACCTCGATGTAAAGGCTCACTATGACACGGAACGTCTACGGCCCTATTACAGAAGCTTTGAAATGAAACCACTCTTTCTTATGACAGGCTAAATCAGATAGGGCTTTCATGTCATCTTGAGGAGAACAGGGCTGACCTAATATTGCTGATACCGTTATCCATCATGACGTCCCTCTTGATAACCAATATGATAACATCGTGAACCGCGGTAGCCGGAGGGCAGTTCCTTTTTTTTCGTTCCAGATCTCCCGGGCTGGTAATTTCAAGTGGTTACGGGCGTGGGATGCCTACCCCCTCCGCTGTTCCCCTCGGCTTCGCTCGGGGCCAGGGGGTCCCCCACCCGTAACCTCCTGAAATAACAGCGCCCTCCCGATAGTCTCTCAAAAAAGGAACTGCCCTCCGCCTTGGTGCCATCCAGGGCGAGATAGAGGAATAATATTAACCCGTCTTTCCGCAGTAGGTCACGGCTGTTCTTGGAGAGACGAAATATGAAGAAGGGTTCAAGTGTTGGCTTTTTTTTAGTGTTTTACTTGAATCCTTGAACCCTAATAGCTCTCGTCTTGAAAAGACAGGGATGACTGGAGGTCTGGTCATGGGATTACTCAGGACAGGCCCGCAATGGCGGCACCCTTAATGGTGGCATCTTCTACGGAAATAACATCGGTATGTATCCCCTTCTGGTCGGTCAGGTAATGCCTGAGGTAGAAGAGGGTAAGTTTCCGCAGATTCGTAAGCCTATAAAAAGTTGTTCCTTCCACGGTCACACAAATAGGCATTGATGCCGAATATCCTGCTCCAGACTTGAGGCACAAGGCGGAAAGCGCGGCCGCTGATAGTTTCGCGACCCGTTCCACCAGGCTGGAAACCAGATAATGAATGGTTTCGTTATCCTCATTGCTCTCTTCATCCAAGATATCAGCCAGGGTATTCCCTCCCCGGGGTAAGCATAAAAAATCATTAAGGTCTTTTGTCTTAAGGTTTGATACGGCACTCAGTCTTCTGGCAGTTTTGTCTTTAATAAGCCCTTTATCCGCGGCCTTTTTCAAGGTGTTAAGCACCAGATCTCCAAGGTAACCGCCGGAAATCATCTTCTCGAAGGAATTCACCCCTGGGTTAACCGTACCGTTGTCAAACTCTATGTCTATCACGCCCCGGTTAAGCTTGGTAAAATTTCCCAGTTCGGTATTGATGATTTGATCCCCCTGCTTCACTTTCAATTTATCGATGTTAAAGCGGGATTCCACATAACTGCCGTTCATTCCCGTCCCCAGGATAAAACCGATGTAGCCGGAATAGGACTTGGTGGTCTCAGCTGCTTTTCCGGCCAATAGGGTGGCCACCGTATCATTGAGTATCACGATCTTTTTTTTCACACCTAACGCTGCAAGGAGATTCTCCCCTATCAATTCTCCTTCAACCTCCGGGGCCTTAATTTCCTTTACAAATCGAATCAGGCGACCGTCTCTGTTGGGATATATCTCTGTTGGATAGGAAAAACAGAATCCTATCCTGTCGCTCCGATCTACGATATTGCGAACCACGTCGGCTATTGTCAGGAAAAATTCATCCTTGCTCAGGTATGTTTCGGATCCGGGCATGGATGTTCTGGAAAAGGAATTGATCCGGAACTCGCCGGATTCTGTGAAATAGGCAAGCCCGGAGCGAAAATGTGTCCCGCCTGCATCCAGAACCACAACCGGCTCAAGGGGGGGTATTCGAGCAGGCACATCCACGTGGGTGGGTATCATTTCCAGACTGCTTTTTTTACCCTTCAGGCCAGATTCCATTTCCGAGAGCATGTTTTTGCAGACTTCATCCATGTCCACATCATCGGCGCTCATGCCGTGATCTCTTAAAAAAGAATAGGCCATACCTGAAATATCCATATAGCTCCCGCTTTTAGCAATTAGCAATTAGCTATTAGCTTTTAGGTATTAGCTATTAGCTTTTAGTTATGAGCAAAGAGCAATGAGCAAAGGGGTAAGGATTAAGGGGGTATGGATTAAAGGACTAAGAAAGATGCTCCGCTACCACATAATCCTTAATCCCTAATCCTTAATCCCTCTATTGCCTATGAGCTATCAGCTATCAGCTATGAGCTAATTTGCCCTTTGCTCTATGCACTCGAACCCTCGAACCGTTCGACAAGCCGTTCGACAAGCCGTTCGACAAGC